>NZ_JADGHT010000438.1 GCF_019683755.1 Thermogemmatispora sp. | reverse complement strand
ATCTGAGAATATATAAGAATAAAAGGCTAGATCTATAATAGGTGATTATATTTGGTCTGGCAATAGCCATATTTGGAAGCAGGCGGTTTTTGACATTTCACTTGCCTGTTCTCTTGATAAGCATATCTTAGCAACAAAACAAAGCGAGCTTCTCATGATCATATTACCCGATACTCATATGATCTTAACAGAGAGAGTATACTCCACCCAGGTCAGGGAAAGCCAGATATGGCTCTTCGGTTTCAAGGCACTGAAAGTTATTCATCAAACAAAGAGCTATCAGAATAGAAAAAGATTGATGTTCAGGCTGGAACGATGGGTATTCTCCCGATCTGGAGAGTAACGGTGATGGGCGGCATCCAAAGGCAGCGCGTTTTCCTGGATGTTTTTTCGATCCACTCGTTTATACTGGGGTTGGCTATCCGTTGGATTATCCTATCCCTGAAGCTCAGCTCCCGTGGTTTCTGGGAATAGTTGGCCTTGGTGCTGCATGGCTTCTTGGTCAAGGCGACGAGGAGCGTCTCAGACCAGGAAGAGGCTGGCAAGAGAGGGAGAGAGAACGAACCAGGCAGAGCCGGCCCTCCCCTGCCGCCGAGGGCTGGATCTCGCTGGCTGCAATCAGCGTCGAACTGCTCCCGCCCCTGGTTTAGGGAAGGCGCTCCAGGCGGGCATAATCCAGGCTCAGGCGCTTTTTGCCATGCTTCCCCTGAAATTGCACTTCGACAAACTCGGAGCCACCTTCCAGCTCACTCTTGAGCACAATACCCTGACCAAAGAGATGGTGCAGCACGCGATCGCCGGGCTGGAAGCGCGGGGTTGCTGGGGTGGCGGAGACATCGGAGGAGGAAGGCGCGAAGGTCGTGTCTGCAGGCACAGAGCGGCGTAGGCGGGAGCCAGTGCTGGTACCGCCATAACCGGCGCGAGGATCATGGTCATAGCCTTCATAGCGCTCCCAGGCTGAGGGCTGGCGCAGTGAGCTACGGGACCCCAGGGTACCCGGGCCAGAAGCAAAGAGGTCAGGGGGAATGTCGGCAAGAAAGCGCGACGGCTCCGTATAGACCACATCGCCGAAATATGAACGGCGACGGGCGCGCACTAAATAGAGGCGGCGCATGGCGCGCGTGAAACCGACGTAGGCCAGGCGACGCTCTTCCTCCAGTTGCTCAGGAGAATCAATAGAGCGCCCATGTGGCAGGATGCCCTCATCCAGTCCGACGATGAAGACCACCGGGAACTCCAGGCCTTTGGCCGCATGCAACGTAATCAGCGTGACCGCATCTTGATCCTCTTCATGGAAGAGGGTACCCTCCTCGCCGGTTTGCACCACGTCGGCCCCACCCACAAGGGCCACATTCTCCAGAAACAGCTCCAGAGCCAGCGAGGTTTCGAGCTCGGCATAGTCCTCAGCCACGCGACGCAGCTCCAGGATATTGCTCCAGCGCTCCTCACCTTCGGGAGAAGAGCGCAGCTCGGGACCATAACCAGTGCGCTCTGCCACACGGTCTAGAAGCTCTGGCAGACGCAGCTCCGCCACGGCAGCGCGCAGTTCTTCAAGTAGCTGAGCAAACTGCTGCAAGGCATTCTTGGCGGCTCGTCCCAAGGTCGGATGATCCTCACTGCGTTGTAGGGCGGCATAGAGCGAAAGCTGCTCTTCGCGCGCCCAGCGCTGCAGCTCGCCCAGCGACTTTGGACCGATCTTGCGGTTAGGAACATTGATAATGCGCTGCAGGCTCAGATCGTCGTGGGGATTGAGCAGCAGGCGCAGGTAGGCCAGCATGTCCTTGACTTCTTTGCGCTCATAGAATTTGCGGCTGCCAATAACCTTATAAGGAATGTTGGCCCGCAGAAACTGCTCTTCAAGGACACGCGACTGAGCATTGGTACGATACATGACGGCGATCTCGCCGCGATGGGCTACCTCGCCACGGGCCAGCAGCTTGAGAATCTCATCGGCAACGTACAGCCCTTCGGCCTCATCGTTATAGGCTTCGTGGTAGATCAGCTTCTCGCCCTGGCCAAGCGCCGTCCACAGTCTTTTCTCCTTGCGGGCCGTGTTGCGCCGTACTACGCACTGTGCAGCATCAAGGATATATTGCGTCGAGCGATAGTTTTGCTCCAGCAGGATGACACGCGCCTCGGGGAAATCGCGTTCAAAGGCCTGGACGTTCTCGGCGCTGGCGCCCCGCCAGCTATAGATCATCTGGTCGTCGTCGCCAACCACGCAGACATTGCCGCTGCCCCCAGGCCGCTCGTAGCTGCCCCGACCCAGCAGGCGAATCAGCTTATACTGTGGAATGTTGCAGTCCTGGAACTCGTCGACATGGACATACCGCCAGCGCTGTTGATATCGTTCCAGGGCCTCCGGTTCTGTGCGCCAGAGCTGCTCGGTGAGCATCAGGAGATCGTCAAAGTCGACGCTGTTATTGGCCCGCAGAAGCTGCTGATAGCGCCGGTAGACGCGAGCGGCCACCTCCTCGGTATAACGGCGAGCCTGCTCAGCCATCTGGTAGGGAGAGAGCATAGCGTTTTTGGCGCGCGAAATCAAGGCATGAATCAGTGAGACACGATACTGCTTCTCATCGAGGTCAAGCTCGCGCAGAGCCTGCTTGATCATGGCCGCCTGATCATCAGTGTCGAGGATCACAAAGGAGCGCGTTAGGCCAAGCGGCGCCAGCAGCTCCGCCTCAGCGCGCAGCACACGAGCGCAGATGGCGTGGAAGGTACCAATATACATCTCACGGGCCTCGCTTAGGCCCACTAACCTTTCCAGGCGTTCCTGCATCTCGCGGGCGGCTTTATTCGTAAAGGTCACGGCCAGAATGTGCCAGGGCGGCACGCCCCGGCAGCGCACCAGGTAGGCAATGCGGTGGGTGATAACGCGCGTCTTGCCACTGCCGGGACCGGCCAGGATCAGTAGCGGCCCTTCAGTAGTGGTGACGGCCTCTCGCTGTGGCCCATTGAGGCCGGCCAGTATCTCCTGTTCCAGATCGGTATACTCAGGCATCGGTCGATCCAGGTTTATCGCGTCTGCGTGTGTGCTGCAAAGGCGAGTGTTGAAGGTGAGTAGGTGACGTACTTGGCTCGCGTCGCGGCTGGCGCCCCACCTTGGTCGGGAGCGTCGATGTTTCGGGCTTTTATTGTAGCGCATTCTGGCCACGGGCACAAGCGTGGCCAGGCTACCCCCTGACTTCTGGCCCTTGCCCTTAGTGGGGACTGGCCTACCCTCGTAACGAGCTCCCTTATGCCCCCAGTTGCGTCCACGGGACGCCCTCCTCAGACTTTGCCCTTGACAGTTGGCGAAAACTATATTATCAATATATTTGATATGTT
>NZ_JADGHT010000437.1 GCF_019683755.1 Thermogemmatispora sp. | reverse complement strand
CTGGATTATAACGCGATGTTATACTATAGCACAAAGGAGATCGCAGGGAAAGAGGGAGCGCTTAGCCAGCACCGCCAAACGGAAGAAGCCAGAAGGGGAGCGGAGATAGTCACTCGCGGCGACAGATAGCCAGGTTAGGAGGACTGGGAAAGAGCGCTAGCCAGCATGACTAGCGCCAGACCCAAAGCTGTCCTTCGAGTCTGGCGCTAGTGGTGGTCGTATTGAGCTAGAAGCTAACAGCGTTGAAGCTGCCTCCGCCGCTTCAGTCGTTAGACGGTCAAACGGTGCCGTCCTCACCTACGAGCGGGGTGTCAACAAGATGCTGCGAGATAAACCAGACATGCATTTCATGCATGCGAAGAATATCTGACATTAACATATCATTAGTGCCGTAGTCTTTGCATTGCTCTGTCAGCTCAATGCCCTGGCGCAACCCCTTGATGACGATGCGATGCGCCTCCAGCAGGCGAGCCAGCATTGAGGGGACGCTCTCGGCCCCACTAGGGGGGCGTTCAATCTTGGTGCGCTCGACCACATCAAAGGGCATTCCGAGGGCTACGCCTCCCAACATTTGGATGCGCTCCCCGATCAGATCAATGGTCTGGAGAATCTCCTCAGCATGCTTATCAAAGAGGAGGTGCAGCTGATAGAAAGTAGGGCCGGCCACTTGCCAGTGATGTTTCTTGTAGAGATGGTAGAGCGTGATCGAGTCGGCCAGCACCTGATTCAGCATCTCGATGCTCTGCTTACGCGCCTCTTCGGGGAGCTCAATCGGGAGCTGACGCACCTGCTGGGGTGTCTGAATCTCGTACATGCGCTGCTTCAGGCGCGGCTGGCCCTCAAAGGTTGTCTTGCCAGTGCTATGCGTGCGTGTCGTCATAGGCCCAACCTTTCCTTTCCTGATCCACAAACTCAGGCGTTCGTGCGTTTAGCAAGTCTTTGACTCCTTCCAGAGAGGACACGCGCCAGCGACCTACCAGGTTTCAGCTAGCTGCAGCAGGCTGGCACCTTGTTCTGAAAACAAGACGCCCGCCGTTGGCGACAACTGGTACAGAGCAGAGGGTGATCTTGAGACTATCTGCTCTGTCGATTTCCCCAACGGCAGGCGCTGACCTGCGGCCTTCTTTGCGTAGTCGCAGCGGCTCTTGTCAGTCGAGTGTCGTCACTGGCATCGCCTCACGGCTGCCGGCGCGCTCTGGATAGAGGATCAGGCGCGCACCGCGCTGGAACGTGAGGTAGGCCCACGCCCATTGGAAGAGTACCAGGACACGATTGCGGAAACCGATCAAGTAGAAAATGTGAACAGTCAGCCACAAGATCCAGGCCAGGAAGCCCGTCAGACGCAATTTGCCAATCTGCAATAGGCCCCAAGCCCGTCCTACCGTAGCCAGGTTTCCCTTATTGACATAGTGGAAGGGCGCAGGCTCTCGACCAGCCAGGCGCTGGAGAATGGCGCGCGCTACGTAGCGGCCCTCTTGCATGGCAACTGGCGCCAGGCCAGGCAAGGGCTGACCGTTCTCCTCAACATGAGCTGTATCGCCGATCACGAAGATCTCGGGGTGACCAGGCAGGCTGAGATCGGGATTGACCTTAACGCGCCCGGCACGATCAACCTCGGCCTGAAGCCAATGGCCTGCAGGTGAAGCCTGGACCCCGGCGGTCCAGATGACAGTTTTGGCTGGCAGGTACTCGCCAGCGATCACAACGCCGTTCTCATCGACTGCCTCGACAGGTGCCGAGGTGCGAACCTCGACGCCCAGACGGTTGAGAGCACGCCGCGCCTTCTCGGCCAGCTCGGCGGGGAAGGAGAGCAGGATGCGTGGCGCCGCTTCGACCAGAATGATGCGCGCCGAATGGGGATTGATGTTGCGAAAGTCGGCGGCCAGAGCCTTGTGTGCCAGCTCGGCAATGGCACCAGCCATCTCGACGCCTGTCGGTCCTGCTCCGACGAGCACAAAGGTTAACAGGGCACGCTGCCGGTCAGGGTCGCTCTCCATTTCGGCAGCCTCAAAGGCCAGCAGGATCTGCCGTCGCAGGCGCGTTGCATCCTCTAGCGTTTTCAATCCCGGAGCATAGCGGGCCCACTCAGGATGACCAAAGTAGTTCTGGCCCGCTCCTGTGGCAATGATCAGGTAGTCGTAGCTAATGCTCCGCTCCCCGCGCTCACCCAGGAGCACCCGCTTGCCTGCTATGTCAACGCCAGTCACTTCGGCCAGGAGAACACGCGTATTGCGCTGGCGCCTGAGCACATGACGGATGGGGGCACTGATATCAGCAGGTGAGAGCGCCGCCGTCGCCACTTGATAAAGCAAAGGCTGAAAGAGGTGATGATTGGTCCGATCGATGACCGTTACTCTAACGGGAGCCTTTCCTAGGGCACGCGCCGCCTGCAAGCCGCCAAAGCCCCCACCGACAATGACAACATGCGGCATGGCCCCACTTTCTGTCTCTGTATGCTCAACACGCTGGTCGTCCCCTGCACGGGCGGGAGACGCTCCCGATACGATAAGCTGCTTCTTCGTTTTCGGCATAGCCGTTCTCTTTTACTCCCTCAAGAGAAAAAACGACGATAGGAGAGCTGACACTCCTTCGTCGTCCTCAGACACGTTCTCGCTCGTGCCTACGTAGAGCAGGCCTGGATTATCTTGCGATGCCATCCAGCCGATGAGTACTCTCAGCAGAGGGCTTCGTTGTCCCTCTCTAAGGAGGAAACACTTCAGTCCCCTGTGAACATTCCAGCACTCACCTCATAGCCCTTGAGCCTAGCGGGAAATGCGCTGGAAGCGAGACAGCACAGGCTCACTCGCGTTTCGCTCTGGACCCGAGCAGATGGCGAACCAGCGAGCTGCTTTCAGAGACGCCGCCTCCAAAGTGTGACCAGCGCCAAAGGCTCTGGCCAGTTCAGGGAACGGGGCCCGTCACTTTGCTGATGCGGCGTGAATTCAAAGGGCAGCGGCGGCTCCGGCAGATGGGTGCCTGGCACAGCGCTGAGCTGCAAGGCAAGCTGCATGAATTGACCATAGGAGAGGGGCGTCACTCCGCTCCAGAGCTTCTGACTGAGCACACGCACCGCCGGTGCAATACGGTCCTCAATTTGGGCATCACTGACCACGTTGAGCTTATCATTCCAAAGGGCAAACATGGCCCCCAGCAGATGCGGATCGTTGGGCGCCAGATTCAGATGAGGATTGGTCAGATCGAAGATAAAGGGCTGCCAGCGCGTGTAGAGCGTTTGCGTATCAAGATAGTCGTGATAGTAGCCAGCGCGCGGCACGATGTAGAGTAGATTGTCGTTCATGTTGATGAGCTGGAAGCCTTCGCGTGCCATTTGCACAGGATTGGCCCAGCGATTGTTCCAAATGTCTAATAC
>NZ_JADGHT010000436.1 GCF_019683755.1 Thermogemmatispora sp. | reverse complement strand
CCTGAGAAGAGCATTCAGTTACAGGTAAGCAGCTATGGCAGCGACGTGGTAATCTGTCTGGACGATTGCACTCACGTTGATGAGCCACCTTCCAGACAGCGCGAGTCGGTTGAGCGAACGATTGCTTGGGCACGGCGCAGCAAGACTGAGTTTGTGCGCCTGATGGAGCAGAAAAAGTTGTCCCCCGAGCGCCGTCCGCTGCTATTCGCTGTCGTCCAGGGTGGGGGCGATTTCGCGCTGCGCCGTGCCTGTGCTGAGGCCTTGCTGGAGATTGGCTTTGATGGTTTTGGCTTTGGAGGCTGGCCGCTGGACAGTGAAGGGCAGTTGTTGAGTGAGGTTGTGGCCTGGACGCGTGAGCTGATCCCACCGCGCTTTCCTCTACATGGTCTGGGCATCGGCCATCCTCTAAATGTCGTGGCCTGTGCCCGTATGGGCTACGATCTCTTTGATAGCGCTATGCCAACGCGGGACGCTCGCCACGCGCGGCTCTATTGCTTTACCGAGGACCCTGCTACCAGTAACCTTGACTCTGATGGGTCCTGGTTAACCTATATCTATCTTAGTGATGAACGCCTGCGTCGCGAGCGACGACCGATCTCGGCTTTCTGTGACTGTCTCTGTTGCTCGCGCTATAGTCTGGCCTATCTGCATCATCTCTTTAAGGTCAACGATGCCCTCTTTCTGCGCCTGGCGACAATCCATAATCTACGCTTTATGGCGCAATTGATGCAACGCCTGGGAATACTGTTGCATGGTGAGCGAGTGGCAGAGCAGCGAGAGCAGCAAACAGCTCAAACAACTGGTTGAGGCAGTGCGGGCCAGTCGTAAGTATCGCTTCCTCTCTGCTGAGGCGATCGCCTATGTGGGCGCTCGTGAGCTAGCCCGGCGTGCTGATCTAGGAGAAGCGATTAAGGTGACCAAGCGCCGGCTCCACCAGATTGCTGGAATGTATCTGGCCAGAGAGCCACCATATGCACGCTGGCTGGAAGAATTGCGCCTGGCGCGCGCGAGCGGCGATGAGGAGCAATTGCGCGCGGTCTGCCGTCGCGTGATGTCCTGGCACGCCTCCACCCGTGAGCGGCTGGCTGTGCTCTCGACTTTTTATGAACGCTTGCTAGCTGATTTACCGTCTGTGAAGCGCGTGCTTGATGTCGCCTGTGGTTTCCACCCTTTGGCTTTGCCCTGGATGCCGTTCTTTAGAACCGGTGGAAGCACCTGTTACTACTATGCCTGTGATCTCTATGAAGATCTGGCTTCCTTTCTGCAGGCAGTGCTAGAGGTGCTGGGGGTACCCGGTGAGGCGACGGTTTGCGATGTGGTACAGGCGCCACCGAATCTCACGGTCGATCTGGCCTTTGTCCTGAAAGTGCTGCCGTGTCTAGAGCACATCGAGCCAGAAGCTGGCTTGCGGCTCCTGCAAGCTATCCGTGCTCGCTATTTACTGGTTTCCTTTCCTGGGCAGAGCCTTGGAGGCGGAAAACGCAGAATGGCAGCCTATTATGAGGAGCGCTTTCGGAGCCTAGTGGCCGATTGCAACTGGCGGCTTGAGCGCTTCACTTTTCCCGGAGAATTAGTTTTCCGCATCGAGAAAGAATAAGCCGGCAACCGTTTCAGCCTTCAACGAGACAAGGAGAGCAGGGGTGGAAGCAATCGCCGGCGATCTCTTGACTGCGAGAGGAGCTTGTTGCGCATGGTCGTCTCTTCTGCTGCTGCTGATGATGAAAAGAAACACAACGTGGAGGCAACCGTCCATCTGGTCTATGGGGCCTGTCCTCATGACTGTCCTGATGGGTGCGCCTTGGAGACCCTGGTTGACGGGCAGGGAAGAGCGCTGAGTGTCCGCGGGCGGGCTGATCACCCGATCACCCGCGGCTGGCTCTGTGCCAAGGTGAATCGCTATCTAGAGCGTGTCTATCATCCTGAGCGCCTGCTCTATCCCCAGCGTCGCAAGGGACCTAAGGGCAGCGGCTCCTTTACACGCATCAGTTGGGAGGAAGCCTTTGCCGAAATCAGCGAGCGCTGGCGACAAATTATTGCTGAGCACGGTGCCCAATGCATTCTGCCTTATAGCTATGCCGGTACCCTGGGATTAGTCAACGGAGCTGTGGCGGATTCGCGCTTCTGGAATCGCCTGGGGGCTTCACGTCTCAAGCGGGCGATCTGCGGCTATGCTGCTGAGGAGGCCGTACGCCTTACCATTGGCTGGCGTCTGGCTCCTTCGCCGGACATGTTGCTACAGAGTCGGCTGATCCTGATTTGGGGCAGCAACCCGGCGAGCACGGCTCCGCATATCATGCCCTTCTTACGTCAAGCCCAACGACAGGGGGCCAAGGTCATCGTCGTTGATCCCGTGCGCACTCTGACAGCGCGTTCCGCTGATCTCCATATTCAGCCCTATCCCGGTACAGATGCTGCCCTGGCCCTCGCCATGATGCATGTCATCGTCACGCGGGGTCTGCATAATCAAGCTTGGATTGAGGCTCATACGGTCGGCTGGGAGCAGCTACGAGCACGCATCATGCAGTATCCGCCTGAGCGAGCGGCAGAGATCACCGGTCTGGCGGTCGAGACAATCACGGAGCTGGCTGTGACCTACGCCACGACCTCGCCGGCTATGCTGCGCGTCACTGACGGCATCAACCGCCATAGCAATGGTGGACAAACCGTCCGCGCCTTGCTTTGTCTCCCGGCCTTGACCGGTCAGTATGGGCTGGCTGGCGGAGGCGTCATGTATAGTACCAGCGACTGGCTACAATGGGACGCCGAAGCCGTTAAGCACGAGCACGATCCAGCGTGCCCACCTGCGCCCCGGACCCTCAACATGAATCGTCTAGGGGCCTTACTCACTGGAGAGGCTGACCCCCCTATCTACGCCCTTTACGTCTATAACGCTAACCCCGTGGCCTCCGCCCCCAATGCCGGCAAGATCGTCGAAGGTCTCAAGCGTGATGACCTCTTCGTCGTGGTTCACGACCTCTTTGAAACCGATACAGCGCGCTACGCAGACATCCTGCTCCCAGCAACCAGCCAGCTTGAGCAAACTGATCTCCACAAAGCCTATGGGCATCTGGCTCTCCAGTACAACGCGCAGGCCATTGCCCCCCTGGGAGAAGCGCGCAGTAACTGGGATGTGATGCGCGGGCTGGCGCAGGCGATGGGCTTCCAAGAACCCTGGCTGCACGAAGATCCCGAGGCTGTCATTCGAGGAGTATTGGAAGCGACAGCGGCGCACTCACCGCTCCTGGAGGGCATCACTCTCGAGCGGCTCCAGCGCGAAGGATGGGTCCCATTGGCCATACCCGAAGAGCGCCGCATTCCCTTCGCTGATGGGCGCTTTGGCACCCCTTCCGGTAAGGTTGAATTCTACTCGCAGCAAGCG
>NZ_JADGHT010000435.1 GCF_019683755.1 Thermogemmatispora sp. | reverse complement strand
TGCGCAACGTAGGCATGATCTTCAGCTTCGCTGTCGCTCTGGACGTTGCGGCTGTCTCCATGCCACCAGCACTCGTAGCCAGCGTCTTCCTAGGCACAGTTGGTCACCTGGCGCCGGCCATTGCTCGGGCCTTCACCTCGGCAATGGACCATGCCTTCATGGCCTCGGCCCTGATCTGTCTCCTTGCTATCGCCTGCTCATTAGTGCGCGCTGGCAAAGGACAGTCTGCCGCGGGTCTCACCGGTGCATCGCTCCAGCCCACAGCTTCAGATCGCAAAGAATAGGCTGGCCTGGCAGGGAGAAGAGTCTACCTGATCTCCTACTGCCTCTTCTGCAGGGGCCAAAAAAAAGAAGAGGCATGTACCCGAGGCTGGCTCAGTGGCTCAGAAGCAACCCAGGCGGGCACCTGCCTGTGACTGGCGAGCGCCTCTTATCACTCCCTAGCTCGGCTTGAAGATCTCCTGTCAGGACTGGGCTGCGCCCTGAGCTGCTTCCTGAGAGCGCCGGGTCAACAGATTGCCCAACGGGATCAGGATCAGCAGCAGCAGGACCAGGACCACCAGCCCAATCAGGAAGGTCAGTGGCTGAGGAGGTGCGAAATTAAGCACCTGGTCCAGCGAGAAGCTGCCAGCGCCAGTCAGGCCAAGCACCACGCCCATCATCAGCAGGGCCAGATTGAACTCAAAGCCGCCCTGGCTGTTCCAAAAGCCCTTAGCCCAATGCACCTTGGCGATAGCCACCAGCATGGAACCGATGGGGAGCAGCACCGCCAAGGGTGTCAACAAACCCAAGGCTACCAACAAACCGCCGCCAAACTCACCCAGTGCTACTACCCAGGCCCAGAATGGGGCCGGTTGCAGACCCAGCCTGTTCATCATCTCCTGCGTGCCACGCAGTCCATGACCGCCAAAGAGACCGAACAGCTTCTGAGCACCATGAGCCATAATGATAAGACCAAGCGTCAGGCGCAACAGCAAGAGACCGGTGGCGAGAAGCGCGTTCATAGTCCTCTCCTCCTTTCCTCGCTACGATAGACCAGATCAGACCCAAGCAGGCATCCTGTTCTATCAGGAGCGACCCACTCCTGCGGGTCGGCTCGCCTGCCGAGACGAGCGAGCTGAGACGATGGACAGACAAGGCTAAGGAACCAGAAGATCAGCCAGCCCAACGAAGGTCAGAACCGGATACCCTACGAAAGGACCGACACCGGATACAGAAGCTACCCGCGCTCAGACGCAGGCTAGAGCAGGGGCTGATCTCCCTTAGTCGGGGCGACCCCTGCTCGGTCTCAACCCATGAGCGAACGAGCGATCAGTGAGCCAGGCTCGACTCCACCGTCAGCGGCTGGCCCGAGCCACTGCGTACACTGATATGCTTCGGACGACTCTCCTCCCTAATCGGTAGCCAGAGCGTCAGCACACCATGCTCATAGGTGCACTCTACATGATCGGCATCAATGGGCTTGGGGAAGGTGATGCTACGCTCAAAGTGACCAGGAGTAATCTCCTGAGCCAACCAGCGCACCTGCTCATCCGCGCCGACAAAGGCCGGCAACTCTCCCCTGAGCGTCAGCGTATTCTGCTGAATGCTCACATCCAGATCCTCCGGCCTGACACCGGGCACCAGGAAGCGTACCCGATAGCCCTGCTCAGTCTCGTAAGCATCCAGCAGCGCCGTCGGACCTTGACGACCCGCCAGCGACCAACCGGGACGGACAAAACTCTGCTCGAAGAGCTGATCGATAGCCTTGCGCAGGCTCAGCGCCTCCCGGAACGGATCAAACTGCAGCAGTGTCGTCATCGCTCACACCTCCTTGCTCAGCCACAGACATCGCCAGCTACGCACCAGATACCAGAGCATAGCTCCCAGAGAGGGACGGCACCAGCCGCCAGCCCTCAGCCCCAACCAGGGCGCCACCTCTCGGGTCATAAGATCCACTCTGTCCATCCGTCCCTGCTTCCTGCCACCTCCACCGCCCTCATCGCTCTTGACGCAGCTTCCAGACAACGACCATCATCCGCCGAGCGACGCCGGAGTGGCGCCAGCTCAAGCTCCAGCCGGGCACCTGCTTCCGGCGTCCGCCGGCCCCCGCTCTTTCGTTCGTCCGACCTTAGTATAACTCATCTCACAAAAAATGTCAAGTCATATAACGGTTTTCTGACGATCTTCTAACACAACTCTAACAATGAGCGGGCAAAAAGCAAGCGCCCCGGTTGACTCAACCGGGGCGCTGGGGAGAGACAAGGAGGAGAGAAGGAGGGAAGAGAACTACTGACCGGCGCCGGCCGCAGTCGTTGTGGCGGCCTCCTCTAAAGCGCGGGCCACGATCTCAGCGATATCCTCGACCTGGAGACGCTCCTCTGCCTCCACGCCCTTCACGCCATCCTCAAACATCATGATGCAGAAGGGGCAGGCCGCTGCCAGCACCTCGGCCCCTGTCTCCAGCGCCTCATTGACGCGTGTCTGATTGACTCGCTTGCCGATGCGCTCCTCCATCCAAGCGCGACCACCGCCACCGCCGCAGCAGAAACTCTTATTGCGATTGCGGCGCATCTCCGTGACCCCATTGCTATTGAGCACCGTCAGCACGCGGCGAGGCTCATCGTAGACCCCATTATAGCGGCCAACATAGCAGGGATCGTGATACGTCAGCTTGCGGTGGTCGAAGCCTGCGGGGAGCCGCAGGCGTCCCTCCTTAATCAAGCGATCAATGAAGACGCTATGGTGGATCACCTCATAATGGCCACCGAGCTGTGGATACTCATTCTTAATCGTATTGAAGCAATGTGGGCAAGCCGTAATAATCGTCCGTGTGCGTGGAGAATGGCCATTGTGGCCGTGGCCATTGGAGGCGGTCTCCGCCTGAGCCGTATTGAAGCCGTAGCTATTGAGCACCTCGATATTCTGCTGAGCCATCATCTGCCAGAGGTACTCATTGCCAATGCGGCGAGCCGGGTCACCTGTACACGACTCCTCGGGACCGAGGATAGCGAAATTCACTCCCGCAGCCTTCAGAATCTTCACCAGAGCCGTGGCCACCTTGCGATTACGCTGATCGAAGGAACCCATGCAGCCGACCCAATAGAGGACCTCGGCATCGGGGTTCTCCGCCATTAGCGGCACATCCAGACCCGCAGCCCACTCTGCGCGGCGATCGTTACTGATCTCCCAGGGATTCCCGTTGCGCTCAATATTATTGAACAGCGACGTTACCTCCGGCGGAAAATCGCTCTCCTCCATCACCAGGGAGCGCCGCATATCCACAATCTTGGGGACATGCTCAATTGAGACCGGGCAGATCTCCATGCAGGCGCCACAGGTCGTGCAAGCCCAGAGCGCCTCTTTGCTGATGACCCCGCCCACCAGGGGCTGAATCTCCTCGTGCCCATTCA
>NZ_JADGHT010000434.1 GCF_019683755.1 Thermogemmatispora sp. | reverse complement strand
GCCCGGCAGCAGATCAGGAACAGCCCCGACTTCAGCCCCGCCCTGGACACCGCTGTGTCCACGGATGGGCACAACGCCGCAGTGTTCCTTGCCGACCCAGCCCTGCGACAGGGCAAGGTTAATCACGGCCTTGACGTTTTGGACGCCGAAGGTATGCTGAGTCAGACCCATGCTCCAGATCAGGATGCCGCTGCGAGCCTGGTGAATCAGTTCCGCAAAGCGGCGCATCTCATCGCGTGAGAGGCCGCTGTAACGCTCCAGCATTTCCCAATCTTGTTGCGCTAGCTCAGCCTGCAGCTCTGCCCAGCCAGTGGTATGACGAGCAATAAAGTCATGATTGACCCAGCCCTGTTCAATGAGATACTTCAAGGTGCCGTTGAGGAAGGCGATATCGCCACCAGTAGAGACCTGGAAGAAGTCGTCCATGAGCTTTGTCCCCAAGACGGCGCTCTCAGGCACCGACGGCACCCAGTAGCGAGTCAGGCCCGGTTCCTTGTAGGGGTTGATGACGACGATGCGTGTGCCTGCCTTCTTGGCATAGTACAGGTACTTGGTAGTTACAGGCTGGTTATTGGCGATATCGCTACCAAGCAGGATGAGCAGATCGGTCCCAATCCAGTCCTTGTAGGAAACTGAGGAAGCACCGACGCCCAATGTCTGCTTTAGTGCGACCGTGCTGGGAGAATGGCAAACGCGAGCGGCATTATCGATGTTGTTCGTGCCCAGGAAACGGGCGACCTTCTGGGCAACGTAATAGACCTCGTTCGTAATGCCGCGCGAGGTCAGATAGAAGGCCAGGCGGTCCGGGCGCGTGGCACGGATGCGCTCGGCGATCAGATCAAGGGCTTCATCCCAGGAGACACGCCGGAAGCCGCGGTCACCGCGGTGCCGTACCATCGGGTAGGGAAGGCGACCGAGCTGGCGCAACTGGGGACTGGAGAGCTGCTTGAGGCCCTCGAGGTCGTTGACAAGCCGCTCCCAGGGCATCGCTCCCATTGTATTGAGCTGGAGCAGGTTGAGACGGATCGTACACAGATGGATGCCATCCATCGTCCAATCGCGCATGCCATAGGTACCAAGCGCACAGCCGTCGCAGCAGCCACGCGTCAGGATACGCCAGGCGTAGAGGGGATGGCGCCGATTTTGCCAGACAGTGCGTGCGATCTCGGTAAAGTGATGAGGCTTGCGCTCACCCAGCCCGAAGGGTTTCCAACTGGCCCACAGACGCGGTGAGATGAACTTGTTTACAGCCATAATAGCCTCGCCCTTTCTCTCTGGCTGAAGGTCTAGACAACTACTCGTCACTGGCAAGGACTGCCGATAGCCTTCGTTGAGTGACCCGCCTCTCGTGCCAGAAGTATAATGTCGGTACCTTCTGCGCAGCCGAGGCACAGGCGAGCCAATTGTGAAAAGTGGCCCCCTGTGCCCCGAGACCATGAACAAGCGGATTATGCCGGAGCGGCCTCGCTCACGGCCTCGGCCTCGACGCGCGGCGGGCGAGTGAAAAGCGGCAGCAGGAAGCTAAGAGCCATAATGATAGCCAGGGCCACTAACGCTACAACGTAGCCACCGGTGCGGTCCTTCACCTGAGCGATCAGGATCGGGCCGAGCACACCGCCGGCGCTCCAGGCTGTCAGCATCAGACCATAGATTGAGCCAGAGTTTTTCGGACCGAAGTAGTCGGCAGTAAAAGCGGGCATGGTGCCAAAGCCGCCGCCATAGCAAAGCGCCACGATCAGCGCCGGCACTAGAATGACGGCGAAAGACTTGATGAAGGTAGCCATCAGCAGGAAAAGGACCACCTGCAGGGCAAACATGACCATGAAAACCTGACGCCGCCCGATCAGATCGGAGAGCCAGGCCCAAACAAAGCGCCCGCAGGCATTGAAGATCGAGATCAGGCTGACAAAGAGTGTAGCCAGAGCATCGGGGGCGCCACCGCCAAGGGCGATCTGTTTGGCCTGGGAGATCATGGAGATGCCAGCGGTCACGTTGAGGGCGAGGATGCCCCAGAGGGCATACCATTGCCAGCGCGTCAGGGCTTCACTAGGGGTGAAGTCGCGGGCAGCGCGCTGCGCGATCACCTGAGCGCTGGGGGCCCAACCGGCGGGACGGTAGCCGGCGGGTGGATTAGCATAGAACTGGGAAGCAAAGCCAATCAGAATCAGATAGATGATGCCCAGGGTCATGAAGGCTGGGCCGATACCGTGGGACTGAACGCCGCCACCATAGGCGCTCATCAGCAAAGGACCCACCTGTGAGACGATAACAGCTCCGCCGCCGAAACCAAAGACGGCCAGGCCGGTCACCATACCGCGCTTATCGGGGAACCACTTAACCAGGGTCGCCACAGGCACAATGTAGCCAAGGCCCATACCCAGGCCTCCAAGGACGCCGTAGGCCAGGCAGAGCAGCGCGAGTTGATTGCCGGTGAAACCGGACAAGAAGACACCCAGCCCATAGCAGACAGCCGCAGTGGTTCCTACAATGCGCGGTCCTACCCGATCCATCCAGAAGCCACCGATGGCTGCGGCAATCCCCAAGACGAGAATGGCGATCGTGAAGGGCAGCGTTGCCTGCGTGTTATCCCAACCGTACAACTTCTGCAGCTGAGAGGAGAAGACGCTCCAGGCATAGACGGAGCCAAGAGCGAGCTGCATCACAATGGCCGCGATGACAATAATCCAGCGATTACGTACCTGCGTCGTTGAGGTGGCGGTTGCCATAAGCTCATCCTTTCTGGCCGCTAGTCTCCGCTAGCCTTACCTGTCTAGCTGGCTGGCCTTGCCCTCATGGGCTGGCTACAGTGCCAGCCTCCCTTGCTCGCCGTTGCCGGCTGCTAACAATGAAGTACGTGGGGAAATAGAGATTGACTGACTCAGGCTGACTGACTATGAAAGCCTACGCTGTCCCCGTGGTGGGCGCGCAGCATGGCGCCAGGCAGCAGCTCAGTGTCGCGCCATGCCTTCAACTTGCAGCAGCAGGCTCGTCGGTCCGGAAACTCCTCCTCTAGCCGGCGGTCAGCCAGGCCGCTCTGATGAAGAAAAGAAACAGGCCCCAGGCTGTTTGCCTGACCTCAAGACCGGTCTGCCAGTCGTGCCGCTGCGTTCGTCGGCTCAACTCCACAGCGGAGCAGGGTGCTTTTCCCTCTCCGGCTGGTCTGACTCCCGCTCATGCTCTCACGTCTTCATAAGGCAAAGATGGAGACTTCCCCCATGCGCACAGAGAGACAGCAGAATGAGAGGAGACATCTTGTCCGAGCGCCGCGCAGCTACCTGGCAAAGAAAACCTCAGTGGCCCGGCCTGAGACTTTCAACGCCCGGTTCTTCGCTCAGGGAAACAGTATGTTGAGGAGCAATGATAATCTATAATAAGTATACCAGGCTTCTCTGAGTCAAT
>NZ_JADGHT010000433.1 GCF_019683755.1 Thermogemmatispora sp. | reverse complement strand
TACCAAGCACCTGCTAATCGAAGCGGCACGAGTACTAGCTGACCTAGATAGCTCCTGGCTTCCTGTCCTGGTGCTGCTGCGACGAGCTAACAAAACAGGCAGGGTGGCAATCAACGCTACTCGCACACATTAGCCTGGGAGGTGCGGCGGCGGAACCACCCTGCCTTATTGAAGGGCCTAAGCCTGATGAGTCTGCGCTCGGCCTTGTCGCCGATCTGGTCAGGCAGGCCAGGCTCTAGCGCTCGCTCAGAGCATGGGACGCACCGACAGAATCTTATACGTGGTCACGCCACCTGGCGTCGAAACGCTTACCACATCGCCCGCCTTGTGGCCAAGCAGAGCCTTGCCGACAGGAGACTGGTCAGAGATCAGACCGGACTTGGGATCGGCCTCGTAAGTCTCGACAATCTTAAAGGTGCGTGTTGCGCCACTCTCTGTCTCCACCTCCACCTGCATACCGATGCGCACCACGGCAGGGCCTTGGAGATCGTCAGCAGTCATGATCTCGGAAGAGGCCAGCAACTTCTCCAGCTCCAGAATCTCGCCTTCTACCGCAGCCTGCTGGCGCTTGGCCTCTTCATAGGCGCCACTTTCACTGATGTCGCCGGCTTCCTTGGCATCATGGATGAAGTCAGCGACTTCCTGGCGCTTGACCGTGCGCAGGTATTCCAGGCGTTCTTTCTTCTTGCGATATCCTTCAGGGGTCAGAAAGTAGACCTTGCGCTCAGGTGTTACATCGCTCTGTCCACCAATACTCATATTAGACTCCTACTCCTCTCTGGTCTTAAGGCTCGTGATCGAAGCGTGATTCGTTCGCGGTTGCCTCTCCCAGATCTTTGCGATCGCTAGCTCACGTTTAGACGCATCCGGTCTCTTGAGCGGCTCTCTGGCTGCCTGTCCCCACGATCAGGCAAGCCGCTTTAGCTTGGCGGGCGCTGCGCCTGCTCCGGACACGGCTGTACTGCCTTATGGCCCCGTTCTGTCGACCAAGAGAGCGAGCATGCTGTCAGCTCTTCCCGCGCTGAGGTTGGCGGCTCGCTGCAGCGTGGCTGGGCATAGAAGAGCCACCTTATCAGCCTGCCTGCCTTTGCTTGCTGTCTGCCTTCTTCCCGCGGAGGCCTTGGGCGGTTACCAGAACATGCCTGCCTCTGGGGATAAGGCCGAGCTCAGAAGAGCGAATCCATGACCTCTCCCACCAGGCGCACCCAGTGAGTTGCTGAAACCGGGGAAGAGATCGCGCATGCTCCTAATTGCAAGTGATCGCTGGGCCGCAATTTACCTGAACGCGGCTCGGCGATCAGGGATCATGATCCACTGTGCATGCATCCATGCAGAGATTGGGGCAATGCTGCCATGTGGTTATGCCGCCAGGGCCCTTCAGGGCTGTCAGCGTGTGGCAGGCGCTACGCCATCTGCGCAACACATGACAGAGATTATACGGTCTCAAAAACCGGACGTCAAGTCAAATCAGGTAGCCATTTTTGCTATGGTAGAGTACTGCCGAGTCATGCTCCGGCCGGCCCGACACACGCCGAGGAGGGACCAGGCATAGCCCAGAGCGGCCAGTGCAGCCAAGGCAACCGGCGCAACCAGGCAGCAACAAGCTGCCACCGGCGGCACGAGCCACGGACGGGAGCCAACTCCTTCCCTTCCTTTTCTTATGGTACTGTTGCTACACCCTCCTTATGCTTAAAACGGCCTACAAGTCTACTTTCGTTCCGCACGATGCCTATGAGCAAGTCTCCCTTGAAGCACCGGACGAACGGCAATCCATTGCCGACTAGCCTTAGGCTAATCAGCGACGACCGATACGATACATGCGTGCTCCACAGCGCGCGCATGTGCCTTGCAAAGCCGGGCGCCCGTTCTTCAACGTTGTTTCCTCTACATTAAGCATCGCACTTTTCTGCCTACACTTGACGCAGTAAGCTTCAACCACAGGCAGGCGCTCTGTAGGAGACGGCGGTGACATCTGCGTCTCGTTAGAGACCGTCTGACCAGCTTCGAGGTCCTGGGACGCCACCTCTGCCTCGCCGCGACCTGAGAGGGTGGCGATGGTGCTCTCGGTCTGCACTGGCTGAGGTCCCCGAGATATCCAGGCATTCAGGCGAGCACTGATGAGTGAGGCAGCCTGGCGATCGAGCGTATGGCCTGGAAGCGTCATCCAGAGCTGCTCCGCACCCGGCGCCTGCTCGGCTGGCTCACGCCAGCCTGGCTCTGCTCTCGCGTCTGACTCTGCCCGCACCACCAGCACAGGATAGGGCGAAGAGGTTGTCGGGACCTCAAAGTGACCATTGGCCATCAGCGCAAGCCGGTCAGCCAGCCAGGCCAGGACAGCATGCTCCGCGCCGAACTGGTGAGTTGTGGCATAACTATAGTCCAGGTCGCTGCCTGTCTGACCCGGTGCCAGCAGAAAGCGCAGGGCGAGTCGCGTCGTCAGCAGACAGTAAACGACTAACCCCACGAGGGGGAGACGGGCCAGAGGGGCAACCAGCCATTTTAAGCCACGGAGGCGCCGCTGCTCGGGTAGGCTATCGTGCTCTGGCCAGAGCATGACCAGGCCACGGCAAAGCTCGGGATTACGTCTGGCTACTTCCAGCGCATATTGACAGCTTGTTCCTTGAGCTAGCAGTAGCGCTGGCTGTCCAACCACCTCGCGCAGAAAATCGCTGACCAGCTCCACGTAGAGCGCCCCACTGTAGGCAAGGGCGGGACGATCAGAGAGGCCGAAGCCTAGCAAGTCGGGGAGATAGACCCGCAGCCGAGACTGTTCTGTCAGGAGCGCCGCCAGCTCGCGCAGTACATAGGCAGACGCTGCTAGCCCCGGCGCGTGCCAGAGTACCACTGGCGGCCCTTGCTCTGGACCGGCCTGCTTGTAGAAAATGTGACCGTGTCGCCACCGATAGAGCCGTGCCTGACCAGGCAGTGTGCTCTCTAGCAGTTGGGGCGTCAGCAAGCGATGCCAGATAACGGCGAGGCTGCCTCCCAGAGCTGCTAGCAGACTGGTGAAAGCGCCCAGACATAACAGCCGTTTCAGGCGGGGCAGCGCGTGCTTCATAGGTGAGACGCAGACCTCCTCGCTGAGTAGTATAGCATGAGAGGCGAGGCAGCGCTACTTGCCTGTACCCTGGAAAACGTCGGCCAAAGGCGCCCATGCTTCCTTGGCAATACGGAGGGAGAGCGCGACAAGCTGGGAAGGCCTGCACACGCCTACAGTAAAAAAGCTGCAAAGAGAAAAGGGCTACCATCCCTCCGCTGCCAGGGCAGGAGTAGACCCGAACCCGAGCTGGCGCCTGATTGCGCCTCTGGGGAAAGCAGGCATGCTCGCTGAGTAGTATAGCATGGTAGGTGAGTTGACGCCGTCCGGAGAAGCAACTACAATACGCGCCACATAATGAACAATAG
>NZ_JADGHT010000432.1 GCF_019683755.1 Thermogemmatispora sp. | reverse complement strand
CCCTTGCTATCGGGGAACTTGCTTCTTTGTGCTATCTGTTATATAATAACTATAACAAATAGTCAAGGCGGGCTGTCCATGCTGATCTTTATCGAACCGGAAAGTGAGAAGCCCATCTATCAGCAGATTCGCGATCAGATCGTCGAAGGCATTGCCCGCGGCGAGTTGCTGCCGGGAACGGGGCTGCCATCGATTCGGCAACTGGCTGCCGATTTCGGCATCAACCTGCATACGGTCAACAAGGCCTACGAGCTGCTGGAGCGTGAAGGCTTCCTTCAGGTACGGCGCAAGACGGGGGCGGTAGTTCAGCCGACAGGGAAACTGGCTGAGGACTGGGAAGCCCGTCTACGCACACTGCTCGCTGAGGCGCTTGCCCAGGGGTTGCCCGCTGAGGAGATTCTGACGCGCTGCCAGCGCGTGTTGTCTACTCTGACTGATCCTGGTCGGACTCGTCAATAGCACAATGAGAAAGAGGGACAGGCATGCCATGCAAGCTCTCTATACCTGTTTCAATGTCATCATGCTCGTTGGAATCGAAATACTCTGTTGGCTCTGGCCGAACCTGGCTTCTCCAACACTGGCCTTCGGCGTGCGCATCCCGCCGACGCGTCTGGGCGAGCCGGTGATTGCGCAGCTTCGGCGGCGCTATCGTGTCGCGCTGCTATTGGCGGGGCTGATTGAGTTGCTGGCCTTGCTACTAGTGGCCCGGCTGCTACCTCTGGAGTGGCAGCTCTGGCTGATGCCCCTCGTAGTGATAGCAGCGGTAGTCATTGCTGGTTGCCTCTATGCTCTCATGCATCGCACGCTCCGGCGCGTGAAGGAGCGTGAAGGCTGGTATAGCGGTCTGCGCCAGGCCATCGCGGTTGAGGTGGGTCTACCCGAGCGGCAGGCACGACCCTCTCCTGTGTGGCTGGGACTGGATCTGCTGCTCTTGGGGCTGCTCTGGGGGCTGACTGTCGTGCGCTATCCGGCGCTACCGGAGCGCATTCCGCTCCATTTTGGTCCTAATGGTCAAGTTGATCGCTGGGGTGGAAAAGAGGAACTGCTCTTATTCTCCCTGTTCGCCTTGGTGATCAATGTACTGCTTCTCGGACTGGCGCTCACGCTGCCTGTAAGGAGCCGGCGGCTCGATCCAGCAGATCCAGAGCAGGCCCGCCTTGATCGGCAGCGTCAGCAGCAAGCTTTGCGCAATTTGCTGGCTGCGGTGCTAGGAGCTGTCAATCTGAGCTTTTTCCTGATCCTCTTACTGCTGACGCAAGTCATTCCGCCAACAGCATTCGGCATCGTGTTTGTGGGGGTGCTGCTCCTTCCTTTGGCTATCCTGGGCCTGATGATCTTCTACCTTGCTCAGGCCCGACCTGCGCATACCTATGTCGTACGCACGAGCTATGTAGAACGCGACGACGATCGTTACTGGAAGGCGGGGATCTTCTACGTCAATCGCGATGATCCGGCTCTGTTTGTAGAAAGGCGCATGGGAGTGGGTTGGACCGTTAATATGGGCCAACCATTGGGTGTCGGGCTGGTAATAGGCCTGCTGCTCGCAGTGGTTGCTATTCTGCTGGTGCTGCTGCTCCTGGGGCAGCACTGAGCTGGTGCGGAGGGAGACCGGGCCAGGTGATATGCTACAATCAGGAACAGCAGGGCGATCCAAAGCAGGATCGTCCATTCGATCCACTTGCTACCAGTCACTCTTGCTTGTTCTTGTGTCAGGAGCAGAAGTATGAGCGTGAGCGCGAAACGGCGCAAATTCTGGGGCTGGGGCTATGAAGGCGATATCCTCGGTGAGGAGGAACTCACCTGGCTCGAAGGGACCTGGGCGGCCTTCTTCGGGGTGGATCAATTTGAGGTGACGCCGCCGCCGGTAGTGGAGGAGATTGACCTGCGGCCTCCGCGCTTAACTGTCCCCTCTGCGCTGGCGGCCATTTGTACGACGGAACCCTATGAGCGCCTGCGCCATGCCTATGGCGCTTCTTTCCCCGACTCGGCCCGTGCCTTTGCGCGTGACTTCTCTCATCCGCCCGATGTGGTGGCCTATCCGCGTGCGATCCAGGACATCACAGCTCTGCTCGACTGGAGCTATGCCAACGACATTGTGGTGATTCCCTTTGGTGGGGGGACCAGCGTCGTGGGAGGCGTCGAGCCGCCGGTGGCAGCGGAACGGGTACTGACCATTGATTTAACACGCATGCAGCGCGTGCTAGAGATCGACGAGCGGTCACAGGTGGCGCTGATCGAGGCTGGGGCTGCCGGCCCGGTGCTGGAGGAGCAGCTAAGACCAGGAGGCTGGACGCTGCGTTTCTTTCCGCAGTCCTTTGAGTTTTCAACTCTCGGAGGCTGGATCGCCACACGCGCCGGTGGCCACTTTGCGACCCTGGCCACGCATATCGATGATCTGGTCGAGGGCATCGAGCTGGTCACGCCGCGTGGTGTGATTGTCTCACCGCGTTTTCCGGCCTCGGGAGCTGGGCCTGATCCACAGCGTCTGTGGCTTGGCTCGGAGGGTACCCTGGGCTTGATCACGCGGGCCTGGGTACGCATTGGACGTCGCCCGCGCTTCCGCGCTTCAGCTAGTGTGTGCTTTGAGGATTTCGCTAAGGCTGTGGAGGCTGTACGCACCATCGCTCAGGCTGGCCTCTATCCTGCCAATTGCCGTCTCCTTGATCCGCTGGAGAGCCTGGGCAGTGGGCTGGGCAATGGGACGCAGGCGTTTTTGATTCTGACCTTTGAGTCGGCAGACCATGCGCTTGATCCCTGGCTGCGGCGTGCACTCGAATTGTGCGCTGATTATGGCGGGGTCGTGGAGTCGCAAGCGAGCGAAAGCGGTGAGGGAGAGGGCCATCGCCAGGGAGCTGCGGGGCGCTGGCGCCAGCGTTTCTTGCGCATGCCCTGGTATCGTGAGGCTTTGACGGCGCGCGGTATCATCTCTGACACCTTCGAGACGGCTGTGACCTGGGAGCGCTTTTCACACCTGTACGAACAGGTGCGGCTCGCGACGGCCCAGGCCATACACGAGGTCACGGGCAAGGCTGGCTGGGTCAGTTGCCGTCTGACGCATGTTTATCCTGATGGGGCGGCAGCCTATTTTACCTTCTGCGCGCTCGGCAGAAAGACATCCCTCGTGGAACAGTTCTGGGAGATCAAGCGTGTGGCTCTAAGTGCTGTGACGGAACAGGGCGGCACGATTACCCACCATCATGCCGTTGGGCGCGATCATCGCCCCTGGTACGATCGTGAGCGACCTGCCCTCTTTGCTGAGGTGCTGCGTGCTGCTAAGGAGACGCTTGACCCTCGCTGGCTGCTCAATCCAGGTGTGCTGCTTGACCCGCCTGTCAGCCTGGGCGTGATATAGTAATAGTGCAGCGGACGCGAAGCCTTGGTACAGCGTCGACGCGCCTGATCAGCCCCTGCTCGCAGCTATTGGACGAGCAAAG
>NZ_JADGHT010000431.1 GCF_019683755.1 Thermogemmatispora sp. | reverse complement strand
GTAATATCTAGTATTGCAGAGATGATGAACTCAGTTTCTGGCTAGGAAGTCCCAGCTACTATCGAGTGGAGGATAGTATGCAACCACGAAAAGAGGCGATCATCTCCCTTCACCCAGACATTGTACACCGCTCCGAACCGTTTGGGGGAGTCCTCTTTAATCTTGAGACCAAAGCTTTTCACCCAGTAAATGAGCCCGGCTACCGACTTATTCAACTCTTAGACACTCATCCCAGTGTGGGGTAGCTCGAGTCTAAGATCCAGGAGTGGTACACGTCTGCGTTGTCCCAACCAATCGCAGAGGCACAGGCAGAGGACATTTGTACTATGTTTCTGGATGAGTTGCATCACCGGCAACTTATCCAGGGATACCCTCAAGAGGATGAAGTACGTCCCCCAAATCCGTCGATGACAGCATCGCCTCTGCCCGCTCATCTCAAGCTCAAAGCCCCGCTTGTGGTTTCACTCAGTACGCTCTTCACCTGTAACCTCTTCTGCACTCATTGTTATGTTGGCTCAACGAGTGAGATCCGACCAGATAACTTTACGTACGGTTGAAGAGTTATGCCAAATCCTTACCAGATTGAAAGAGTTAGAGGTCTTTGATGTTGTCATTACCGGCGGCGAGCCACTCCTGCTCAAAGGGATCTTTGAGGTGCTTCAGCACGCAAAGTCCCTTGGTTTGTATATTTGCCTCAATACGAATGGTACCATTGTTACCCCACGAATTGCCCAACGGCTTCGCGACATCGGCGTTGATTGTGTGAAAGTCAGCATCGATTCAGCAAACGCTGCCGTCCATGACCGCTTCCGTGGACAGGTTGGCGCCTTTCGCAGAAGCCTGAGTCCATTTCACACGCTCCTGGATATTGGCGGAGGAGCAGGGACGTGTTCAATCGCTTTGTGTCTGGCTTACCCTCACCTTCATGCTACCATATTTGACCTTCCCGGCACACTGCCGATGACACAACAAATGACCCAGCAAGCGAACTTACAGGACCGGATCAACCTGATCGCGGGAGATGTAACCAAGGATGGACTCCCGGGAATCTACGATGCGGTCCTGGTCTCTCATGTGGTTCATTGGCTGGATGAAGAGCAAATTTCCCTGCTCTTCAACAAAGTGTCTACCGCACTGGAAGATCATGGTATGGTGCTTGTGCGAGATTTCTTTCTGGAAACGAGTAAGACTGCCCCCAGGCAGACAGCAGTCTTTTCGGTTTCTCTACTGGTGCAGGGGGGAAGCCGATGCTACAGCTTCGATGAAGGAGCGACGTGGTTAACCCAAGCTGGCTTTCGTCGAGGAGCAGAGAAGATACCCAGAGAACTCATTCTAGCCAAGAAGCAGGTCAGGGACGAAGACGGAAGGGAGACCAGCGAATGCGGCCATATGGGATAAAGAGAAACGTGGACATCCTCCTCCTCGGGCTTTCTCCACTGCCTTCCGGGCGAACAAGGAGGGTCTGATGCAGGCGCAGAAGGTGAGTCTCTGGCGTCATCCAAATTTCCTGAAGCTGTGGATTGGGCAAAGCGTTTCGCTCTTTGGCGACCAGATCACCTTGCTCGCTGTGCCGCTGGTGGCCGTGGTGACGCTGCACGTTCCTGCCGCGCAACTGGGTTTCCTCGGCGCTACGGAAACCGCCCCGATCCTGGTTCTGGGACTCATGGCAGGGGTTTGGGTCGATCGGTTACCACGGCGCCTGCTGCTGATTGGTGCAGATCTTGGGCGGGCGGTGTTACTGCTCCTCATTCCTCTGGCAGCATGGCTCGGCCTGCTGCATATGCTGATCCTCTATATTGTAGCGTTTGGCGTGGGGACGCTTTCTGTCTTCTTTGGGGTAGCATATCAGGCCTTTCTTCCAACGTTGCTTCCACGCGAACAATTAATCGAGGGCAACAGCAAGCTTGAGATCAGCCGCTCAGGGTCTCAGGTGGCTGGCCCAGCGATCGCGGGCTTCCTGATGCAATTCGTCACTCCCCCTTTTGCTATTCTTCTCGACGCTGGCTCCTTCCTCTGGTCTGCTCTTTGTGTGAGCCTGATCCGCGCACAGGAGCCTGGACCACCACCGCGGCGCGAGCAGCGGCATCTCTGGGCGGAGATGATGATAGGGCTTCGCTTTGTGTTTGGCAATCCGATTCTGCGAGCGATTGCCGGCTGCACTGGAACCGCCAACCTCTTCGGCAGTGTGATTACGACTATCCTTGTACTGTATTTGGTTCGCGACCTCGGAGCGACTGCCGGGCTCCTGGGGATTATCTCTGCCAGTAGTAATCTGGGCTTTCTCTTTGGCGCAACACTCGCACGGCGCACTGCCACGCGTTTTGGCCTCGGCAGGACCCTGGTGGGTGCTCCCATCCTGGCAAGCATCGGCGCCTTGCTCATCCCGCTGGCACGCGGTCCGCTCATGCTCGCTGTGCCCCTGCTTATAGGAGCACAGTTCCTGGGGAGTCTTGGGGGGACCATCTATAGTATCAACCAGTTGACATTACGACAGACGATTACCCCGGAACGCCTGCAGGGACGGATGAGTGCAAGTATGCGCTTCATTGTGATTGGAGCCATGCCCATAGGCGCACTCCTCGGGGGGATGTTAGGGCAAACCATCGGCTTATGGCCGACATTAGTGGTCGGAGCAGCCGGTCGATTGCTCCCGGTCCTCTGGGTGTGGTTCTCCCCTATTCGACACACCGCCGATCAATGGCTCGCGAAGGAATCTGCACAACTTCCGGTATAAATAGCACCAGGGAGAGCGCGAATCGATGAAAGGTATCTCCTCTTCGAGTAGTGGTACCAGGGAGCTTGTGCTCGCATTCCCCACTACTTTGCGGCTGGTGACAGCTTACGTAGCACTCCCCCTGAGAGCGTCTCCGTTCCGCCACGGAGAGCTGAACGGTGCCCATAAAGCGTTCAGCGTCGTCGTGATCCGTTGGCGTACCGGCCGGACTCATCGAGCACAACACATGGGGCACCCTGCTGCTGGCACGGCTGGGATAGGTAGATTGCTTGCGCTTGCGTCTGGCCGCCACCCCTATTGTTTCATCACCCGCCTGGCGCGCTTTTTCCCCATCTTGAGCAGGGCCGCCGGCTTGCGATGGCCCGGCGTGTCATCGATGTCGTGCCACCGTTCGCGAGCGAGGGAGACCTGCTTGCCTTTGTGCGCCTGCTTTCCACGCAGATACAGCCGGTTGCGGGCGATCCCCAATGCTCGTGCCACCTGGCTTTTCGTGTAGGAGCTGCCCGGCTGACACCATTGATGACCAGCTCCACGCCGTCCCCACTGCGTGATTGCTATCGGTGGGTGGCCCGCTCCGAAGGCGGGCGCAGCTGCGGAACCCGGCCAGGGAGTGGTTCAGATGAAGGGGGACGCTGCACGCGGTCGGCCCGGAGGCGCTGATGGTGCTGGAGCTGCTCCCGCTGTTGCTGATGAGGAGAGGGAT
>NZ_JADGHT010000430.1 GCF_019683755.1 Thermogemmatispora sp. | reverse complement strand
CGAGGACCTGGGAATTATGGATCAGGCAGTCTGGTCCATTGTACATGGTGCCGTCCCCCATCAAACGATCTGTAATATTGTCGGCGATACGAATTGCTATAGTAGTAACGGTATTAGCCGCTTCGCCATTCACTTTGAGCCAGTGCTCTTCCTGGTGGCCTTGTTCTATCTGTTCTGGGCCACCCCAAAGACTTTGCTGGTACTGCAAACGCTGGTCGTAGCTACTGGAGCTTTCCCTGCTTTCTGGCTAGCCCGTCTGCGACTACGCAACGATTGGATTGCCATTGGCTTTGCTCTGCTCTATCTCCTCCATCCTCTCCAGAATCTGGCGCTACTCAATGACTTTCATGCCGTCACTTTTACCTCGGCACTTTTGCTGTTTGTTCTCTACTTTATGTACACAGGACAGACAGCGTGGCTCTTTGTCTGTGCCGTGCTGGCTATGGCCTGCAAGGAGGAGATCCCCATCCTGGTGGGCCTCTTTGGTCTCTGGTCGCTGCTCTTCCAGCGTCGTTGGCGCTCAGGCCTGGGCCTGGTGCTGCTAGCTCTTGTCTGGATCGGGCTGGAACTGGTGATCACCCGCCTCTCTGGTGGGCCACTGCTCGCCTCGCGCTATGCTCATCTGGGCAATGGGCCGCTCGATATTGCCAAAAATATCTTGCTTCACCCGCTCTCTATTCTGAAGCAGTATGTCTTGGAGCGACAGCATTTCTTCTACTTGCGCCAGGTACTTAGTCCCACGGGTTATTTACCGCTTCTGGCACCTTGGGTACTAGTGCTGGCGCTGCCAACGCTGGCGCTTAATCTCTTGAGCTCAAAGCCCGATATGTATAGCGGCCTCTACCACTATAATGCCGAGATCGTGCCTGTGCTGATCTTTGCTAGCATCGAGGCTGTGGTAGTTATTGCATGGGCGGTGCAGCGCCTCCTTGCAGGAGGCAGTACGCTCTGGCAGAGGATGATGGCGGCCTGGCGGCGTTGGCAGGCAAGCTGGACCATTCGTAACCCGTTCTCGGCTTTGGTGGAGTCTCGTGGCGCCTTAAGCTGGGGTCAGATCGTATCGCTAGTGTTGCTCATGGTCTATTTGCTCTTCTCTGTTGCGCGGGCAGATGATGCTCACGGTACTATGCCTTTCTCGCCAGGCTTCAAGTGGCCGGTGATCAGTGCTCACACCCAGCTCGCTGAGCATTTCATCCAGATGATTCCTCCAGAGGCCTCTGTCTCCGCCCAGTCGGCCCTCGTTCCCCATATCAGCCATCGAGAGCATATCTATCTCTTCCCCTATGCCGATCAACAGGCCGACTATGTCTTCCTGGATGTGACCAGCGATATGTATCCGCTCTTCCTGGGCAGCTATGTAGCCGAAGTTAAGAAAGTGCTCTTTAGCGGACAATATGGGATTGTAGCCGCTCAGGATGGTTATCTGCTGCTCAAGCGTGGGCTGCCAGCCCCCGGCGTCTCGCCGGCCTCGCCAGTGCCCAGTGGGCCAGCGGCTCTGCCGGCCCTGCCGGCAACCTTCTGCTCCTTCCAGTGGGTCGGGGCGCAGCAGGTCGAGCATCCGATCACTGCTACCTTCAGGAGCGATGATGGAGGAAAGCCTTTGGTGGATCTAGTAGGCTACAGTATGCCAACACCGGCTACCCTTGATGAAGGAACCTATCTCCAGTTTACGTTCTATCTGCGGGCTAGAAGCGCCTCGCTACCAGCGCTCGACTTGCTGGTCTTGCTCAGGGATAGCGCCGGTCGGGAGCACCTCTTGACTCAAGATTTCCCAGGTTTCGCTTTTTGCCCTACGACTACCTGGCAACCTGGTCAGATCCAGATGTTGAGAACGCTGGCTTTTAGTCTGGGATCTGCCCATGTCGCTCCTGGGCTAGCCCATATTTCTATTGCGCTTGTACCTGCGAGCCATTCGGGCAGTACAATGATGGATGTGCAGGCCAGACTGCCTGTGCAGGTTCAAGGTGCATCCGGGGAGGTAAGGGCGATACCGGATGCACGGGAGTTGCAGTTGACGAACGTATTTGTTCGCTAACTTCAGAGGCGCCGCTGAGTGCGCGTAGAAAGGGTTCGTGGCATGGGAGTTTTGCTTGGTCAACTCCCGCTAGCAGAAATGGGACGCTTGAAAGCTGAGCTGGCGGAGACATTGATCGCTAACTTCTGCTATCCGCGATTTTACGATTATCGCACTGAGTCTTTGCGGATGCGCCCGGTTGATAGCGCCAAGCGCAAAGAGGTCTGGCTCTATTTGAGTTCGGTCGACTTCACGGCCTGGAACCGCGTGGACGTGATGTCGCCGGAGCTGCAAACCTATATTGAGCGCCTCTTTATCCATTTTGTGCAGCGCAACCGGGCTTTTTTTGGCAACCAGGGGCGTAAGCGCATGGCCGATGTGCGCATGCTGATCACTACCTCAGCCCAGGCAGTGGCCGAGGGGCTCCGCGCCCACCTGGCCAATCCGCAGAAGAAAAAGTCCTCGTTCGGGAGTCCGCGGCCCGTACCTTCCTGGGCGACGACTCGCGCCACCCCTGATCCTGAGTTAACATGGGAGCAGATCAGCCAGTCCACCCTGTTACTCCAGCAGCAGCTGCAAGAGCTGCGCGGAGAGATGGACGGCTATGAGAGCCGTCAGGCTGGCCAGAGCTTGCCCTCGACTCCAGGACGGCCTGCTATGCCCTTGCCGACAGTCTCAGGCCCAATGGCAGCCGGCAGAATGCCGACAGCGGCAGAGGAGCGTCCGTCTGCGGCTGCTTCTGCTGCGCCAGCCTCCTCGTCCCCAACACGGCGCGCTCCTCCGATTCCTTCGCGCGCCCTGCCTGGCTCTCCTCCGGCAGCGGGCAGCTCGCCACTGCCCCCCGCGCGCCGCTCTTCGGGAAAGCTCTCTCAGCCCGGACCTCAGTCGACAGAGCCTCCTGCGGCCCAGGCGGCTTCTTCAACTGCACCGGTGCCGGTCCAGCCTCGCTCTCCCATAGGTGCCCAGGCGGGCGGACGCCCTGCTATGCCCGCACCAGCTGAGGCAACTCCTCTGCCGGCCAATGAGGATGTGACGATTTTTGAGGAAATGCGTCAGCAGCTCGTACTCTGGCTGCGCCTAGAGGCGGTACGCTTGGGCCTGGATATTTCTGGACAGAGTCCCTCTCAATTGATCGATCTGCTGCGGCGCCAAGATGGCTTTGAGCAGACGCGCTTGCAGGTTATTTCAAGTTTGCTGAACTTGATCGCTCAGGTGCTCAAGCATGGAAAAGCTAGTCCAATGGATTATAAGCAGGGGCTGATGTTCTTCCTCATGCATACGCGCCAACTTCGCCCCTAATGCTGCTATCGCTCCAAACTTTGCCTCTGGAGAGTCAGCCCCCTCTCCAGAGGCAGAACATCCTCCTGCTTATAGCTCAGTTTTCTTCACAGACCTTCCCTCTTGCTTGTTATAGTATGAATTACTC
>NZ_JADGHT010000054.1 GCF_019683755.1 Thermogemmatispora sp. | reverse complement strand
GTGCATGACGGCCAAGACTCGCAATTCTGCGGAGGCAGTGCTTGCCTTGACGCTGCTGCGCCACCTGAAGGTATACTATATTCTGTATTCAGAATACAGTACAACGGGCGCCAAAGTCAAGCAGCCCGGCATGGCAAAACAGCCAAGCGAAAGATCTGAAGAGGAGAGGTAGCGAGTCAGAAGAAGCCGCTATCCTTAATCGGGGGCAGCCAAGACTAGCCAGTACTCAGAGCGATCAAGGCAGGGCGGAGCGATGGCAAGGGCCTAGTGCTCCTAGCCGCGAGGAGCAACGTCCGCCTTGACCATTACCGATGCTTCTGGGTATACTATATTCTGTATTCTGAATACAGCACACTCTTTACAAAGTGAGAAGGGCGCGCCAAAATAGAGGAGCGCACCGCGGGCAGTCTTGAGGCGAGCCGGGCCAGAGCAAGGCGATGTAAGCAAAGGCGAGCCGCTGAAGCCACGAGGTGCGTCGGGTCTGGTCCTCGCCCCCGGTTCGTGTGAGCGTACAAGTGAGAGAATCAAGCTGTGGCGGCGTAGGCGGGGGCGGGGGAAACCTGGCGAGACCAGCAAGACCAGCAGAACAGGAGCGAGCGGGAATGATGCACTCGGAAGCCGAGACCAACCATCGGCAAGGAGCGGCGGTAGCCACAGTTGTTGATGAGCAATTTGTCAGCGAACTCTTCGACCTGCTCTGGGGGCAAGAGCGCACCGCCACCCCGACCGTTGCCGACTATGCCTACGAGCAACTCTGGAAGCGAGTCATTCTGCTCGGGGGGAGTGAAGAGCAGCGCCTCTCGGACGTGGCTCTTGCCGAGCAACTGGGAGTCAGCCGCACGCCTGTGCGCCAGGCACTGGAGCGACTGGTCCAGGAGGGGCTAGTACGTTCTGATCCGCGGCGTGGCTACTGGACGCGCACCTTTACGGCCCAAGACATTCACGAGATCTACGACCTGCGCGAGGCCCTGGAGGTGCTTGCTCTACGGCTAGCAGCGCCTCACCTCAAGCGAGAGGAGCTGCAGGCTCAGCTTGATGAGCTAGAAGCCATTCGGGCGGAGCTGGCGAGCAATCCTTTTCTGCGCTTTCTCAAAGTCGATCTGCTCTTTCACCTGCTGATCACGCGTGCCTCGCGCAATGGGCGCCTGATTCACTGTCTCTCGGAGCTGCGCAGCCAGCTCTGCATGTTCCAGATGCGCGATAGCTTCTATCCGCGCCGTATCGAAATTGCACTCAACGATCATGAGCAGATCCTGCGGGCCTTACTCGCGGGCAAACTGGACGAAGCTGCGGCCCTCTTAGCAGCCCATATTCGCCACTCCAAAGAAGGAGTCCTGGCCGATATCTTTGCCGAAGAGAGCCAGCTTTCCTCGTAGTCAAGCGAGCGAGGGAGAGCCAGGCCCCCTGGAGCAGTCGCGTCGAGGGCTGCCGGCAGAAACAAGTTTCCATAGACTGGCTCCCGCTGCTGGGGGCGTGTGCAAGCCTGTTCCGCGCCTGTGGTTGGAAGGGAGGGTGAGCGAGGCCAAAAAGCGCGGCGCCAGAGAAATGGCTTGTAAGGGAAGCGAAAGGGGAGAGAGAGGCAGGGGAAGAGGGCCAGGAGGGCAGGCAGGGCTATGTCTGCAGCCACTGCCGTACTCGCAGGGAGGTTGTCATGCCTTCGACTTCGATGGAGACAGCGCAGTCACCAATCATTTGCCTGCGCCAGATTACCAGGCGCTTTCCGGGCGTCACCGCCGTCGCCGAGGTTGACCTTGACATTTACCCTGGCGAAGTTCATGTCGTGGCTGGCGAAAATGGGGCTGGTAAATCGACACTCATGAAAATTCTCTATCAAGTAGAGCGCCCCGATGCTGGCCAGGTCTATCTCAACGGTGAGCCGCTGAGTTTTCGCGGGCCGCATTATGCCCGGGCCCTCGGCGTCGCTATGGTGCATCAAGAATTTGCCCTGGCGCCGCATCTCTCCGTCGCCGAAAACCTCTTTCTTGGACGCGAGCCATTGCGCTTCGGCTTCATTCGCCGGCGCCGCGAGCGGGAAGAGGCGCGCCGTCTGCTGGCGCAGGTTGGCCTTGACCTGGACCCGCGCCGTCTGGTGGCCTCGCTCTCCGTGGCTGAACAGCAGCTTGTCGAGATTGCTCGCGCCATTAGCTTCAGAGCGCGCGTCCTCATTTTTGATGAGCCGACTGCTACTCTGACCGAGCAAGAGATTGCCCGACTCTTTACTGTCATTCGCCAGCTCACTGCCCAAGGGGTGGCTGTTCTCTACATTTCGCACCGTCTCGATGAGATTTTCCAGATTGCGGATCGAGTTACCGTCATGCGCGATGGGCGTGTTGTGGCTACCCTGCCGCGGGCTGAGCTGAGCGAGCAGAAGCTTGTCCAGCTCATGGTAGGGCGCGCCATCACGAATCTCTACCCGCGACCTGAGACCCATCCTGGCCCTATCCGGCTACGTGTCGAAGGATTGAACCGTCGTGGCCTGCTGCATGACTGCTCATTTGAGGTGCGCGCCGGCGAAATCCTGGGTTTTGCTGGTCTCATTGGGGCGGGGCGCAGCGAATTGGCGCGCGCCATCTGTGGGGCTGATCCCATCGACAGCGGACGCATCCTGCTCGATGGTCAGGAGTTGCACATTCGTCGTCCCGCCGATGCCATTCGGGCTGGTCTGGTCTACGTCACCGAAGATCGCAAGCGCGAAGGGTTAGCGCTCGACCTGGGAGTTGATCAGAACATTACGCTGGCCAGCCTGCCCACGCGTCTGGGCTTACTCCTCTTGCGGCGCGAGCGCACCGTAGCTGTACAAGCCTGCCGGCGCCTTAACATTCGTACGCCTTCTGTGCGTCGCAAGGTGCATCTCCTCTCGGGCGGTAATCAGCAGAAAGTGGTCGTCGCTCGTTGGTTAGAGACGCAGGCTAAAGTCATCTTTTTTGACGAGCCGGCGCGCGGCATCGACGTCGGCGCTAAGGCTGAGATGTTTGCCCTGATTGGTCGGCTGGCAAGTGAGGGGCGGGCCATTGTACTCATTTCATCCTACCTCCCCGAGCTGCTCAACATGTGCGATCGCATCGCCGTGATGCGCGAGGGGCGCATTGTCGCCACGCTCTCACGAGGGCAGTTCAGTGAGGAGCGCATCATTGCCCTGGCAACTGGGGCCAGCGAGGTGACTATTCCATGAAGGGATTCCTGAGCAGGAACATGGCGGACGCGGGCGAGTCAGGGATGGAGGCCGGCCTCTCCTGGCGCCGATTACTGCCGGCCCAGGTCTCTGACCTTATTTCTCAATTTGCGGCGGCGGGAGCGCTCATTGTCATCTGTATCGCGCTCTCCATTGCCTCGCCGGTCTTTCTTACCCTCTACAACCTCTTCAATATTGTCTCGCAGACTGCCGTCACGGCCATCATTGCCCTGGGTATGACCTTTGTGATCATTACCGCCGGTATTGACCTCTCTGTCGGTTCGGTGGCGGCTCTGGCCGGCGTGCTCGGCGTCAAAATGATGGTCGACCTGGGCCTGAGCTGGCCGTTGGCGGTGCTTGGTGGTACCCTGGTTGGGGGCCTGGCCGGTCTGGCCAATGGCTTGCTGATTACGCGCGCGCGTCTAGCGCCCTTTATTGCCACTCTTGGCATGATGAGCGTTTCCAGAGGACTTGTCAAGGCCAACCTCAATGATCCCAAGGTGCAGGCCGTGCTCAATCCCAGTTGTCAGCATCCGCCGCTGTGAGCTGAGCCGTCTAGGTCCGGCTGACAAACGGGCGATGGCGGAGTGGACGGAGGCTGCGCTGCTGACCAACTTCCGCCACCGCCCGTCTCGCTTCAAGTGACGACAGAAGGGCCAGCGCCCGGGCCGGGAGAGATGGAGAACAACCAACAGACCCGGGGCGTGCAAGGGCCTGCTCAGGTCCCTGTTGATGTTCTCCCCTGGGCGCTGACCACGGTTGGCCTGTGTTCTTTCAGCCTGCTGTTGTAGCCTCTCACCCTTGTCTTAGCTCTGATGGGAGGCACAAAGAAAGCCGTTACCCGCCGATAGCCGAAAGAATGGATCACAGCCGACCGGAAGGGAGCTACTCCCACTGGCTGACGCTGACTACCGGGGACAAACGTGTCGTGGGCCACTCGACACGGCTGGCCCTTCTGCAGGCTAAACGGATCAGGCTTGTTGGAGTGCTGTACCAGGTAATTGCTCTTTGTTGATCACACCGGCTAACTGCGCTTCATCTGCACATGTCAGCACCTGGCTCTGCCTGCACAGGCACAGGGTCCCTGCTTCATTCGCTCACCAATGAGTGGCTGGATTGACGGCGCGCTCCTCTACGCTGCATCAAGCTTGTAACAAAGCACGGCCACATCGGCGTAAGATAGGCGAAGCGCTGTCCTATCCTCTTGCTCTCAGAGAAGAGGGACGCTTATTAACGCTTCAAGGGCAAAGTGCTAGCCGGCCAGCCAAGCAGTCAGCCACTCCTGACTCCTGACCCTCAGTGACTCTCCAAGTCGCTGTTGCCACACAGCGCTCGTCGCTACTGGACGCGGACCGGTCGCAGTCAGTCAAGTCCGATCACGATTCAGGCGCGAGATTGCCGTTGCGTTGCTTACCGTACCGGCTTCTGCCTCTGCTGGGCTCCTAACTGGGTACTCACTTGGGCTACTGCAGCGGTCAGACCAGATAGACAGAGCTACCCGGCTGGGTGGCCTGTCTTGCAGGCTTACTCAGGGCTTAATCAGGGCCTCATAGTAGTCTGCGCAGTCATCGCAGAGGATGGTCGTCATCTTGGTAATATAGTCACGAGTAGACTGCTGATGCTCAGGGCACACGGGCATCTGGCAGCGCGCACATAGAGCTGTCGCCTTGGCCCCACACACGTAGCATTTCGTTGGATCAACCTTACCGCCCTCGTTTTCGGGGGGGATCTCCGTGATCTGCTCTTCTAACATGGCTCCTCCTTCGTGTCCATGATGACGCGCTGTTTCGGCTCGTTGCACTGACCGACCCGACCGCCCTGCGTCCTGACTGGCAGGCGCAAAAAAAGCCCTAACTCCTATCGTTGTACGCGAAAGACTGCTCTTCTGTCAAGCTGCTGCAAGCTGTACCATGACGGTTCAGCTCAGCCCTCCAGTCTACCGCTGGCCTCACCGGCTGGCGAGCCGCTCTGCTCTCTTCCGGGCACCCCGACGGCTCTCCCGTCTCCCGGCCTTGCGCTCCCGTAACGCTGCACCTGCTGGTTGTGAGTAGGAGGCGCTACGCGAAGGCGCGCCGGGCGCATAGCAAGGTGGTGCGGAGGATAGCGCTGTCGCCGATGTTACCCTCTTATTTTATACCGTGCTTTCAAGCATCCGAGTTTCAGCCTCGCTGAGGCCATAGAGGCGAAAAACCAGGGCGTTGATCTCGGCTTCCAACTGCAGGCGTTGCTGCTCCAGGGCCTGGCGTGCCTCGGCACTACTAGCGGTGGTCAGTTGAGTCTGGAGGGCCATCATGGTCCGAGCGGCGCGAATCAATGGCTCCTGGTACCTGGCCAGGCGAGGCGGCAGGGGGATAGTAGCCAGTGTTGTCTGATTGAGCTGAGGGAACAAGCGCTTATAGGCAGTAAATGTCTTATAGAGGTAATAATCGATGAGACGGCTATTGAGAATAGCGAGCAAAGTCTCATAGGCGAGGCGCTCATCCAGCAAGTGGAGATTATAGAGCGACTGCATCGTAGCCAGGCCAGCGGTCTCCAGAGCGGCCACGCAGCGCCGTCCTGTTTTGACCACCACGATTTTCGGCGCCTGGTAGAAACTGGAGGGCTTCGTCAAAGCAGAGACAAAGCGTGTTGGAGGAGCGATATAGTAGCGAGTCACGTTGTCGCCGGCCAGGATCGGCAGCGGGCCTATCGGAGAGACGTGCCGCTTGCCGATCTCCTCGCCGCGCGAGATGCGGACGTATTGGCCAAGCGGTTCCCCCTCGTGCTCAAGGCGCGCCAGCAAAGCCGCCTCTTCATCACTCACGTGCACAAGCAAGCGATGGCGACTATCCTCCAAGAAGCGTCGACGGCTGCAGAGGGCGCGTGTCTGTACCGGCAAGCCTGGCGAGCTGGAGGCGCTCGTAGAAACTAACGCTGGTACATCGCAGGCGATCATAGAGGGTTGGGCGCCGCGCTCGACGACCAGCACGGCAGCGGAGACACAGGCCCGAAAGACAGGGCCACAATGATAGACGCGCAGCAGGCCCTCATGCAGCAAGGTAGCGCGGGCCTGGCGCGCCTCATCGCGTGCCAGCAGAGCATCGGGGACCACGAAAGCAAAGCGTCCGCCAGGGCGAGTCAGCTTCAGGCCCTGCTCGATAAAGAGCCAGCAGGCGTCGTACTGCCGACGCGCCAACGTAAAGGCCGCCTCCAAGTAAGGGCGGGCCAGCCGGGGGCGCTGCTCACCGAACAGATAGGGCGGATTGCCAATCACTGCATCGAAACCGCCAGCCTCTTGCTGAGCTGACCTCTTGAAGACCTGGGGAAAAGCCGCCTGCCAGTCGAAAGGTGCCAGCTTGGCCAGGGTTGCTGCCTCTGGCATTGGGGCGGAAGCCCCGCCCAGAGCATTGCCGCAGCGGATGTTCCTCCCCAAGCGTGGCAGCAGCCTGGAGATCTGCGCCCGCTCGTGCCAGCTTCCCTGACACTCCTCAAGGAGGAGCAAAAAGAGCGACAGCCGTGTTACCTCGACCGCCCAGCAATCAAGATCAACACCGTAGATCTGGTCCAGCAGGATGCGGCGGCCCTCAGCCAGAGTCAGGCGCCAGCGGCCCTGCTCATCGCGGCGCACCGCCTGTGGAAAGCGCTCTGGTCCTGCTGCCACATACTGCTCGCGGAACCAGGCCAGCAGCAGACGATAAAGGCGTATGAGAAAGGAACCGGCCCCACAGCAAGGATCAAGCACACGCAAGCGGGCCGCGCGTGCAAACTCCCCCTCGCGTTCAAGCAGCGCCGCCACGCTATGGGCAAGGATATAATCGACGATCGGAGGGGGGGTATAGTAAATGCCATCGGCCTTCTTAGCCGTCCGTTCCTCACTCAAAACCAGGTGGCCAGAGGCGTCCGTTGTCAGGGTCTTCTCCAGAAAGTGCTCATAGAGGCGACCGAGCGCAGAAGGCGAGAGGCGGGAGAAATCGCACGGGGCCGTGGGAGGATAGAGCGCCTGCAGCAGCCGGCGCAGCGTCTCATCATCCACCGTCAAGGTTGTCAGTCGCTCCTCAGTTAAGAGCTGGCAAGAGCTGGGTTCGCCTCTTGCCACTGTATGCCTTGTCGCTGGTGGTCGAAGGCAGAAGAGACTAGAGACATAGCGCCGCGCCGCAGTCTGAAAGCGCCGCTGCAAACGTCTATAGATCTGCCGTTGCTCGCTCAACTGGCGCAAGCTCCCCGCGGGTTCCAGGCCGCGCTCCTCACAGAGGCGGAGAAACAACAGGCGCGCTAGCAACAGCAGCGCGGCCCGATCGAGGTCCTCAGGCGTCAGGGTCACATTGCACCTGACCAGAGCTGTACTCAGCCACAGGCGCCACTCCATAGCCGCGCGCAGCAAAGCCTCCTCTGCTGCCGAGCGCTCCGCATCTTCTGCCGACAGAGAGGCCATCAAAGCTATCGTCGAAAGGAGGGCCGACGACTCCCCCCCAGGTCCAGGCTCAAACAATGACTGCGAGAGGCCTTGCAGCACGCCTTGTTTTTCCTCCTTCTCGCGATCCGAGCCGAGGGCAGCGAGCGAGACCCTGTCTTTCAGTGAGCAGGCACCCTATCAGCAAGCGGCCAGTTCCCGATTGTCTTAGCTCTGGCCTCGCCTCGCCTTGGAGTCGGCACGAACGAGCGGGCGAGGCGACGCAGCGAAGCGGTGCCGGACCGGGGCGACCAGCCGCCAGAGCTGGTGCCAGGCTCCGCTTAGAGGCCCCTGGCACAGGACCAGCCAGTGGCGGCGGGCAGCCTAGGCAGCTAGCGCCCACGACGGGCCTGAGCGCGGCGAATCAGCGCGTCGGCGGCCACGGCGATCACCAGGACCACGCCCTCCACCATCTCTTTCACATCGGTGCCCTGGCTCTTCAAGTCCAGACCGTTTTCCAGGCTGCCGATAATCAGAGCGCCCAGAATCAACGACCAGACCGAGCCTTTGCCGCCAAAGAGGCTTACGCCACCAATCACCGCCGCAGCAATCGCATCCAGCAGCAGCGTCGGATCAATCTGGCTGGCTACTGCCAGACCGCGCGAAGCTGCCAATACGCCACCGATTGCCGCCAACGTTGAGCACATCGTAAAAACTGCCACGCGGATGAGCGGCACATTGATACCTGCGCGTCGCGCAGCCTCGGCGTTGCCACCGACGGCATAGACATAACGACCAAAGGGCGTCTTCGTCAGTAGGAGCCAGCAAAGCAGGATCAGCCCGATCAAGAAGACTACTGACTGAGGCACACCCAGGTAGGATTCAAAGAGGGCCACCGCCCCCTCAACGATGACTGTGACGATGACAATCTGCAGCAGCAAGCGTGGCAACGGCTGCGTCCGTAGGCCTGCGCGCTGGCGACGCACATAGTTGAGCACCACAAACCCAATATAGAGCAAGAGCACCAGCGTTGGCAAGCCGATGCCCAAGGCATCAGGCAGGTAGTTATTCGCCAGCGAGACAATGAAGGCATCATGGATAATGAGGGTGCTCTGTCCGGCGAGCAGGTACAAGAGCAGGCCGGAGTAGCCGATCGAGGCCGCCAGTGTCACAATAAAAGAAGGGATGCGGACGAAAGCGACCAGTAGTCCATTGATAAAGCCGGTAATGGCGCCTGTGATCAGCGCTGCCAGGATAGCCCAGCCCGCCGGCACGCCGTGGCGCTCGACCAGTACGCCCATTACCACTGCACAAAGCGTGCTTACTGCCGCCACCGACAGATCGATCTCGCCCAACAGCAGCACCAGCGTGCTACCCAGGGCCAACACGCCGATCTGCGTAATCTGCAAGACCAGGTTTGAGAGATTGCGCGGCGTTAAAAAGAGACCATTGGTCGTCAAAGCAAAGTAGGCCGCGATGACCAGCAACGTCAGCAGCACAGGCAGAAAGCCCAGATCAGTGCGCAGGAGCTGGCCCACCGTGGGACGCGGCAACCTGGAGGGCACCTCGACGCTGGTCGCCGGCGCTGGTTGCTGCTGCTTCACAGCTTCACTCATGACTGTAAACCTCCTCCATTTGCACCATTTGCGTCCACCTCAGCGCCAAACTCTGCGCCGGTGATGGCCGCCACCACGCGTTCAGGCGTTGCCGACTTCACATCGAAAGTCGCCACACGTCGACCTAGACGCAGCACGATTACGCGGTCCACGACCTCGAAGACATCGGCCAGATTATGGGAGATCACCACGACCGCCAGGCCCTGCTCACGCAAGCGCTTAATCAGATTGAGCACCTGGCGGGTCTGAGCCACTCCCAGGGCCGCCGTTGGCTCATCCAGGAGCACCACGCGGGCCTGACGCAAGATTGTCTTGGCGACCGCGATCGACTGACGTTGACCGCCCGAGAGCAGCGAGACCGGCACGCGCACCGAGGGGATCTTGACATCGAGCACGCTGAGCACACGCAGCGCCTCGCGCTCCATCTCTATCTCAGAGAGTACGGGCCAGAGGTCAAGCTCCTCATGCCCGAGAAAAAGATTGGCGACCACATCGAGATTATCGCAGAGCGCCAGGTCCTGATAGACGGTCTCGATACCGAGGCGCGTCGCCACACTGGGGCCGGTGATCTTGACTGGCGTGCCCTCCAGGAAGATCTCACCGCTATCGGCCTGCTCGACACCTGAGATTATCTTGACCAGCGTCGATTTACCGGCGCCATTGTCACCCACGAGGCCGACGACCTCGCCGGCATAGACTTCAAAATCGACGTTCGAAAGGGCCTGTACAGCTCCGAAAGCCTTGCTAATACCGGTCAGGCGCAGGCGTGGCTCAGCAACGCCTGTCTGGCCGGGCCGAGAAGGAGCGGCGGGTGTGCTAGTAAAAGAACTGTCTGTCATGTGGCCTCCACAGTGAGAGAACTAGTGACACACACGCGGCTCATCGGCGAGCAAAGGGAGAAAGGCAAGGAAGACAAGCCGACCACGTGGCCAGCCAAGCGGGCGCCCCTGCTCGCCGATGAGCTGGTGATCATGCCCGTTTCGCCTGCCGGTGATTCACGCCTGCGATTGCTGTCTGTACTGCTATTATATAGCAGTGCCAGGATCAAGAGCAGTCGGAATCACTCAGCGGCAGGCGGCCAGGGAAAGGAAGATTAGCAGATACCTCCGGTCCCAGGCGGGAGACCCTGACAGATTTGCTCTTTAGTCACAAAGCCGTCGGCCAGGACCGTGGAAGCGATATTCGACTTGTCGACGGCCACAGGTGTCTCCAGGACCGACGGAATATTGCCACCATCCTTGGTCTTGGTATGGCCATTGACGAGGGAAGAAGTATCCTGACCCTTGCTGATGGCCGCCACGAGCTGGGCGGTGGCGTTCGCCTCCTTATTGATGGCCTTATAGACCGTCATGGCCTGCTCGCCCGTCAGGATATTCTGGATGCCGGCGACAGTGGCATCCTGACCGGTAACCAGGACCTTCTTATCCAGGTGCTGGGCCTTGAGGGCGGCGATGACCGAGTTGGCCATGCCGTCATTAGCCACGTAGGCGATCTGGATATTGTTCTGATTGGCGGTCAGAGCCTGATCCATCTCGGTGCGGGCGGTATCGTTATCCCAGCCAGGCGTATAGGTCTCGTAGACCAGCTTCAGCTCGCCGCTCTGGAAGAGCGGGTCAAGTGCCTGGTGGGCGCCCTGGCGGAAGAGGATCGCATTGTTATCGGTCTGCGAGCCGTTGATCATCACCACGCGGTCGCCCTTGTGATGATGCTGAACAATGTACTGACCCTGCAGGTAGCCCACGCGCACGTTATCGAAGGAGACATAGTAGGCCAGGTCCTTGGACTGGATCAGGCGGTCGTAGGCGATAACAGGTACGCCCTGCTGCTTGGCCTTGAGGACGATGGCGGCAGCCGCATCGCTATCGACGGCGCCCACCACCAAGATGCAGTCGCCGCGCGTCAGGTCGGCCTCGGCCTGGTTGAGCTGCTCATCCTTGTTGCCCTCGGCATTGTTGTAATCAACCGTGGCGCCGGGCAGAGCCGCCTTAATCCCGTTGATCAGGGCCGGCTTATCTTTGGCGTCCCAGCGCTCCGAGGTAGCTGTTTCCGGCAGCAGAATGCCAATCTTCATACACCCTTTGCCATTGGCAGCACCGGCGGAGGTGCCGCCAGTGCTGCCGCTGCTTCCGCAGGCGGCCAACAGGAGAGATAAGAGCAGAGTAATGGCGATAGCAGCGAATCTGCTCTGTCGACTAAATAACCTCATTGTTCGCACCCTATCCTTTCGTAGAGAACTCTAGGCAATGAGCTAGGCACCATTGCTTGAGAGCAAGGCAGGCGGCGGGTGAGGATAGAAAGCTACCTGCCTCACTAAAGATGACTCCTCGCTGCCCCCAAGGGGGTAAGCGAGACGCGCCGACCTTGGCTGTGACCACGGCGCTTGTGTCAGGCGCATGAGCCAGATTGCTGCGCTCATGCATTTGTCCGTTTGTTCGCTCTTATGTCTGTCCTCAGTTAAAGACAACCTGGCCTGCCAGGTCAGGGAGGAAACGCCCTGTTTCCTCTCCTGTCTGCGAGGAATAAGTAACAGCCAACCTCCTTTCATCTCGCCAGTCGCGGGAGGCGGAGCGACCGAGCCGAGAGATTGCCGTAGCTCGCTCGGTCGGTCCTCCTGGTCGCAGCGCTCTCTGAGGCTATGACCAACGGCCCACGTTAGCGGCTCACTGGGCTACGGCGACCGGCGCTGCTAGCCGAAGGCGTTGTTGTTGCCACGGCTGGGCGCTCGCTTTCACTGCGGGCCGCTGCCTCCTCACGGGCGATCAAGATGCGTTCCCAGGCTTTAAAGAAAGGATAATAGAGCACAGCGGAAACAGCGAGGTCGAAAAACTGCAGAAGGCTACCACGAATGTCGCCTCCAGTCGCCACGAACCCGCTGATTCCGATGGGAACAGTAAAGGGCTGCATGACCATCGGCACATGGACCAGGCCGAAAGAGAAGGCCAGGTAATTAATGGTGACGATGGTCACGGGAACCAGCACGAAGGGGATCATCATCAATGGATTGAGCGCCATGGGAACCCCGAACGTCACTGGTTCATTGATATTGAAAATCGCCGGTCCCAGCGCGACCTTGCCGACGGTGCGCAACTGGGCCGAGCGAGAGCGTAGCATATAGATCACCAGCGGCCAGGTAGCTCCTGAGCCTCCCAGGTGAGCGAAAATATGGAAGAACGGTTCGGTGACGATGCCGTGGGCGTGAGCGGGACCGGCGGCGGCATTGGCGGCCAGTGTACTGAACCAGAAGGGGGCCGCGATCGCCGTCACAATGTTCATACCGTGGATGCCCACCGACCACAGCAGCATCATCAAGATGATCTCCAGTAGTGCCGCCGGATAGCTATCCTGGACCACTACCAGCGGCTCAAAGACCTTCATCAACAGGATCGGCAGCGTTAACTGCAGCGTCACGCGGTGGCCGCTGCTGTCGGTCGTTGTCACCGTATGCGAACTAACGAACCACTCCAGCAGCCAGATCGCCGTGATGAGCAGTACAGCAGGTACCAGAGCCTCAAAGGCGCGCTTGACGTTGGCGGGCACGCTCTTCGGCAGGCGGATGGTGAAGCGGGAGCTACGGAACCAGCGCATGACCTCGCTGGTGAGAATGCCGATCAGAATAGCGATGAGCAGTCCCTGACCGCCAAGGTAGGGCAAGATGGTCCCCAGCGTGAGGCTATTAAGGTTGGTCACCGGCATGCTGGCTATCAGGAAGAGGACCATCGCCAGGACGCCCGGCTGCACCGGTTCGGTGCGCCGGTACTGGGCGACGCTGTAGGCGACGCCGAAGGCCAGGAAGAGCGCCATTAGCCCAAAGGACAGGTTGAAAGGCACCAAAATGGCATTCTGAATGCCAGGATGGGCCTGCAAAAACTGGGCAAAAGCTGGGACAGGCGGATTGGCAATGATCAGGAAGATGCTGCCTGCTATGATCAGCGGCAGCGTGAAGATGATGAAGGCATCTCGAATAGCCTGTAGGTAGATATTGCTGGCGAGCGCGCTCAGCGGCGGCACCAGATAGCGCTCGAACCAGGCGCTGCCCTTCTCTATCATCACGTTCATGGCTGTGCCTGACCTTCCTGCGTCCCTTGCAAGAGCAAGAGCACTTGCTCCAGCACGGCCTCACCGTTCATCGTTGCATAGTGAAATGGCTCGATCAATGCCACGGGCTTGCCGGCTTCCTGCGCCAGCTTCTCGATGCTCTTGCGCAGATGGCGAATCTGCGGAGCAATGAGTACGACGTCACATTCATCCAGCCGGTCCATGTATTCCCCGGCGCTCAAAGCCTCGACGCTGAGTGTGTAGTTGCGTGCCGCTGCCGCTTCAAGCATGCTTTCCACCAGCAAACTGGTGGACATGCCCCAGCTGCAGACAATCAGGACTCGGATCATGCTCGCTCCTTCCCGCCGCACGCCGGTGCGCAGGCTGCCCTCTCCCGGCCTGGCTCTTGGCCTCCTCGCTCGCTGATCTGCCGCCAGCACTGGCGTAACGCCGCGTGTCCTTCGTTCGGCCAGAGGTGCTGCCTGGAAGATAGGGCCTCCTAGTTCACCACCGCGCTGCGGGGTCACTCTTCTCTTTAGCAAGAACTATGCCAGAAATGTGTGTAGCACAGATAGCACACTAGCGGGGCGCACCGCCTGGGGTAAGCCGCGCTCACTTCTTCGAAGGCGGCAGGACCGAATGGGTGTGGAGCACCAAGCGATCATGGTCAGCACGCCCCTGGCTCCCTCATGAATGTCGCTCGCTGTAATCAGAGGACATACTCCTCTCTTTCGCCCTTATTATACGTGGCCTGCCGGGAAGTTGCTGCAGGGGCCAGGGGCGCGCTCAACCTGACCGAGGGGATGGTGAGGACAAGAAGCGGGGGCTCAGGGACGAGCGGCGAAAATGTCGAGCTGACGTAAGATGCAGACAATATTGTAAGCTTCTTCATCGGGTAAGAAACGCCCGACTTGCTCACCGAGAAGCTGTAGAGCATGGCGGCAAATAGACAGATCGCGGGCAAACTGCTGCTCAACCTGGCGGCGCACTGCCTCGCTGACCAACATGCCTTTGTAGGGGACACCGCGCTCCAAGATACAGGCCAGATGCAGCATCAGCCCGGCCAGGACCTCCATAGGAAAGCTCTCGCCGACCTCGACTTCGATCAGCTCGATCATGCGGTCCAGCAGTGGCATGACGCGCGCCGGGTTAAGAAAGATCATACGCTGACTGAGGGTCTCTGTGAGCTGGCGCACCAGGTCAGTGCGGCGCGAGAAAAGCTGAACTGGTCGGGGTTGGGACTGACTGCCGTGCCCGTCGTAGTCGGCTTGGGCCAGCGGTAGGCGAGCGGGTGTGCTGGCCACCGGCAACTTGAGCGCTGCAGTCTCCTGGAGTTGCTGAGCGCCTTCGGCCTGCAGCAGAGCTGGATCAATCAAGGTCTCGCCGAGCAAAGTGCGCAAGCGTGCCAGGCCGTCCCCAAAGAGCAGATCGGTCAGTGGGATAAAAGGATAATCGTCCAGATGCGGATTAATCGTGCCTACGACGGCGATCACTTGGCGATTGCCGACCAGTTGCTGGATATCCTCGCGCGTCTTATACGACAGGGTGATATCCATGCAGAGGATATCGATCCCCTGTTCACGCAGGCCAGGTAAGGCATCGTTGATCAGCTCGGCGATCTTTGTGGCGCTGCCGAAGCCGGTCAGGCAGACCGAGAGAATGACGCGCCCGGCCTCACGGCTGCTGCGTCCTGAGCCAGCGGCTGAGGTGGAGAGAGGCTCGGTGTGGCGCTCACGACTGCCGCTGCGGTTGCTGATCGCGCGTGTCATCGTCAAGCTCTCAGCCAACTGATCAAGGCTCAAGTCACCTGAACGCTGGGCCCGGCGCACCGCCTCGATCACCAGTGGGGCACTGACATCGGAGACCGCGCGCACACGGACGCCGGTCTGTTGCTCGACCAGCTCGCTGAGAGAAAGCAGAGAGACGAAGTCAACGAGTAGCAAGACGCCGGCTCCCTGGTCGGCGACACGTACCCAGCTAGCTACCTGGGCCACCAGCTCGTCGGGCGACTGTTCAAGTGACAGCTCAACCCAGCGTACCGTCCTGACGCCGACCAGCGTATTGGCCAGCTCTGCCAGACCAGCGGCGATGCCGCGCCCATGGGCTGCGACCACGATACCAACGCCGGGCTGCTCGCTGCTGAGCAGGCTATCGGCGTGAGCCAGCAGCACGGCCAATACATCCACCTCGCTCTCGGGCAGAGGGGCCTGGAGGGCGCCCCGGAGCTGAGTAAGGGCAGCGCGCGCTACCTCATATTCGCGCGGATAGGTCTCAGCGACTGATTCGATGACTGAAGCTGGGACCTGGTGACCACGGGCCAGGTGCTCCAGCGTGCTGGTGACGTGCATGGCCAGCACCAGGGCAAGTTTCTCTGGCAGGTCGCGCTCCAGACGCTCGGCGGCGTAATCAACGACAGCGCGGCAGGCGGCGGCCACCTGCTCGTCGACCAGATGAGGAACTGCCTCCTGGCGGGCGCGTGCCACCTCGTCGGCGAAGCGTTGGAAGTAGTGCTGAATCTCTAGCTGGAGTAGACGGTTGACCTCACTATCGGTGAGGCCGCTGCGGCGCAGTGCGCGGATCTCCTGGCTGATGGTCTCGTAGAGATCGCGTGCTGAGTGGGGCAAGACGTCAAGGCTAAGGCCAGTGGGGCTAAAGATATGGGTGACCTTGAGGACATCCAGGAGTGGCTCAAGGGAGCGCTGGAGCTCGGCGGTGCGCAGCAAGCCACGGCGCACATGGTCAGGCAACATGCTGACGTCAATGTGCAGCTCGCTCAGGTTGTGCGTACGGTAGTCCAGGTAGGCGCGCGCGCACAGCAGTTGAATGTCGGTGCGCAGTTGGCCGATGTTGCCGGGGCACTCGTAGAGGAGAAGGGCCTGGATGACCTGCGGTTCAACGTGGATATTGGCGCCAATGCTGCTGCATTCGGTGGTAAAGAAGGCACGGATGAGAGCATAGCGCTCCTGCATTGAGCGCTCAGCCAGGCCGGGCAGCGTAATCAGCATAGGAATGCGCCGGCGGAAGGTTGGCAGCAGTGCGGTATTGGGGTCCTCGGTGGTGGCGGCGATAAGCAGAATGCTGGCCTGGCGCTCCTCAACGTCGCCGAGACGGCGGAAGCGCTCGCGATCCATCAGGTAGAAGAGCATCTCCTGTCCCTCGGGGGGGAGACGATGCACTTCGTCGAGGAAGAGGACGCCCCCATTGGCCTGCTCGACGAGGCCTGGGCGATCACGTTCGGCACCCGTATAGGCGCCGCGGACGACGCCGAAGAGGTGGGCCATCAGCAATTGGGGGTTGCCGGCGTAGTCGGCGCAGTTAAATGAGACAAAGGGAGCGTTGGGCGGCAAAGCGCCGAATTCGACGGCAAAGGCATGCATGAGGCGGGCAAAGGTTGTCTTCCCCACACCGCTAGGACCACAGATGAGCGTGTGCAGCCCGTGGGGCGGATAAAGCATTGCCGCCTTTGCCTGCTGAATGGCGACTTTCAGTCCTTCGTCGCTTCCAACCAGCGTTTCGAAGCTGGTAACTATGGCTCCACTCTGCATGGAGGCCACCACCACCGGCAGCTTGTTAGGAGCCTCCGATCTGACCAGCCTTGGCAGGTCTGGCTGGCGGCTGCTTGCCGCTGCCGCTGCCTGCGATTCCCTGGCCGACTGTGGCTGGACTCCGACCGACGACGGTGGCGGTTGGGGGGCGAGGCTCCTGATGGTAAACAGGACGGGGCGGCCCGGAATGCGCTCGACCTTCCCCTCCTGAGCTAACTGGTTGAGGTCACGGCTGGCATTTGTGCGGTCAATGGCGGCGCGTTCTGCGACTTCTTCGGCGCTGAACCCTCGCTTGCGCCTGAGCGCCGTGCCTTCGGGGGCTGCAGCGGCCTCCGCACACATGGCGCGCAAGATTTCAAAGACGCGATCTTTGCGCAGCAAGCGATGTCTTCCTTCTGACTGACCAGCTCAGCGGTTCTTCTGTCTGCTCAGTGTTCAGTTTAACATCACTTGCCCGTAAATACAACCGGGCGGCATTATTGTCCCGGAACAGGGGTGGGCTAGGGACTCCCCTGGCCTGTTGTTGTTTGTCATTCTCCGCAGAGGTTGTAGAGCTGCCTGAGTGCCGAACGGAAAGCGGGGTCTGTTGGTGAGACATTGTGATCCGGTGTGATGACGACCATCAGTTCCCAGCCGGACACTGTTGGGAAGCGTTTCACGGTATAGCGCCAGTGCCTTTGTTGTAGTGCCTGAATAATGGCCGGCCTCGTATTAGACTGGCGTACAAAGAGCAGTAGGGCATAGTGGGCGGCGTGGAGTACGCGCTGACTATATTCCGGCAGGCGCGCGCGTGGCTCAGTCACCAGGATCTGCTGATTTGTGATGAATGTAATGGGGTTACCGACCCAGGCCGTCGCCAGGGCGTAGCTGATATGCTCTTGGCGAAGATAAGCGATGATGGGCGCGTAATCGCCCGGGGCCTTCACGCAGCCGGAGGTTTCGAACGTATTATGGGTGTTGGCCACGACGTAGGCCGAAAATTGTGTACTGAAGTAGCAGGCCAGCAGGAGGAGCGGGAGAGTGGGGCGTAGCAGTGACTGCCAGGCTGGCCACTTGCTGACTGGTTGTGGCGTCAGTGACCTGGCTGGCAGAGCGGTGGCGGGTGAGGCCGGGCTGCCAGGCGAGGACTGGCTGTCAGTCGCGGCGGAGCCGTACCAGCAGAGAGTGACGGCTGATGCTAGGAAGAATGGCAGAACGATAACTAGCGGCACTACATAGCGTCCAGTCAGGTCCCACGGTCCGCAACCCGAGTAGACGCTAGCCACCGCCAGTGGATCGAGGCAATAGATAAGCGTCAGGCAGAGAGTGAAAAGGAGGGGCAGCAGCGTCAGGCGGCGCAGGCAGAGCAGCGTGGGCCGAGGCCAGGCCCATGAGAAGAGGGTGGCGCTGCTGGCCAGGGCCATTGCCAGGCCATTGATGACTAGCCCTGGCGTGAGAACTGCGGGATGGTTCTGGCTCACATAAGGCTCTGTTGGCAGGGTGCCGCCTATGACACGCGGCGCGATACAGCGGGCGTAGAATGTGACGACTGCGCGTAGGATATGGAGGCGGCTGCCGGGGGCGGAGATAGGATGTCCTCCATGTAGCATATAGAGGAAGTTTTCCCAGCCGTGCTGTGCTCCATAGATGAGTGCTGGCCCCAATCCCAGTAGCAACGGTGGTAGCGCTGCTGGGGCCGTCAGCAGGCTCGCCTTGAAGAGGACCCATTGTTCCCTGTTGTCCTGGTGATCCGCTGCCTTCGTCTGCTGTCGGAGGTGGGGCCGGAGGATCTGCCAGAAGCAGCCGGAGAGCCACAGGGCCATTGTGGCCAGGGCGTAGACGATCAAGGGATCGATCCAGAGGCCCAGGCCGGTGAGCAGGCCGATGCCTGCCCAGCGCCAGGCTAGCTCACCTCGGCTGGCGCCCTGATGCCAGCGCTGCGTTAGACGCAGCGTGGCCCAGAGCAGCCAGAGCATCACGATCATGGCCTCGGTATAGCCGCCGTAGGAACGTAGTTCCAGGACAGTATCGTAGAGAGGGGGTAAAGCTGCGATAGCTGTCGCCACTGTCAGGAAGAGCCGGCGCGGACCTGCGCGCAGGCCGGCCTCGCTGGCGAGGGCCTCGCCAAAGTGCCAGGTGAGCCAGACGAGGAGCAGTGAAGTACAGCTCATGGCAATGCGTAGGACTAGCACCGAGGGTCCGGCGACAGCGAAGAAAAGCGCGATGATGTAGGCTTCCAGGCTCCCCATATAGGGCTGTCCGTAGTAGTAAATCGGCCACTGGCCGTCCAGGATGTTCTCCGCCTGGATGCCGGTGAGTGCCTCGTCTCCTTCGATGACCGGGTTGTGACGAATCGCCAGAAAAAGGCGCACAGCCAGCGCCAGTG
>NZ_JADGHT010000429.1 GCF_019683755.1 Thermogemmatispora sp. | reverse complement strand
CAGCTATAGCCTGCCCCTCCCCACAAGAGGGACTGAGCCAGTGTAGCCTATGCCAGCGCCATCAGTAAACCGCAGAAGTACTGGCTCAACGAAAAAGACAAAATAAACTTATAACGACAATTACCATCTGAAATCTAAGAGAGCAGTCGAGAACTGCAGTAGTAGGAAACGTCTGAGAAGTTCTCGACTGCTCTAAGCGTCGTTGGGCTGCTGCCTGAAGGCGGAGGCGGTGCCAGCCCTGTTCGACCGATGAGCCGAGCGACCTACTCCTGGATCAAGCGACGCAGGACCGTTGGCAGGATGCCGCCATTCTTATAGTACATAACATCGACCTTGCTATCCAGGCGAGCAATCGTCTGGAAGGTAAAAGTTGAGCCGTCCTCACGGGTCACGCGCACAGAGACCTCCTGACGTGGTTGCAAGTCCTGCTCGATGCCCAGAATATCATAGCGCTCGCGTCCGGTCAGGCCCAGCGACTCCTTATTCTCGCCTGGGCGGAACTGCAGCGGTAGGATGCCCATCCCGACCAGATTGCTGCGGTGGATGCGCTCAAAGCTCTCGGCGATGACCGCGCGGATACCTAACAGCAGCGGCCCTTTAGCAGCCCAGTCGCGCGACGAACCGGAGCCATATTCCTTACCGGCGATCACCAGCAGCGGCACGCCTTCCGCCTGGTAGCGCATAGCCGCATCGTAGATCGTCATCTCCTCGCCCTCGGGGAAGTGAAGCGTGTAGTACCCCTCCTTACCGCCCACCAAGCGATTGCGCAGGCGGATATTAGCGAAGGTGCCACGGACCATCACCTCGTGATTTCCGCGGCGCGCCCCATAGGTATTGAAATCGCGTCGCTCCACTCCGCGCGCCAGCAGATACTTGCCTGCAGGGCTATCGGGAGAGAAGCTTCCGGCGGGAGAGATATGGTCTGTAGTGATCGAATCATCCAGCATTACCAGGACCCTGGCCCCTTCGATGGCCTTCAGAGGAGGCGGCTCAAGGGCCATATCCTTGAAGAAAGGCGGCTCCTGGATATAGGTCGAATGCGGGTCCCAATTGAACAGCGGGCCAGTGGCATTGCTCAGCGAGCGCCAGTGTTCGTCACCCTCGAAGACGTGGCTATAGTTCTTCTTAAACAGCTCGGGCGAGATCGCGCGGCTCACCACCGCATTGATCTCCTCCTGGCTAGGCCAGATCTCGCGCAGATAGACAGGCTCGCCGTTCACATCGTAGCCGATAGGGTCCTTTGTGAGATCAATATCGACAGTGCCAGCCAGGGCATAAGCCACCACCAATGGGGGTGAAGCCAGAAAACTCGCGCGGACCTGGGGATGAATGCGACCCTCAAAATTGCGGTTACCTGAGAGCACCGCCGCCACGACCAGATCATTGGCCTGCACAGCCTCAGCCACCGGTTCTGGCAAGGGACCACTGTTCCCAATGCAGGTGGTACAGCCGAAGCCCACCAGATGGAAGCGCAAGGCCTCCAGATAAGGGAGAAGATCAGCGCTCTCCAGATAATCAATGACTGCCCGTGAGCCAGGAGCGAGGCTCGTTTTCACGGTAGGCTTCACGCTCAGACCCCGCTCCACAGCATGCTTGGCCAACAGACCGGCAGCGACCATCACTGAAGGATTGGAAGTATTGGTACAACTGGTAATGGCCGCAATAGCGACTGCTCCATCGCTAAGAGTGGTCTGCGTATCACCGATGCGCACGGTCGTGCTGCGCCGATGACCATTGCTCCCGATGCGATCGGCATAGGTCTCACGGAAGACCTGCCCCACGCGTGCCAGCGGTACGCGGTCCTGGGGGCGGCGCGGACCGGCCAGGCTCGGCTCAATCGTTGCCAGGTCCAGCTCCAGAAGATCATCGAAAAGCGGCTCGGGGAGATCATCGCTGCGGAAGAGACCCTGAGCGCGAGTATAGTCCTCAACAAGCTGCACCAGTTCGGGATCGCGTCCCGTACTGCGGAGATAGCGCAGAGTCTCCTCATCGACCGGGAAAAGGGTTGCCGTAGCGCCAAACTCGGGCGACATATTGGCGATCGTCGCACGGTCAGCCAGCGAGAGATAGCGTAGACCAGGCCCGGTGAACTCCACAAACTTGCCTACCACGCCACGTTTACGCAGCAGCTGAGTCACAGTCAGCACCAGATCAGTGGCCGTGGAGCCTTCAGGCAGCGCGCCAAAGATGCGCACACCGATCACTTCGGGCATCAGCAGATAGAGCGGTTGACCTAGCAGGACAGCCTCAGCCTCGATTCCACCGACGCCCCAGCCGAGTACGCCTAACCCATTGACCATCGTCGTATGGGAATCCGTGCCCACCAGCGTATCGGGAAAAGCAAGGCGTTCCCCATCCTCCTCCTTTGTCATCACAACCGAGGCCAGGTACTCCAGGTTGACCTGATGCACAATGCCCGTGCCGGGAGGCACGACACGGAAATTGCGAAAAGCCTGCTGTGCCCAGCGCAGCAGCGCGTAGCGTTCGCTATTGCGTTCATACTCGCGCTCCACATTGCGCTGAAAAGCCAGTGCCGAGCCAAAGACATCGACCTGCACCGAGTGATCGATGACAAGGTCGGCAGGAACCAGAGGGTTAATCTTCTGGGGATCGCCGCCCATGCGAGCAACGGCGGAGCGCATGGCAGCCAGATCGGCGACCGCAGGGACGCCAGTGAAATCCTGCAAGAGCACACGCGCTGGCATAAAAGGAAACTCCTCGTCGCTAGTGGCGGCCTTACCAGGCTGCCAGCGCGCCAGAGCCAGCACGTTTTCAGAGGTGATCAGCTCGCCGTCACAGTGGCGCAGCAGATTCTCCAGCAGGATTTTTACCGTGAAGGGGAGGCGCTCCAACTGCACGTTCTGACTGGAAAGCGCCCCAAGGCGATAGTATGTAACAGTGCCATAGCTGCCGCTCAACTTTGAGCGAGCTTGGAAGGCATCATTGTAATTAGCCATGCTCTTCTGACCTCTATCCTCTCATAGGTTCGCGATCTTGGGGAAAGCGCAGGGCTGGTAGCTAGGGGAGTGGGATTGAGAGAGAAGCGCAGTCGGTAACGAGCGCGCGATGTCCACACAATAGGATTGGGGCCACCTCATCTAAGGAACTCCCCTACGCCACTCGGGTTTCCTAACCGCCAGCGTAGCGATGGGTGACGGCTACAACAGTATTCAGCTTCATTAATTATAATGGATGAGCAAGAGCCACGGCAAGCACGCGGGAACCTCTAACCTGTATCGTACCATCTCACAGTAACTGGTAGTCGCACAGAAACCGGGAATGGGCGGGGGAATAGGAAGAGAGAGCTAGAAAAGGAGAAAGGAGAGGAGAGGGAGGAGAAAAAAGGTAGGGGTCCGGGAGAGCCAATGTGTCCGATAGAAGCTTACACAACGAAGAGTGAACACCGCACGGAGAGACAAAGATGCTACTCGTTTCAAAACCCGCAAC
>NZ_JADGHT010000053.1 GCF_019683755.1 Thermogemmatispora sp. | reverse complement strand
CACCACGGTGTAGGTGACCTGGCAGTAGCTGGCAGCGTGGACCCGCGCCTGATTGCCAACAAGGCCCGTCAGCAGCAATACGGGCAGGGCCAGCAGCGCCAGCAGGTGCTTACGTCCCCACAGACGATCGCGCCTGGGTACCTGTGATGCCATAGCTTTCCTTGCTTTCCTTTCCTTGCGCTACTACTACTTCTGCGCACCCGCTCCGCGGAACCGTCCCTGATTCCTACGGATAGCGAGGGCGACGTCCCGCTCGCTTGCTTTCCGCAAGCGGTACCGTAAACGATTACGTAAACGGTTACGAGTAATATATACCTGTCGGGGATGAACTTTGTCAAGGGAGAGGGAGAAAGCGGGGGGAGACCTGCGCTGGGCGGCAGGCCGAGGAGCGAGCGCGCTCGGTGGGTGATGCTGGGCCTCCCCGCTTCCAAGCAGAGGGGGAGGCCCAGCAGGAGAGCCAGATAGGGATGTCGGTGCAGTCCAAAGGAGCCTTAGAAATCATCAAAGCGCCCGTGGCGGCCATGTCCTTCGGCAAAGCGCCTGGCCCCGCTCTTAGCTTCGTCCGTCTGGAGGGTCTTCAAGCCGTAGCTGGCCTCCAGGTGGAGGGCTTCTGGCAGCGGGAGAGACCATTGCTCATAGACGGAGAGCCGGTCGGAGCGCAGGCACTGCTGGGGAAAGCTTGCAAGCTGACGGGCCAGCGTCAGGGCTGTGGGCAGTGCCTCGCCATGAGGCGTCAGGCGGTTGACCAGGCCCATGCGCCAGGCCTCCTCACCCGAGACACTACGTCCGGTCAGGATCAAGTCGAGCGCCTGGCTTTGGCCGATGAGGCGAGGCAGGCGCACTGTCCCCCCATCGATCAAAGGGATACCCCAGCGACGATTGTAGACCCCAAAAACGGCATCTTCTGCCGCCACGCGCAGATCGCACCAAAGCGCCAACTCCAGGCCACCGGCTACGGCATAGCCCTCGATAGCTGCAATCACAGGCTTCTGCAAAAGCAGGCGTGTTGGCCCCAGCGGACCGCTGCCATCGCTATCAAGCTTCGGCATCTGGCCCGCCGCCAACTCCTTCAGATCAAAGCCGGAGCAAAAGCACCCTCCCGAGCCTGTCAGCACGGCCACGCTCAAAGTTGGATCAGCGTCAAAGCGGCGGAAGGTCTCCAGCAGGGCTGCTGCCAGCTCTGAAGAGATAGCATTACGCCTCTCGGGCCGATTCAGCGTCACTACCAGAATCGCTCCCTCTGGCTCTACCAACAGCGGCCTGGCCCCACCAGGCTGCTCTCTTGCGGCGCTCTCAGCACGCTCAGACATCTCGCTTGCCTCCTTCTTGATCACAGCGTGAACGGGGCGCACTGGGTCCAGCCCGCCCCGTTCACTCTATCCCCTGGAAGCGCCTCTTGTCTAGCGCCGGCTTAGTACTTGTACTGGCTGCCGCCGGGTGTCGGAGGTGCCAGCACCGACAGGGAAGGCGTCGCCACAAACCAGCGCCCTCCGACCCCATTGCCATGGATCTGCCCGGGAGCGGTGTCACCAGCATAGGTATAGAGCAGGTGCCCGTTGTAGGCGATCTGCTGCCCATGAGCATCCTTGACTACGCTGAGTCTACCGGGCAGGGGAGTGGCACTCTGCGGAGAACCATTTCCCTGAAAGAGCAGAGGAGGCCAGGTACTGGCGCAGCCGCCTGTACAGGCCGACTGAGTCGGCGTATCCGAGGTAAAGTAGTAGAGCGTCCTGCCCCGTATATCCGTCAGAATGGTAGTCGACTGACCATTGAGCGACACCATTGTAGTCTTGACAACCACAGGGCCTGACGCCGGAGCCGCCGTTGGGGTCGTGCTCATTGTACTCACCGTGGCTGTCGAGGCCACGTTACTGCCACCTGTCGCTGCACTGCTTCCTCCACAAGAGACCAGCATGACTCCGATGGCCAGCATCACAAGCATGAGCTTGAACTGCCTTGAAAGAACCCGTAGCATGATCACCCTCCAAAAGTGAGATCCAGGAGTGTAGAAGGCCGCAGGCCTGCGGCCTTGGCTACCGCGGTATCCGCTTACGTCTTACGTCTGCAGGTTACAGGCCCTCGGGGTCGGCTGACATAGGGAGAAAGCACCGTGGAGAGAAAAAGCTGGAGCGCACGAACGGAGTGCCCAACAATGCATGCGAGGGAAGGAGCGAGGCTCGCTCGTCTGCCAAAGGTGACCACCGCCAAGGACTGAGCACTAGAGACAAACGTCCTTTCTCGGAGGGGACAGTCAACTGACGGAGACGCCATCTCCCACCCACGCGCGGCAGCGATGTGCCGGCTGGCTCCCTGCTCACTTAATTGCCGTAAGAGATCACCATAGGGGGCGGCTGCAGCGCCAGGACCTGCGCTGGTGTCATCAGAGTATGTGCCTCGATATGATAGAAGAGCTTAAAACCACCATAACGAAAATTATGATACTTCTGCATATCCTGCTGCACCCACATCGTATATTGACGAATCTTATCCTGCTGATCTCCCCGATAGCCGCCGACGCTATCTACATGGATCACTACATCAACGCGGGGATCATAGAGCAGATTACGCTTATCAGCGAATTCGGCGACAGAGGCATCATAAGGATTCTTTAGACCATCCCCATCGCCGCGGTATTGATGAATCACCAGGATCTTGCGCGGTACATGGTACTGCATGGGCAAGGCGGCGAGCGTCTCGATCACCGGGTTCAGGTCGGAGGCACGCACATTACTAAGATTGACGCCAGGAATGCCGTTGTGGCGAGGAAACATCCATTCGGGATCGATGGCCAATTCCACAAAGCTATAGTGCTCCAGATAAGGCAGAAAGAAATTCAACTCCTGCATCACGGAAGCCTGGCCGAAGCTCAGGTCCAGAAACAGCAACAGACCATGTTCCTGGCAGAAGCGAATATACTCATCGAGCGTCTCCGGTGACAGACGGTGGCTGTAGGTGCCCTGGGGACCGGGGTAGCGATCGGGCACGCTGGCCACCAGATCGATCGCCAACTTTACCGGGTGTGAGGGATCAAGCTGTGCGTAAGCCTCCCCCTGTGCCTGCAGCCGGGCCAACATCTGGCCATTGAGCTGATAGGCCGGTCCTGTAGCAGGTGCGCCGGGAATGCCATAGAAAGCCACGACGCGGTAGCGAGGGAGAATCGCCCCCTGATTAGGATCGAACGGCTTCACCGGCTCAGCCTGTTCTCCTAGACGCTCCTCATTGAGCAGTGTCGCTGGCCGTTGCGAGCGCATGAGCAACTGCCAAGCCAGCGTGGTACCTGCCGCCAGAGTCGGTACCAGGATCAGCCCAAAGAAGAGCGTGATCAAGACAGTTGAGCGCCTGGAGCCTCCTGAACTGGCGTCGGCTGTGGTCCCCAGGGGCCTGGTAGGAATCCGGCTCAGTGCCTTTCCCCGGCTGGAGCGTCGTGTCGGAGTCATCATGACGGTCCAGGTCCTCCTCAAAAACCCTGCTCTCCCAAAAACGGGCTAACAGCGTTACCTCTGAATAAGTAGTCAGGAAGCGTGCTAAAGGAGCGATCGGCCTCCTCCAGAACAGGATGCCATAGGTGGAAACGAAACAGCGGCTGAGGTCGGTTCTCTCTCCCCCAGATAGGCTAGTCCAGGGGTCATATCCACCAGAGCACGGCGCAAGAAGAGCGGTCTGTCTCTCTCTGGGCCGCCATATGCTATCATAAAGACGGCTGAAGATTGTGCTATTCAGTATCGGTTAGCTGCCAGCGGGCCGGCTTGCAACAGAAGGAGGTGGGCACCTCGTGCTTGTAAGAGACGTCATGACCAGAAAACTCATCACAGTGACCCCCGCTGATACGCTGGGGCACGCTGCGACGCTGCTCCGTCAGTTCCAGTTTCATCATCTGCCAGTTGTCCAGGGAGAGCCTGCCTTGTTCGGCTTCACCGGTGCTGTGAAGCCGCTCTATCTGGAAGGACTGTTGACCTCGCAGGACATCGATCTGGCGGTTGCTGCCGCTGGTCAGCAGCCCTGGCAGGAGCGACATGTCCAGGAGGTTATGGATCGCAGCCCTGTCTGCGTGACCCCTACGACGAGCGTCGCTGCTGCCGCACAGTTGCTGGTCGAGCGCGGACTCAACGGCTTGCCTGTTATCGAGTATGAGCAGCAGGAGCAGCGGACGCGCCCCCTCCTGGTGGGCCTCTTGACACGTAGCGATCTCCTCATTGCGCTGGCACGGGCCCTGGGGGCCTTTGAGCCAGGCATGCAGTTGCTGATCCCCTTCACTGCTGGCAATCCAACCCCGCTGGCCCGCCTCCTGCTCCTGGCCGCTGAGCTGCGTGTCCAGGTTCGCAGCTTGGTCGTCGTTCCACCGCGGAACGGGCAACCTCGCGTGGCCACCGTGCGTCTGGGTACCATTAATCCTGCCCCGCTGCTGATGCGCCTGCAGGACGAGGGCATCGAGTATGCGTTTCCCGATCTAGCCCTGGAGGAAAGCAGTCATGACCAACGCTGATCATGCTTCCCATCCGCGCGTGTGCCTGGCTTTTGATCCACTGGAACTCCATTATGATTTTGGAGCCAATCATCCCTTGCAGGCGGATCGCATGCGGGCCTTGCTCGATCTGCTGGAGACGTGCCAGCTCTGGCGCCAGGGCGATCCCTGGTTGCATCTCCCCATTCGCCCCGCCTCCCTTGACGAGCTGCGGCTGATCCATACTGATGACTACTTGGCAGCCGTGCAGCGGTTGGGGGCCGTCGCCTCACAGCTTGTAACCCTCCCCTCCCAGCAACGACGGGAGCTCGAGCAGCAGGCCTTTCGCTATGGCTTCGGCGATGGCGACACCCCCATTATGCCAGAGATGCATGAGGTCTCGGCCATGATTGCCGGAGGCACTTTGATAGCTCTCTGCGCCGTCTTGGGACTTCCCGAGGGCGGTCAGTTCTCCTCGCCCGCTGAACGGCCTGTTCATGTCTTCCACCCTGGCGGCGGGTTGCATCATGCCTGGGCCAACCGAGCGTCAGGCTTCTGCGTCTACAATGATGCCGCGGTCGCTATTGCCCACGTGCTGCGTGCCAGTGAAGCCAAAGTCCTTTATATCGACTTCGACGCTCATCATGGCGACGGGGTCCAGCGCGCTTTCTACGATGAACCGCGCGTGTTGACTCTCTCCCTCCACGAAACGGGTCGCTACCTCTTTCCGGGCACCGGTGATGTCCTTGAGCTGGGGAATGGGCTTGGCCGCGGTTACTCAGTCAATGTGCCCCTGGAACCATTCACACAGGATGACTCCTATATTGAGGTCATTGAGAACTTGCTGCCGCCGCTGGCGCTCTCATTCGCTCCAGACGTCATCATCAGCAATCACGGCTGCGATACCCATGCCTGGGATCCACTGACACATCTGGCTCTCAGCATGCGAGCCTTACGTGCTCAGGTGCGCCTGGTACACGAGCTGGCCCACCGCTATTGTAGTGGGCGCTGGGTCGCCGTTGGGGGGGGAGGCTATGATCCTTACCGTGTAGTACCTCGTGCCTGGGCCCTGGTCTGGGCGGAAATGGCCGGTCTGCCTCTGCCAACCCACCTCCCAGCAAGCTGGATCGAGCGCTGGCGTCCGGCCTGGGAAGCGATGCGCGAGCGAGAGCGCGAGACATGGGAGGTGATGGGCAAACCTCTCCAGGAGAGTGACTTTCCTACGACCTTTGACGATCGGCCTGAGCAGTTTCCCCCAGTGCCACGCATCCAGGAGATCACTCGCGCCAATCGACATACCGCCTCGCTCGTACGCCACCTGGCCGTACCCCCAGCGGTACGTCCGGCTTTCCCGCCGCTGCGCCAGCGCTCTCCTCTTGCTGGCCTCTTCGATTTGCTCCATCTTCGCGGGGCTGACACTCCTTCGCGCAGTCAGACGTTCCAGACAGCGCGCGGGCCTGTGCTCATGCGCGATTTCTGTCCACCTTCGCTGGTGGAGCGCCTGCGTCCCTCTCGTGGCCTCTGCTCTTTCACACGCCTACCCGAGCGGGAGCATCGCCTGCTCTTGGAGATCGCGCGGCGGGCTGACTGTGCTTTGGCTCTGGCCCATACGCCGGCAGGGGAGATCGTTGGCGAAGTGACGCTGGCTCCGGGAGACGCCTGGTGGGAGGGCTTGGAGCAGGTCTATGAGGTGGCTATCGAGGTGAGCCGGGACTGGCGTGGCCTGGGAATTGCGCGCAATCTCCTGGCCTTTGCACTCGATCTGGAGGCGCGTGAGGATCTGATCTTCTTTGCTGTTGGCCTCTCCTGGCACTGGGACACCGAGGGAACTGGCTTGTCGATTTATCGTTACCGAGAGATGCTGATCAAGCTCTTTGGTTCACAAGGCTTCAAGGAATATCCGACCAACGAGCCAAATATCGCGATGGACCCGGCCAATGTCTTGCTGGTGCGCGTCGGCAGTCGAGCCGATCAGCGCATCGTCAGCCAGTTCTTCAGCCGGGTCCTGAGCACGCCCCAATTGCCCCGCTTCTGAGACAAACCGTGGTCGCCAGCCGGAGCCCAGGTCGGCACCCTTCTCTTTCCGCTCTGCCTGCTCTTGCCAACCGACCGGACTCCGAAAGGGCGGCACCGTCGGGCTGATCGGGGCAGGGGACCGCCGTGCTGGTCGCTGCTCAGCTCAGGCACCTTGCTTGCGTGGGCTGAGCAAGATACTCTGTGCACTCATTTATAGCCATGCCTGTCCCCCTGCCAGCAGGGGGGAGTTGCTCGCTCTCTTAGCGTTTTGTGGAGGCTTGCCTATGGATCTGGGCTTGGAAGGCAAAATCGCTATTGTCACGGGAGCCAGCCGCGGAGTAGGTAAGGCTATCGCCCGCGCGCTGGGCGCTGAAGGCTGTCGGCTAGCTATCATTGCTCGCGGGCGCAAGGCTCTGGAAGAAACAGCCGAGGAGCTGCACAGCGCCGGCATCGACGTCCTGACCATCGCTGCGGATCTGATGGTTCCTCAGAACATTGAGCGTATTGTCCAGGAGGTCATGGCTCACTATGGGCGCATCGACATCCTGGTCCATAACGCCGGTGGGGCCCGCGGCCAGACGATTTTCGACACCAGTGATGAGGATTGGCATGACGCTCTTGCGCTCAACGTCCTGGCGCTCAGCCACTTCGCGCGCCTGGTGGCTCCCATCATGAGCCGCCAGGGCGGCGGGCGGATCATTGCTATCTCTTCGATCTTCGGGCGCGAATCCGGGGGAAGGCCCGCCTACAATGCCCTCAAAGCAGCCTCTATTAGCCTCACCAAATCGCTTGCTCGTCAATTTGCTCCCAATAATATCCTGGTCAACAGCGTCGCTCCTGGCTCCTTGCTCTTCCCGGGCAGCTCCTGGGATCGCCGGCGCCAGGCAGACCCCGAGAGCATCGAGGCCTTTGTGAAAAGCGAGCTCCCGTTAGGACGCTTCGGAACGCCCGAAGAGGTGGCGGCGGTCGTGGTCTTCCTGGCCTCTTCCGCTGCCTCGCTGGTAAGTGGCGCCTGTATCCCAGTCGATGGGGCCCAGTCGCGTTCCAATATCTAGCCGCTCGGCCTGGGGGCCACCGGCCTCGCCTGGCCGAGCACCAGCAGCTTAAAAAGTCCTAAGAAAGCGACCCTCTGGTTTAGTTTCTGCTTAGAGCTTGTTACTGCAGAGCTTATCAGGGGCAGAATGCCTTGTAATCCGCTGGGAAAAACGGTACTCTTCTGTCTAGCAAGAAAGCGAGACGAAGAGCGACGAGGATACGAAACAATGGCAAAGCAAGAACGCCCTGCGGTAAATATAGATGGCATTCTGGCCCAAAAAGCCCTTGCTGGTGATGAGCGGGCCTTTGAAATGCTGGTAAAGCGCTATCAAACAGCTCTGTTTAGCTTTATCTATCACTTTCTCGGCGACTACGACCAGGCTTGTGATATTCTGCAGCAGGTTTGCTTGCAACTCTACATCTCGCTGCCGAATCTCCGCACCGGCGAGCCGCTGAAAGCCTGGCTTTTCCAGGTGGCTCGCAATCGCTGTCTGGACGAACTGCGGCGCAAGCGCGCCGTTCATTTCTCCGAGCTGGAAGGCAGCACCGAGGAGGATGAGCCTTCTCCCTTAGACGCCATGCCCGATAGTGGGCCGCTTCCGGAGGAGCTTGCCGAGCGCCACGATCTTCAGCGCATTCTACAGGAGGCCATTCAGGCGCTACCACCGCGCTTCCGGGCCGTTGTTCTGCTGCGCTACCTGGCCCAGCTCAGCTTTGCTGAAATCGGTCAGGCCCTGCAGATGCCGGAAGCTACTGCCAAGACCTACTTTCAGCGGGCTAAGCCGCTCCTGCGCGCCGCTCTGCATGAATATACAGGCAGGATCACTGCCGCTTTGGCCTAAAGCCGACGCTCTCATCGTCGCCCAGCTCGGTTGTGCGGTAGGAAGCAAGCCCTAGCGCGTGAAACTTCCCCTGGATGTTGTTCGTTGTACATAGCAGAGCACGAGCGAGCCAAGGAACAACATCCAGGGGAAATTGTTTATGCGGGAGCAGCGCGAGCGATCAATCCAACCTGCAGCAGCAGCGCAGGAAGGGGAAGAGCCGCAAGAAGAGTTTGATGAACTGGATCGCCTGTTCATAGAACATTTGCCGCGCCTTCAACCCCCAGCAGAGGTCATGGAGCGCATCCTCACCTTGACACGTCAATCTGCTTCCCCACGGCGACTAGCCTCCGAGGCCCCGCGCCACCAGAGCTGGCAGGACGGGAAAAGCCAGGATGACGGGTCCCAGCGCGCTGACGGCCACACATGACAGGCAGCGGCGCATGCATTGCCCCAAGCGAGAGACCACTGATCGCCTGCCAGCAGCCGGAGGAGGCAAGGCCTCAGAGGTCTCTCAGGGAACGAGCTGGAGGCAGTCAGGCCCGATGGCCGGCGCAGTGGCAGGCGGGCCTTGTCTCTCGTCAGAGCTTGGTCAAGCCAGTCCAGTGAGTGGGCATACAGCCATTCAACGTGGAGGCCGTCCAGAAGCGTAAAGAGGGCAGCATCCGCACCTGCCCTGTGAAGGAGCGAGGTCGGCGCTACCCTCGGCTGTAAGGTCCATGGCACCGAAGAGGATAGATGTATGCTGTAGTCCTTCCTGACGAGCTAGAGCAGCGTTCCGAACAGGGTGATCGGTGCCGCCTTGCCTCACGCAATCTGATCGCTCAGCTTCCCCGTTGCGACAAGCCAGCGGACAAACTCCAGGCGGCGATGTTCGGCAAGAGCCTGTTGTTGTTCCCTCTCGGCGTACTCTTCGCGGAGCCTGGCCAGGCGGCGCATCTCAACCTCATCAAAACCACCGCGGCGCAGTATCTCACGATCATCTTTGCGGTCCTGCATGTGGTCCTCCTTCTTCACTGGCAAGCGGGCGGGTAATCAACCCACCAGCGGGATCACCAGGCGTGCGACCCGTTTCACAAGAGCCTGCATTGCATAAGGCTTAGGCCACTGACACTGATCTCCTTTATCCGGGCCTGAGCGCCTCACGGTAGTCCCCGGGCTAGCGTGTGGGCGCCCTCGCATACTCTCCTTTCCGCCTCTCGATGCGAACAAGCAAGCAAGCAATCACGGTCAGCTCCTCTGTTACAGAGTATACATTACGGCGAGTGACAACTGTGTGAACACAGCAGGGGAAACTGTGAAAATCCTGTGAAGGTTGACCTTCATGAGTGAATTGCCGGAAAGAGGTGCTTTTGCCTACGACAAATCACTCAGCAGGGGAGCATCGGGGGGCGGGACAAAGTAACCGACACCCGGCTCATTGCGCAAGAAACGCGGATGGGCAGGGTCGGGCTCCAGTTTGCGGCGCAAGTGCCGGATGAAGGTACGCAGATAGGTATTCTCTCCTACATAGTCGGCCCCCCAGACGCGCTGCAGCAGCTCGCGGTGAGTGAGCACCTTGCCGGCGTTGCGCGTCAGCTCATAGAGCAAATCGTATTCGGTTGGAGTCAGATGAACCTCCTTGCCGCCGGAGCGCACCTTACGACGGGCAAAATCCACCTCCAGCCCGTCAGGACCACCACAGCGGTAGATCGGCGTACTGGGGCTGGTAGTTCCCTGCCCCAGACTGCTCAGCAGCCGCTCCGTTTCAGCGGCCCGGCGCAAGGCGACACGCACGCGGGCAAGCAGCTCGTTGATGCTAAAGGGCTTGGTCAGGTAATCATCGGCCCCCTGATCGAGAGCCTTAATCTTGACCGGCTCCTCATCGTGGGCCGAGAGTACGATAACTGGGGCATTGCTCCATTCGCGCAGGCGGCGCAAGAACGCCAGGCCATCCAGCGTCGGCAAAGATAAATCGAGCAAGACAAGCTGAGGTTGCACGAGCGCGGCCAGCTCAATACCCTGGGCCCCATCGCGAGCCGTTTGCACCTGAAAGCCACGCGCTTTCAATTGCGCGCGCAGGAAGGCGCTCATCTGGGGATCATCTTCCACACAAAGAATGCATGGTTTTTTCTCTCGCTCAGAAGCCGACATCATGTGCACCCTCCCTGGAGCCGGTTGTATTGCCACGCGGAGCTGAGGCGGGCAGCAGGGGCTGGGCTGTTGTTGGTTCTCCTGCAATGCTGAGACGGAAAGCGAAGGTTGTACCCTGGCCAGGGCTGCTGTGCAGCGTCAATGCGCTCTGATGGGCCTCGATGATACCGCGGCTGATATAGAGGCCCAGGCCTGTACCGGGACTCCAACGCGCACTATCGCGGCGCCGGTCCCGGGCCGGCTGGCCAGGTCGGTCCGCCGCCGGACGACGGCTAGCGGCGAAGGTACTAAAGCGCGTGAACAGCTCTTCTTGCTGTTCGGGGGTCAGTCCGGGGCCGTGGTCGGTGACCCGGATCTCCACCTCGCGTGGACTGACCTGCTCTGCCTCCAGAAGGACGGTGTCCCCTTCCGGTGCGTGATAAAAGGCATTGCTCAGCAGGTTAGTCAGCACGCGGATAATCATCTCATAGTCCGCCAGCACCGTGGGCAATTGAGCTGGGACACGTACCTCTAGGCTGCGATGCGAGCTTGCGATTAGGGCCTCCAGGCGCTCCTGGAGGTCTTCGACCAGCTCAGAGAGCAGAACCGGCTCTAGCTCCAGCCGCAGCGCGCCGGCCTCGACACGCGCTGCATCCAGGAATTGATTGACCATACTGACCAGGCGCTCCACCTGCTCATCAGCGGTGCGCAGAAAGTCGCGCTGTTCTTCCAGCGACCAGCGCAGGTCATCAGCCTGCAGGGCGCTCAGGTGCGCACGAATATTGGCCAGGGGCGTTTTCAGCTCGTGGGCCATCGTCGTAAAGAAATCTTCGCGCTCGCGCTCCAGCTCTTTCATACGCGTGATTTCGTGCCAGACCAGAAGCGCCCCGCTAATCGTACCATCGCTGGCTCGTAAAGGCGCCGCACTCGCCAGCAAGAATAGCGTTGTGCCATCAGGCTGGCTCAGATGGAGCTCGCTCTCGCTGGCCTCGCCGCGGAACAGGGCGCGTGCCAGCGGTCGCTCCTCAACAGCCATCAGCTCGCCGTTTGGACCGTAGACATTGATCCGATCGATGATCTCCTCGCTGGGGCGTCCTGCCAGGCGGCGAATGATTTCCTCGGGGTCATCGATTTGGGCCTCTGGCACCCCCATCCGGCGCAGTAGCCGGGCTGCCTGGCGATTGATGATGCTGATGCGAGGACGCTCGCGTGCCTCCTTGGAGATCAAGAGGACGCCCGAGGGCAATCGCTCAAGGAGGGTCTGCATGCGGGCGCTCTCCTCCTCAAGTGCAGCCTTGGCCTCCTGCAGCGCCTGATTACGTTGGGCCAGCTCAAGCGTCCGAGCCACAACCTCGGCCTCAATGCGTTCGCGTGCGGCTGCCTGCTCGGTCACATCGTGGTAGATCACGAGGAAGGCGAAGATGTCACCAACGGCGTCGTGAATGGGTGCATAGGAACGGCGAATGACATAGGGGCGGCCATCGGCGCCGATGACCTTAATTTCATCAACGCTATGTTCCAGGGCGCGGCGTTCCAGAGCTGGAATATCTTCCGGCCCGCGGGGCAGCCCTTCCTCAAAGCGCGCCTGACTGCGAGCCAGTGCCTCCCAGATCGGGAGACCCAGGACCTCATCGCTCCAGCCCAGCAAGCGGCGCACAGCGTGATTCATGTCTGCTACGCGCCAGCGAGCGTCGTAGATCACCACCCCATCGGGAATAGCCTGCATGATATTCTCTCGCTGGCGCACGTTGCGACTCGCCGTACGGGCCAGGCTGTTGATGCTGAAAAAGAGGCGCGCGTTATGGATAGCCAGGCCGGCCTGACGGGCGAATTGTTCGAGCAGTTCAACCTCCTCTGCAGGGAAGCCTCGTGCCCGTCGATGATAGACCTCGATGGTCCCTACCACTGGCGGGCGCTCCCCTAGACCCTGGCCCTGCGTTCCGCGACCTTCGATCGGCCTCATCGGCTCGGGGTGAGGATCGAAGATCGGCACACACAGAACGGAACCGGGACGGCGCGGCAGGCCATCGTCATCAAGGAGCGGCAGCTCCAGCTCTGGACACTGGCCTGTGTCCTCAATGATCAAAGCACGCTGTTCGCGCAAAGCCCGGCTGAGGAGCAGGCGCTCATTCAAACGGGGACGCCACTGCTGGGCACTGGGATGCAATCCTTTCTGAGCCGCCAGGGTCACCAGCGGCTCGGACTCGCCGACGGCTTCTTGACGCACAGGTGGGCGCGCTTGCGCGATATCGGGGAGCACCGTTTCAACCTCGGTCACCGGCTCCAGCAGGAGAATGGCGCAACGCGTCGAGCCAACCATCTCCTGAACAGCCTGCAGAATACGATCCAGGACCTCGGGCAGGGCAAACGGCCCGGCAATCGCCGCTGAAATGTGCTGCATTGCCTTCAGCAGCAAGCGTGAACGCACCTGGCTGGTCACATCTTCCACGGTAATCAGAAGGGCCTCCTGCCGCCCTTTCTCCCATCGCTCTCCACGCTGCCCCCCCCAGGTCACCGGAATCAGGGAGATGCGCCAGTAAGTGCGCCCTCGACTGGCCAGCAGCCCTTCATAAGGGACGTCCTGAAAGACCAGACTCTGACGCGTCGTGCTGACCCGCTGCAGATACGGCACAGCTCTGGAGACAAGCTCCGGGGGAAGTATCTCGGCGAGACGGTGACCAACCACTCCTTGCGAGCGCCACGGCTCGTTCAGCAACGAGACCAAGTACTGGTTACTGTAGAGAACGCGCCAATCGGTATCATCCAGGACTGCGGCTCCGACCGCGATATGTCCCAGAATTTGTTCAAGTTGCACAGATGGCTCTGGCTCCATAGGTCTGGGTTTCTAGCCACGCCGGGTCTCTACCTGACCTGGACTGGAAAGAATACGCCCCACGCAGCGCCGCCAGGGGCGGCGTTCTGGTCCTCGCTCCCTCTTCCCTCCCTACTACACAATATTATATCGCCTGTAGCCGGTGGGTGTGAGCCGCCGAAGAGCGGCTCGGCGCGCCCCTCTCCGGGCGGGGCCCAGGAGGGGCCTCCCGGCTTCCCTTCCAGACCCCGTCAGCGGCTCAAATGGGGCCAGCCAGCCAGGGACATCCCGGAGAGCAAGATCAGTGGTAAACCAGGTCTCCTACTCCCACAGTAGAGATTAACAGACTGCGGTGTCAAAGGAGAAGGTTTGTGGTATGATGATGTCAACTCCCGAGAGAGTACTGCAACCCTGAAACGTCTGACCTTCCGGGTCCTTTTGCGCCGCATGAGGCAATGCCATCCGCCCGTCTGTCTGTCCGCTTGCCCGTGCGCTCCCCCTGGTGTCGGAGCGCACAGTGGGCATGGCCACTGGCCGTGGCGGCGCAGGACTAGGGATCACATGACGGCTGCACTCCGTGCTGTTGGCTGATAAGGCTGCCAGCGGTTTCACTGAAGCGTGGTGTCGCAGCCGGTTCGTTCTGCGAGGAGGGATTCATGGAGCTTTCGCTGCGGCTGGATACCCTCGGGGTGGTCGAGGTGCGCTATCTGCGTGGCCGGGAGCGCTACCGCGATTGGCCCCCTTTCCAATTGGTGGCTGCCTCGCGGCAAGCTCGTATCCAGGCGTATATGAGCCGCGAGGTTGCTGAACAGCTTCATCAGCAGATCCTTGCGGTAGAGGCGGCTGTTGGTCTCGATGTTGAGTTCGAAGAAGATGATGATGATAATCACTTTGAAAAGGAGCATAGCAATCGTCCACTTGATGACAAGCATTTTGATGATGCAACAGAGCGAGAGAGCAGCGCAAGTACCTTCTCTCCCTCCCTCGCCCAGGCGTTGGATCGCCTGAACGAACTGGCGCGGCAGCGCTTACCCGAGGCTAATCCCTCCTCGAGTGCTGCGGAGCGCAGTGAGTTACTGGCCGAGGAGGGTGAGCTAAGTGCCGAGGAAGAGGGAGCGCTGGAGCAACTGCAGGATGCCTTTACCCAAATGATGGATGTGGTGCGGGAGCTGGCTGAAGAGATGGCCACCGACGCACTGAAGCTGACTGGTCGCTTCCGCTGCGTGCGCACTAATCTGATCTTCACTCAGGCCGATCTCCCAGATGAAAGCGAGGCGCCCGAGGAGGAGGGTGCGGGCGAGGAAGAGGAGGAGTCAACAACCGAGCTGGTCGACGAGGAGGCGGCTGAGGAAGAAGTCATGGAGTTTGAGGTAGAGCTGGTCATGATTCTCCAGCTCTTTGAGGAGGGACGGGCCCGCGCCGATGATTCTCCTGCGGTGGAGTTGCAGCTTGATGTCGATGACTTCGAACGCCTGCATGAGACGCTTGATCTTGCCCTACAACGTGAAGCAAGAGGCCGTCGGCGTAGCTCCTCTCATCTGACCTCCGAGCGTGGTCGGCGCAATCGCCGGCGTCATTAGTTCGCTCTCCTGTGACCAGGCGATAGCTCTCGATCGACTGGTTGCTTCTCCTGGTTGTGAGGCTGGCTCCCTCTGCTACGCCTCGTTCTCTGTTGCGGCTTGACTGGGCGGTTATGTGGTGAGGGCCCTCTTCCCCCTCGCTTCCACTGTGTCTGATCCCCCTGTGATGCGGGTCTTGCTAGTCGGGGACCAGTGACGCGAATCCGCTCAACTTGGGATGAAGCTCGCAAAAAATGGCTACCGGTGGTCAGGCCAAAGCTGATCTGCTACAATGGAGGCGAAGCTGCTCGACAAGAGAATGCGGGCCAGCCTGACGGCGAGGTTGGCTGGTCTGAGTACCAATCACTTGCCTTGCAGTGTAGGAGTGCAGTGGATAGCGAAGCGGTTGGGGCTGCAGGGTCCCCGCTGTTCCCATGATCCATCTGGTTCTGTCAGCCTGGCAGGCCAGAACGGACAGGGGGGTAGGAGCGGCGTGCGGTCCTCGCTGCTGGTCTGTAAGTGCGTTCGCTGCTGTGATTGTGAAGGGAGCTTGACCGCTATGATTGATGAGCGTGTGAGGTATGGGATCAGACCCTGCTGGGAGCGAGGAACCTATGTGATTGAGGCCGATGACGCTGCTGAATTGGCACGGGCCATGCAACTAGAGCCGCTGGTGACACGGCACATGGGGGGTCTCTTCCCGGAGCGTGATGGTGATCTGAGCGGGGTACAGACGATCCTTGATGTTGCCTGCGGCCCAGGCGGCTGGGCGCTGGCGGTGGCGTATGCCTATCCTCATGTGACGGTGGTTGGCATCGATAGCTGCCCCGCGGTGGTGGAGTATGCCCAGGCGCAGGCCTGGTCTCGCGGCCTGACAAATGTTGAATTTATCGTAATGGATGCCTTGCAGCCCCTCGACTTCCCCGATGATACCTTTGATTTGGTCAACGCCCGTTTCTTGATGGGCATGATGCCCATCTCTGCTTGGCTACCGCTGTTGCGCGAGTGCCGCCGCGTCACACGCCCCGGAGGGAGCATGCGACTGCTCGAGGCCGAACTGTGCCTGACAACTAGCCCCGCCTTTGAGCAGCTCTCTGCTTACTTAGCCCGCGCCCTCTGGCGCAGGGGATATAGTTTCTCGCCCGATGGGCGTACCCTTGGTATCACGGCTGTCCTAGGTCAGCTTCTGCGCTCGGCAGGATGGCGCGACGTCGGCTGTCGCCCGTTTGTGATCGATTTCTCAACTGGCTCCCCAGCCCAGACTGAGGGCTATCAGCATTTTATGCTATTTTGGAAGCTGGTTCAGGATTTCGTCTGCGCGTGTGCGGATGTTGCCCCCGAGACTTTTGAGCGCCTCTATCAGCAGGCACTGGCCGAGCTGCTGCTTGATGATTTCTGTGGCCTCTGGTTCCATTTGTTGACCTGGGCTGTGAATCCACAGTTCTGATCGGCCGCGGCGGACTCTGCGCGGCTCCGGTCCGCCTCTCGTTGCCATTCATTCGCTCCCCGCTGGGCAGGCGAACAGGCCAGGCCAGAGAGCTTGCTTGACAGGAAGAAGCCTATCGCTGTATCATGCCTCTATCAGTATCAGGCGAATCATGGTGAACAAGGCAAGAGATCATCGATGGTCATGCTTGCTACATAGCAGAGATCTCAGAAAAATGATGTCTTTGTGCATTCCAGGTGATTGGGACCTATTAGGGAAGTTGGCCTCGCTGTCTCTCGTAAAGAGCGAGTGCCTCCTACGGCCTGCTCAATGACCTGGTTCCCCTATTGCCCTCGAGCGCATGCCTGTCAGAGGCCATAGTCTGGCTCTTGCTCACTGATGGCAAGGTACGGGTATAGCCGTTGCTCAAGAGCTTTCCTCAAGAGGATTGGCATATGATGCGGTTTTCTTCCTCCTCCTTCCTTGCCTGGCCCGGGAAGAGTCACGATGCTCTGGCCTCGAACAGATCGACCCCTCCTTTCGGGGAAGCGATGGGGGATGATTGTCAATGCGGGTCGACCGGTTGGAGCAGCTTGCCTCGCGAGCGTGATACGTTCCTGCCGGTCTTGTTAACCATCAGAAGAAGCTGTTTATGACTAGGACTATTACGATTGAGGATCTCTATCGGCTGCGCTTTGTCAGCCAACCTCGTCTTTCACCCGATGGTTCTCGTATCGCCTTTGTAGTCACCACGATTGACGAGCAGGAGCACGAGTATCGCTCGGCGATCTGGGTAGCTCTGCCTGGGGGCGAGATTCGGCGCTTCACTGGTGGGCGTGCCAGAGCGCACAGTCCTGCCTGGTCGCCTGATGGGCGCTGGCTGGCTTTCGTCTCTGATCGCGAGAGCGAGGAGCCGCCCAGGACGGGGACGGTAGAAGCCGCCGCGGAGCAGGGTGGTCAACGTCCGACCCAGATCTGGCTGCTGCCGGCGGACGGTGGTGAGGCCCGCCAGTTGACCCGAATGGAGCACGGTGTTGAACGCCCCGTCTGGTCGCCCGATGGGCGCTATCTCCTCTTCTCGGCGCAAGTCGGCCCAAGTGAGCCAAAAACGCCCGCAGGCAAGCCTCTGCCAAAGGCACGGGTGATTGACCGCCTCTGGTATCGCCTCGACGGAGTGGGGTTTATTCATGAGCGACGACATCACCTCTTTCTGATCCCCGTCGAGGGAGGTGAGCCTATCCAGTTAACCGATGGCGACTGGGATGACAGTGATGCGGCCTGGTCGCCCGATGGCCAGCAGATTGCCTTTGTCTCCAGCCGCCAGGAAGATCGCTGGCGCATGCCTTGCCCCGATCTGTATACGCTCTCGATCGCGGCTGGACAGCCGGGTGAGTTGCGTCGGTGGACCGATGGAACCTTGTCGTGCTCCTCGCCTTCCTGGTCGCCAGATGGCCGCCATCTCGCCTTTTTGGCCATGCCAAAGTATCGCTCAGCGAACCATGTCGATCTCTATATCCTCTCGCTCGACGGGGCTGTCCCGGGCCAGGTCCAGCCCGTGTGTCTGACGACTGACTTTGAGGGGAGCTGTGTCGACTGGACTAATAGCGACCTGGGCGATGAGCATCTGATGCCTCCGCCTGGTTGGTCTGCCGACGGTCAGACGCTCTATGTGCTGGCCTCGCGCCGCGGAGCAACCAGGCTCTATGCTATTCCTATCAGTGGTGCCGGTCAGGAACCGCCAACTCTCACGCCTGGCGAAGTGCACGTCCGCGACTTCTCCCTGGATCAAACAGGTCAGAACGCTGCTGTGCTCATGGGCGGCGCTGTCCAGCCACCGGAGGTCTACCGTTGCTCGCTGACCCTGACCCGGGGAGCGGACGAACCGACGCAGGAGCAAGGCGCTGGCGCGCCGGCGCTCAGCCAGGTCTCTCATTGCAATGATGAGCTGTTGCAAGAACTGAAGCTGGCCGTACCGGAATATCTCCCTTACCGTGGCTGCGATGATTGGCCAATGGATGGCTGGCTGCTGCGCCCTCCACATTACGATTCCTCCCAGCGTTATCCGCTCATTGTTGAGATTCATGGCGGCCCCAATACGCAGTATGGCTATGGCTTCTTCCACGAAATGCAGGTACTTGCCGCCGCCGGTTACGTCGTGCTCTATACCAACCCGCGCGGAAGTTGCGGCTATGGGCGTGACTTTGCCCTGGCCGTGCGCGGAGCCTGGGGTGAAAAGGACTCGCTGGATATCTTGGCAGGCATCGAGGCGGCTCTGCAACAGGGTGGCATCGATGAACAGCGCATCGGCGTCATCGGGGGCAGCTACGGCGGCTTTATGACTGCCTGGCTGATCGGCCATAGCGATCGCTTCCGGGCTGCCGTGGCCGATCGTAGCCTGACCAATCTGATTTCTGACTTCGGGAGCAGCGATTTTGGCTGGGTTTTTGCCGATGATGAATTGGAGACTACTCCCTGGGAGGACCTGGAACGCTACTGGCGTATGTCGCCCCTGGCCTATGTGCAGCAGATGAAGACACCGCTCTTGATTTTGCACAGTGAGCAAGATCTCCGCTGCAACATCGAGCAGGCCGATCAGCTCTTTACCGCGCTCAAGTATCTGGGTCGCGAGGTGCGTTACGTGCGCTTCGAGGGCCAGAGCCACGGCCTCTCTCGCGGGGGCCATCCCTACCTGCGCCTGCAACGCCTCCGCTTCATCCTCGACTGGTTTGAGCGTCACTTGCGCGAACCCAAGCCGCAGTCGGACTAGCTCGCCTCACAGCAGCTCACCTCTCCGCGGCTGAAGTGCTCTCCCTCAGGACAGAAGACTTGCCGCCTCGCCCTAGGAATTGCCCAGCAGGGCGAGGCGCCTCCCCGTCCCGACACCCC
>NZ_JADGHT010000428.1 GCF_019683755.1 Thermogemmatispora sp. | reverse complement strand
CACCCATTCACTTTCAGTATCCTCGTGCGGATCGTCCCCTCTGCAACTCTGGCCTCAGACCAGTTGTTATATGTCGTCTTGGCCCTTTCAGTATCCTCGTGCGGATCGTCCCCTCTGCAACCCTGGTCAACCTCTGGCGGCAGATCCAGGAGCATCACTTTCAGTATCCTCGTGCGGATCGTCCCCTCTGCAACGGGCCATCCACCTGGCATGGTCCATCTGCTGCTCAAGCCTTTCAGTATCCTCGTGCGGATCGTCCCCTCTGCAACCGTGCCCGACGTAAGTGGCCCCGGGATACTTCTTCCATAGTCTATAACGATCGAGGCCCCATTTTTTCTCTCTGAGAGCCTTGTTTTTTCCCGCTCCCCCTCGCAAAAATCTATCGGATCACGACCTTTCTCGAAACTCGTTTTTTGCAACGTCCAAGGGGCGAGTTTCGAGAAAGCATCAGCACAGACTATCATATTTTACAGGTAATACATGCGGTCAACCAGCCAAATGCGGTCAGAATCTGACCGCATTTCTGGCGGGACCGAGGAGAGTTTCGAAAGAGGCTCTCAAAAGGGCTTCATCAGAGGGGGATCGGGTTCCGCTCCTTTCTTTTCCCATGCCGACCGGAAGACGACCCTGGAGGGTCTGGTCGGTCGCTTCGCAGCAGCCAGGGAAAAGCACACAGCACCGCAGAGGTAGCTCATCACTACCACCAGAGCAAAACACAGGGAAGGGAACATCAAAGAAAAGAAAAGAAAAGAAAGGAGAACAGTCAGGAGGAGAGAAGCACCAGCAAGCGAGAAAAAGGGAGCCGTCCCGCCGTAAAATCAGCCAGCTCACCCGACAACAAGCACGGCTCCCACCAGCGGCGCCGGCCTCAGCATCCCACTCCCTGGACCTGCCGGCGCTGGCGCTGGCGCAGCCGCCACCACAGCACCAGACAGAGCAGCAGGGCCTCCGCCGAGGCCGAGCCAGACAAACTCAGCGACACCGCCAGAATCTGCCGCTCGCCGGATAGCCAGACGAAGAGTCCCACCATCAGCGCCACCCGCGTCAGCAGCGCAAAGACATTCGTCAACAAAGGAGTACGCGCATCCTTCAGCGCATAAAAGCTGCGCGCCACCACATCCCCCACGCACACCCCTGGCAAACCCACCACATAGCCGAACAGAGCCAGATTGGTCAACCAGGCCGAATGATCATCAAAGGCCCCGTGGCGGAAGAGCAGATCGATCACCAACAGCCCCAACCCGGCCAGGGCCAGCGCCGACAAGACACTCAGCACCAGCGACGACCCGATCACCTGCACAAACAAGCGGCGCAAGCGCGCATAGCGGCCCTCCAGCTCCAGGCGCGCCATGCGTGGCAGCGCCGCCTGCCCGATGGCCTGAGCGATCAACGACACCGGCAAATAAAACAACATATAGGCATTATGCAAGGCCGCCAGGCTGGCCAGGTCCGGCAGAAAGGAGGTTACCGTCGTCTCCAGAATCGAACTCACATACGCCACCGCCACCGCCAGCATGCTCGGAATAAAGAGCGCCATCACCTCGCGCAAGCCCGGATAGCGCAGATTCCAGGCGAAGACATAGCGGGCCCCCTGCTGCCAGAGGGCCGGCAACTGGACCACAATCTGCAGAGCCGCAGCCAACAACACCCCCAGCGTCGGCCCATAAATCCCCACCCCTGGCACCACCAGCGCCACCACCAGGCCCGCAATCAAGCCCACATTATAGATCGCCGTCGCCAGCGCCGGCAGCAAAAACTGCTCGCGGCTACTCAAAATCGCCGTCACAATCGTCCCCAGGCCCAGCAACAGCGGCTGTAGCAACATAATGCGCGTCAGGCGGATCGTCAACTCCTGCACCGCTGGCGGATAGCCCGGCACCAGAATATGGATCACGAAGGCCGGCGTCAGAAGGCAACCCAGCAGCAGCAGCATCGTCAGGGCCACCAGCAGCACATTAAAGACCAGGCTGGCCAGATACCAGGCCTCGCGCTGATCGCCGCGGCGCTGATAGGAGACGAAGACCGGAATGAAGGCCTGCGTCAGCGCTCCCCCGGCCACCAGATTGAAGAGCGTATCGGGCAGGCGGTAAGCCGCATAATAGGCATTGGCCTCGGGTCCCGTTCCAAAGAGGGCATTAAAGAGGGCCTGGCGCACCACCCCCAACCCCTTGGAGGCCAGAATTCCCAGCATCAACAAAAGTGCCGCCTCCACCACTGAGAAGCGGCGTAAAGTCACTCCCCGGCCCGGGCGCAAGCGAGCCAGGCTGATCGGCAAGCGCAGCCCTGCCAGCGACCAGCCGGAGCCAGTCGCCTGCTCCTCCAGCTCATCAGGGGCTTCAAGCCGGGCGGCCTCCGTCGTCACCGGCGTCTCGCTCACCGCAATCCCAGTCGTCGGATCAACCAGGCGTGGTGCTCTCTGAGAAATAGGAGCCTCCTTCTCGACAGTTGTTGCATGGCGTGCTCGTCGCCTCAGCTCTCGTGTACAGAGGAGATTATACCAGTCCTGCGCCCCGGCAGATACCGCTCCCTCAAAAAAGTACTCCCGGCCAGTCCCAGGCCGTTCAGCCCGGCGCGCGGCTTCCCATCCACCATGCCGTCTGGCCCTCTCTTCTCAAGCGCACCCGCCAGCCGCCTGCAGGCATCAAAAAAGGCTGTCCGTAGGAGAACGGCCAGCCTCTGTAGCGTTACCTGAGTAAAAACAACCAGCGTTAGCAACCAAGGAACAGTTTGAAGTACAATCACAGGCCGCCTCGTGCGGCGTCAGCAATGCGGCGCACGAGGCAAGAGCGCAGAAACGCCCGCGCCTAAGCCTGGGCCTGGGTCTGGGCGTTCTTCGGGCGCCGTCGGCTGATCGAGCCACCCTTGCGACCGGCAGCCTGGGCCTCCTCGCTGGTCCACTTGTGGGCCGTGCCCAGCGCATGGGCCGCCTTGCCGCCCTTGCTGGCAATCTCACGCTTCTTCTCCGGGCTCATGGATGCGAAACCGCGACCACGACCTTTCTGATTTTGCATGCTGTGCTCTCCTTCTTCTTCTTCGTCTTCTGCGTTTCAACTGAGTGAAACGTGGCTATTGAAGTGACGCAAACGCAGACCACAGCGAACCCGCTGCAGCTGTCTTGCTTGCTTCCTGCCTTGCAGCAGTCGGGGTGCATTCCCTACTGTTAGGATAACAGGCACATGGGGAGAAGAACAAGTCAACAATACGCCTCTACCAAAAAGTTTCAGCTTTCTTTAAGGTTAGCCAGAGCGTATCAGCTGACAGCGAGGCGGAGAGCACAGTCAGTCGGTCGGTCAGGCCCCTCTTTCCTGACCCTGGTGGGCCGGGGCCGCTAGCGGGAGGAGGCCAGCAGCAATCTGCAGCCTGCCGCGCGGAGGCTATCGACCTGAGCAAGCAGCAAGCAGCGACAGAGGAGAGCCACCGGGCCGGAGGGCTGACCTGGCAAAGCCACCTGGGCCACGG
>NZ_JADGHT010000052.1 GCF_019683755.1 Thermogemmatispora sp. | reverse complement strand
CGCCAGGGGGTAGCAATCGGCCTTTTTGTCAGGCGTCGTGCTGGGAGCCAAGGCCCAGGACCAGTCGTCAGACGAGCCACCGTGCACTATGCAGCACTGCGCGGCACTCGCAGCGAGAAATACGCTCTGCTGGAAAAGATGGACGTCGACACAACGCCCTGGCAACGCTTGCAGCCACAACCGCGTTTCTATTTCTTCGTGCCACGCACTCTGGCTCATCAGGCTGAATGGGAGCGCTATCCCTCTCTACCCGAGATCTTCCCCCTCTATGGCACAGGCATCAAAACCCACCTGGATGCCGTGCTGGTGGGCCCCTCGGATGAGGCTATTGCTCAGCAGATTGCTGCTTATGTGGCCCAGCATGCTCAGGAGCCGAGCCATCAGAGACCCGGACAGGGATCAGCAGTGACAACTGACGCTAGCCGCCGCGGTACGCCCCAGCACAAGGCCCGGCTGCTGGGTCAGCTTCTGAGCCTGCCACCACAAGAGGTTTACCGCGACTACGCTTATCGTCCCTTCGACACGCGCCGTATCGCTTACTGGCCCCCAGCTATCGAAGCCGGCGACCATCGCTTCGCCCTGATGCGCCACGCCCTGCGGCCTAACATCCTGCTTGTCACGACGCGCCAGCTCAGTCAGGAGAGCTTCCAACATGTCTTTGTCAGCAAGACCCTCACCGACATGTGCCTGCTCTCAACGGCGACCCGCGAATGTGCCTATGTTTTCCCCCTCTATCTGTTTGAGGACGAGGACGCGGACGCGCAGAAAAGCCGAGGAGTGGCACGCCCTAATCTGGCACCAACCTTTATCACGCTGCTCACCCGCCGTCTCAATCTACGCTTTGTCCCTTGGGGCAGCGGCGATCTGCTCACCAGCTTTGGACCAGAAGCAGTGCTCGCCTATCTCTACGCCGTTCTTCATGCACCGGTCTACCGCCAGCGCTACCGCGAGCAGCTCAGCTGCGATTTTCCGCGTTGCCCTTTGCCAACACATCGCACCGGCTTTCGTCTGCTTTATCGCATCGGCAATCGTTTGCTCAAACTGCATCTGCAGGCAAGCCTACCCTGCCCTTCGGCCTATGTCTTGCCACCAGCCCTGGCGACGCGCCTCCAGATCGACTGCGTGCACTATACTCCAGATGGACGCCTCTGGCTGAACAGGCGCCAGGCACTGGAGGGCCTGCCGCCTGAGTGTTGGCATTTCCGCATCGGACATTATCAAATCTGCGCGCGTTGGCTTCAGGAGCGCCTCGGGCAGGAGCTGTCTCCGGTTGATTATGAGCGCTATCGCTTACTACTGGCAATCATCGCTGAGACGCAAGAGCTGATGGCCCAAAGTAGTAGCGCTCTAGAAGCGCTCCTTTCTTGAGCCAAGCAAAGAGCGCTGGCTTAGGAGTAGACAGCCAGGACGCAGTTTCTTGTCAGGGAGACCTCTCATCCCGTGAAGGCTAGAGCGATCTCAGACAGAAGGTCCTATTCTGTAAGCAAAAACCCTTGCTGGCACGTCTAAAGACAGTGGCAGAGTGCTATAATTATACGAGCATCTCCTATCCAGTCCACTCAGGCAGAGTCAAAGGTATCGGCTCTAGCACTGGGCCAAGCAGCGCAGCGGAAGCTGCTGCGCTGGCCAAAGCTCAGCGTCCCAGCAGCTTGGTGGTCTGGGGCAACAGGGTCGCACACAGGCCCGTCAAGTGCCTATTCTAGGAACGAGAGCCTGATAAGCAGGGCAGGAAGAGAAGGAGCAGGCCCAACACTACAAGTGAGGCCAGTCGAGGCTGGACGGCATCAGACTGGCCTAGAACTCCTTGCCTGGCCATTCAGGCGAATACTGGCCGCTCAGCCCGGGCGGACGATCACGAGCTTACGACGCCAACGGGTCGGGAAACTGCTCGCGATCGCTCTCAAGCAGCTCAGCCTGCTCCCTGCTGAGAGCGAGAGCCTGAAATTGACCGCGGCACACAAAGGACTATTGTAATTGCTGTATCATGACGAGACGAGAGACGAGGGGGCTGTTGGTCACATGGCCAAAAAGATCTTGATTATGGATGACGACCCCACCATCGCCGATCTCCTGACCGAGGCGCTCGCAGACGAGGGCTATGAAACTCATATGACGACGCAAAGTCTACGCTTCTACGACGCCGTACGCGAGCATGATCCCGATCTGATCCTGCTCGATATCATGATGCCCTACCTGGACGGACGGGATGAGTTGAAGCTGATGGAAATGTGGCTGGAGAAGAAGATCCCCGTGATCATCGTGACGGCCTACCCCAATGTGGCCCATGAAGAGCAGACCTTCCGCGATGCCGGCGTTGTGGAGATTGTGTCGAAGCCCTTTAATCTGGACGAGCTGGTCGAGCTGGTGCGCAAGACCATCGGCGAGCCGTGAAGAGCAGCGATAAGCCAAGGGGTAACCAGACAGCAAAGATAAAATCAGGAACAGCAAGGCTCACATCAGCGATAAGAGCAGACTGAGGGCAAGAGGAGAGTACGGCTATGGAGGCGAAAGTACGCGTCGCGCTCGACGCGATGGGGGGAGATTATGCCCCCGCGGCTACAGTGCAGGGAGCGGTGGAGGCGGCGCGTGAGTACGGCATTGGCGTCCAGCTCATAGGCCATGAGGACCAAATCCGTGCCGAGCTGGCCCGCTATGATACCCGCGGCCTGGACCTGGCGATTACCCACACCGATGAGGTCATCACTATGGATGAGCACCCGGCCAACGCGGTGCGGCGCAAAAAGCATGCCTCGCTGGTAGTGGCCCTGGAGCTGGTACGCGAGGGCCAGGCGATCGGGGCGGTCTCCGCCGGCAACAGCGGCGCGATGATGGCCGCCTCGTTGTTCGTGCTCAAGCGCATCGCCGGTGTTGATCGGCCTGCTCTGGGCACCGTCATGCCTACACGCACCGGGACGACCCTGGTGCTTGATGTCGGCGCCAATACAGACTGTAAGCCCGAGTACTTGCAGCAGTTCGCTCTCATGGGCGCCGTCTATATGGAGCGGATCTTCCGCATCAACCGCCCGCGGGTAGCCCTGCTGGCCAACGGCGAGGAAGAGACCAAGGGTAACCAGCAGGTACAAGAAGCTCATCGCCTGCTCAAAGAGAGCGCTCCTCAGCTTGGGCTGAACTTCATCGGCAATATCGAAGGGCGTGATATTCCCGCGGGCGCCGCCGAGGTCGTGGTTTGCGATGGCTTTGTGGGTAATGTAGTGCTCAAGCTGAGCGAGGGATTGGCTGAGACCCTGATCGCCATGCTACGCAGCCAGATGACCAGCAACCCGGTCAACACACTAGCAGCAGCGGTCCTGAAGCCGAGCCTGAAACAGCTCTTCAAACGTCTCGACTATGCTGAATATGGCGGCGTGCCGCTGCTGGGCGTCAACGGCGTAGCTGTCATCGCGCACGGACGCTCGAACGCCAAGGCCATCAAAAATGCCCTTCGGGTGGCGCGCGAAACGGCGGAACTGGGAGTAGTGAACGCGATTGCCGAAGGCCTGGCTAAGCTGGGAACCGGTGGCAGCCAACGCGCCGAGGCTGAGGTTTGAGGAAGGCCAGAGACAGCAAGCCGGTAACTTTGTCCATGTGCAGCCGCTGCCCAGATGATCGGTGGGTGCTGGACAACAGCAGGCAACAGCCAGCTAGCCAGGCCAGAGATCAACAAGAGGAAGCTTCCTTGACCATGAGCAGCTCCTGCGAGGCGTCAGGCCGCGCTGCGCCAGCCGACTTGCTCGCTAGGCAGCCAGGCAGGGCTGAGCCGTCAGTCCTCACGCAGGCTGCGCTTTAATTCACGCACAAAGCCGACCAGCCCCTCAAGCCAGGTCATTTCGGTCGAAGAGCCTTGCTTGCCCACCTGAGCCTGATACTTCAGACGAGCCTCACGCAGAGCGCGTACACGCAGCTCTGCGGCCCGGTGCACATCGTAGGCGGCGCGGCGTCGCGGGTCACCCAGCACCTCGTACGCCTCATTAATGAGCTTCATTTGCTGCTCATGCATGCTCTGCAGCCCTGGAGCGGCAGCCAGATGAGCATCGGGATGATAACGGCGTACCAGGCGAAGATAGGCGCGTCTGATCTCCTCGGGCGAGGCGGTTGGGGCCACACCCAGAATCGAATAGTAGTCCTGCATCGCTAGCCTCATTGACCCGTACTTCCGAAGCCGCCGCGACTCGGCCCAAGGGCTGTCACCTCTTGCCAGCGGGCCAAGGCCACCGGAACGAAAACACCCTGAGCGATACGCTCGCCACGCCTGACCAAGGCAGGCTCATCGCGGAAATTATAGACCTGGATCAGGATCTCATCGCCCTCACCGCAGTAGTCCTGATCGATAATGCCCACTCCATGAGGGATCAGCAGTCCCTTGCGTCGCGGCGTACTGCTGCGCAGGGTTACCAGCAGCAGGTAGCCTGGAGGGGTGCGCACAATCACATTCCCCGGAATGAAACCGAGATCGCGGGGTGCGATCTCAGTATCTTCGCGGCAGAGGAGATCAAAGCCAACCGAGCCGGCGGTGGCGTAGGTCGGCAACGGCAAGGTCGGGTCTACACGTTTGATCGCCACGTCGAGCGGTTGCAGATACTTGCTCATTTCTGCTATTCTAGAAAAGAGCTTTTGTGACGTCAAGAGAAAGTGCAGGATTTCCTTGCAGATAGGTGGCAACTGCCGTCGGAAGCCGACGGCCTCGTGCCGACCCCTGCCACTGCTATGTCAGGCCGCAGCCTGGTGTTAAGCCTGAAACTAAAGATCCTTGGGCTGGTGCTTCTGCTCTGTCTGGCTGTCAGCACAACAGTCTACGCAGCCAGCTCAACCTATCACGCGGTGCAGCACCTGCAACAGCAGAGCGCCTTAGTAAAAGCAGGAGATGTGCGTAGTATTCGCCCATGGATGACTATCCCCTATGTGGCTCACCTTTGTCATGTTCCCACAGCTTACCTCTATCAGGCCCTGCACATACCAGAGACACCCTCCGTGCAACATCTGACACTACATGCGCTGGCCCTGCGCACAAAACGCCCCGTCGATAGCCTGATTCGTACGCTGCAGCAGGCCATTGAGACCTATCGCCAGCAACATCGCACGTCGAGCAGCACCAGCATGGCAGAGCAGGCGGCACCTTCCGTCATGGCAGAGGGAGAGCGGCTATGAGCGCTTTGCTTCCCTATCTGGTGAACTGGCTCCAAGAGTATGGCTATCCGGCCTTGTGGGGCCTGGTTTTTCTGGGAGCCGCCGGCATTCCGCTTCCGATCACTCTCCTGCTCCTGGCAGCCGGCGCTTTCGCGGTGCTGGGAGATTACAATCTCGGCTTACTGGCACTGCTGGCCGTGAGTGGCGCCGTGGCCGGCGATAGCGTTGGCTATAGTCTTGGGCGCCGCTGGGGAAGCCGCCTGCTCGACTACCTGGAGCACTCACCCCAACACTGGATTCCGCGCCAGACGCTTAACCGCGCACGTCAGCTTTTCCATAAGCGTGGGGGCTGGGCGATCTTCCTGGGGCGGACAGTCTTCTCCGCCATCGGGGTGCCGATCACCCTGCTGGCCGGAGCCGAGCGCTACCCCTATCGCAAGTTTCTGCTCTTCGATACACTCGGCGAGCTGATCGGGGTCGGGCTTCCTCTCAGCCTCGGCTTTCTCTTCGGCGCAAGCTGGGAGGCGGTCGGCGAGATTCTGGGTACGGTCTCTCTGCTCCTGCTGGCCCTGGCTCTGGCTACCTGGCTGAGCTATCGCTTGCTGCTGCTCCTGCGCCGTCTGCGCACCACCCATGCTGAGCCTGAGATCAGGGCCCACTCCCAGCTAGAGGAGCCAGAACGGGCCGCTTCTCCAGGCGCAGCCCCCGGCTCTTCGGGTTCCCTGCCACTTTAACCTACCCCCAGGCGTATGTAATAGTGATCGCAACCTTGAGAAGCTTTGAGCTTTTAGCATCTAAACAACCTATTACATCTAGAGCATTTAGATATCGTCAATGCTGCCACAGACTGGCACGGAAGGAAACCTTTAGGGTATAATTGGAATAGCGCTGGAATATTTCTGGGCCGTACTGTGTTCCTATCGGTAGAAGCAACGTGTCTCGTCTTACATCTTTCTCCTACCCGGCGTTAGACCTGGTCTCACACAGGTCGAAGGCTCGCTTTCCCTGCGTGTAGGGTCAGACAGCCTCACTGCCGCTATCTTGCTGCTTAAGATAGACACTACCTTTTCATGGAGGGCGCACATGATAGACCTGGAGCGTGCCGACACGGGAAATGCGCTTACCTTAGACGACCAGCCCACACGAGACGATCCAGATCTGGAGAAGCAGCTTGACCAGTTGCTTACGAAGGATCTTGAATATATAGATTTTGATGACGACAACGACGACGCTGTTGTTGATGGAGAGGAGGAACCTGGCAAGGACGAAGAGCCTGAGCTGGACGAGGACCTCAGCGGTCTGGAGCCAGCAGCCCTGGAGTTAGAAGAGATGCCTGATATGCATGAAGAGCTGACGCAATTGCCAGGTTCGCCTGAGCTAGAAGACACTGCCTCGCTGCTCTCTCTTCCCTCCCTGCCTGCGACGCGCGGGGGTGCGGCACGCCGTTCGGGTGGGCGCCGGCGCCGCGCTGACTATGCGGATGAGAGCACGGCGAGCGCTCTAGACACCGGCGAATCGGATGCCGTGATGGCATATCTACGCGAGATCGGGCGTGTGCCGATGATCTCGCATGAGCGCGAAATCGAGCTGGCCAAGCGCATCGAGATGGGCGACCGCGAGGCCAAGAAGCAGTTTATTCTGGCCAATCTGCGCCTGGTGGTAAGTATTGCCAAGCGCTATGTCGGGCGCGGTCTGAGCCTGCTTGATCTGATCCAGGAGGGTAATATCGGGCTGATCCGCGCCGTGCAGCGCTATGACTGGCGTCGCGGTCACCGCTTCTCGACGCATGCCACCTGGTGGATTCGCCAGGCTATTAGTCGTGCGGTCGCTGATAAGGGGCGCACTATCCGCCTGCCAGTCTATGTGAATACGGCCTTGAACCGCATCCGCCGTGAGCGCCAGCGCTTGCTGCAGGAGCTGGGGCGCGAGCCGACGGAACAGGAGCTGGCCGAGGCCACGGGGCTGGACCCAATCCGTATGTTGGAGCTGCAGTCAGCCCCGGGCGCGCCTGTCTCTCTGGAGTTGCCTGTCGGCGAGGATGAGGAGCAGGAGCTGGGCGATGTGCTGGCTGATACTGAGTCCGCTTCGCCAGAAGATATTGCAACAACGCAGACGCTGAAGGACGAGGTCCAGCGCGTGCTTGAGTCGGTGCTGACGCCGCGCGAACGCCTGGTGCTGCAGTTACGTTTCGGTCTGGGCAATGGCCAGGCTCATCCGCTGGAGCAGGTGGGCCGCGAGCTGGGGATTACGCGCGAGCGTGTGCGCCAGATCGAGGCCGGGGCTCTTGCCAAGTTGCGTCAGCCGCCGGTCCTGGAGCGCCTGCGTGGCTGACTTTCCCAGTTCGCGCTACCCGCATTCTTGCTTGCTGACTTGTCGTTCCCCAGTCCAGACCGGAGCTGCTTCTTTCGCCCGCCTGCAAGGCGCGGTGCAGCATGGCTCTCTCGGTATAAGCCACACTTGCCAGGTCGTCCGATACCGGTAAGTGAGTCCCGCTGGTCAAGCGTTCGCGATCTTTGCCAGGTATTGATCTCTCTCCTTATCGGAACCGAGTCCATCTGTGCTACGGGAACGGATCGGTCACAGAGCAGGAAAGGCAGCCCCCTGGTTGGTTACGGGGCTGCCTTTCCTGCTCTGTTTCTGGGCTTTAGCTGAGTCGACACCGCCCCGTTCGCTTTAGTTCTTCATGTGTGCTCTCCTCAAGCTCCTTGGCCGTAGAGCTGCAGAAAGCGTGCGACGGTGCGCAGGCCTTTAAAGAATTGTTTGAGGGAGTATTTTTCGTTGGGCGAGTGCAGATTGTCGTCGGGCAGCCCAAAGCCCATGAGGACGATGGGAACACGCAAGATGTCGTTAAAGAGGGCGGCAACGGGAATGGAGCCGCCTTCGCGAATGAAGACCGGCTCGCGCCCGTAGGTCTGCTGGAGGGCCGCCGTGGCAGCCCGGATGACTGGGGCCTCGGGCGAGACTAGTACTCCTTCGCCAGCGTGAATTTTGTGAATGCTGACTTCGACGTCGGGCGGGGCTAGCTCTTTGACGCGCCGTTCGAAGAGGCGGTACACTTCTTCAGCCGTGAGTCCCAGGTCGGGCGGAATGCGCATACTGATTTTGACTTTGCCGCTGGCGGGGATGACGGTTTTGGCTCCTTCGCCGCTGAAGCCGCCGACGAAGCCATGCACTTCAAGGGTCGGTCTGGCCCAGATGCGTTGTAGCGGCGGATATTCGGGTTCGCCGGAGAGTTGGGGGACGCCCATTTCCTGGCGTAGGGTCTCGGCCAGGTGAAGGGGATCTTCTTGCCAGAAGCGCTGTTCTTGCGGGGGCGCTTCGCGCTGGCGATCATAGAGACCAGGAATGTGGATGTGCCCCCGCGCGTCTTTGAGGCCGGCTATGATGAGCGCCAGGGCATGGAAAGGATTGGGGGCTATGCCGCCATAGGTGCCTGAGTGCAGGTCGCGGACGGCCCCGCGCGCTTCCACTTCGGTGTAGATGATGCCACGCAGCCCAGAGATGAGAGCCGGCAGGTCGGGCGCGGGCATGTGGGTGTCGCAGATGAAGACGGCGTCACAGCTCAGGCGCTCAGGATAGGTGCGTACATAGTGCTCGATGGATTCTCCGCCAGCCTCCTCCTCGCCTTCGATGAGAAGGCGCACGTTGACGGGCAGTCCGCCCTCGGTGGCCATGAGAGTCTCCAGGGCTTTGAAGACCAGCATCGTCTGCCCTTTGTCGTCGCAGGCCCCTCGACAGTAGAGGTTCTCGCCGCGGATGGTCGGCTCAAAGGGCGGCGTCTGCCAGAGTTCGATAGGATCAACGGGCTGGACATCATAATGTCCATAGATAAGTAGGGTGGGCCGGCCCGCCGCTTTGAGCCATTCGCCATAGACGAGGGGATGCCCTGGCGTTTCGATCAGCCGGACGTTGTCCAGACCGATGCTGCGTAGCTGGGCAGCGGCATATTCGGCTGCCCGGCGTACGTCGGCGGCATATTCGGGTAGCGTGCTGATGCTGGGAATACGCAGCCAGCCTTTGAGGTCTTCCAGGAAACGCTGCTCATGCTCTGCTATATACGCGTCTATCTGCGTCATGATAACTCTTCCTTCCTTAAGCGTCTGCAAGGGAAATCTGCCTGTTATGGTAACAGGATAGAAGCGGCTTTGTCCAGAGCAAGCCTTCCACCAACCCTGGCAGACTTCATGGCCCGCCCTGGCTTTGGCCGGAGTGGGAGCGAGTGGCTTTGACAGGAGGAAGGACAGCAAGGGCATCAATAGTCTGGCCCTTGCCGCTTGTGGCTGCGGCAGGCAGAATAAAAGGGAGAGGGAACACAGGGGAATTGTTGCGCTATGGGCGTGCTTGGTCTTGTTGGTACTGAGGAGCAGGGCTTCGCGCGCGAGGGAAGGAGTTGTTTCGCTTATGTGCGGTCGCTTTACGTTGATCACTGATTTGAAGACGATTGCTGAGATCTTTGGGGTGCCGGCCACGTTGGAGGCTCAGCCTCGCTATAATATTGCTCCTTCACAGGAGGTGGTGGCGATCCTGCATGAGGGAACTCGCCAGATGGCCTGGCTGCGCTGGGGCCTGATCCCTTCCTGGGCTAAGGAGGAGGCTATCGGCAATCGGATGATTAATGCGCGCGCTGAGACGCTGGCTGAGAAGCCGAGCTTTAAGCGCTTGTTGCGCTCGCGCCGTTGCCTGGTGGTAGCCGATGGCTTCTACGAGTGGCAGCAGATCAATGGGGCGAAGAGGCCGATGTACATTACACTGCGTGATGGGTCACCGTTCGCTTTCGCTGGCCTGTGGGATCAGTGGAGCGCCTCCGATGGGCGTACGCTGCGCACGTGTACGATTGTGACGACAGAGCCTAATGAGTTGCTGGCGACGATCCATAACCGCATGCCGGTAATTTTGCCGCGCGAGGCCTGCGAGCGCTGGCTCGATCCAACGCTGCAGGCGACGGAGGCCCTGCTGCCGCTGCTGCGCCCCTATCCGGCGGCGGAGATGCAGGCTCGCCCGGTCTCGCGCCTGGTCAATGATCCGCGTAATGAAGGCGCCGCTCTGCTGGCCTGAGTCCAGTAGCCGCACGGCAGCAGTAGTCTTGCAGCAGAGGGCCGCGGCTTTTTATAATGGCTTCAGGAGTCGCCGAGGACCCGCCGACCAATGCCCCAGCCAGCTAGATGGGGCGGTCGGTTCAGGTCGCTGGTAGGCTCCTTCTGGCAGCGCTTTGGGTCGCTGCAGTTATCTCACTCTGTGAAAGAGGGAGTCTGTCAATGGCTTCTGTGTCTGGTACAACGTTGGTGGATCGCGTGCTGCCGGCTCGTTCGCTGTCACGCTCCACAGCTCTGTTGCGCGATGGGGTATTGGTGCTTGGCTTCAGTGCATTCATGGCCTTATGTGCTCGTTTTTCTATTTATATTCCTTGGATTACTCCGGTACCGATCACGCTGCAGACGCTGGGTGTGCTGCTGACAGGGGCGGTGTTGGGTAGCCGACGCGGGGCGCTGGCTCTGCTGGCCTATCTGGCCGAGGGGGCGATGGGACTGCCGGTCTTCGCCGGCGGTGCTGGCGGTGTGGCGGTGCTGCTCGGCTATACTGGTGGCTACCTGTGGTCCTACCCGCTGGCAGCCTGGGTAACCGGCTGGCTATGTGAGCGGGGACTGGACCGCCGCTATGTGACGGCGGCCCTGGCGATGCTGCCCGGCTCGCTGATCATCTACGCAGTGGGCGTGCCCTGGCTGGCCCTGGTCCTGCACCTGGGATTAGATCGGGCCTTGTTGCTCGGTATGGTGCCGTTCCTGATTGGCGATACGCTGAAGCTGCTGCTGGCAGCGGCCCTGTTGCCCTCAGCCTGGTGGCTGCTGCGCCAGGGACCGCAGCATAGCTCACAGGAATAGCTCTCTACACGCGAATAGCTCGGCGGGCTGACTACGGTCACCTGTCAGGGTGTCCAGGCCAGTTGGCAAAACGTGCCGCAGTTGGAAGCTTCACAGGATAGTCATCCTGGAAGCTTCTTTTGTTGCTCTTCCCTATGAAAGGCAAAGGAATGAGCCAGGAGACTCCTTCAGAGGCCTTCGACGTCGAGGGAACCTTTGAGCCATCCGACTACCACTATTTCTACGATCCGGTGCTGACAGAGGAGCGTAGTGAGCGCGAGGTCGGGCAGATCTGGCAATTGCTGCGAATGCAGCCAGGAATGACAGTGCTTGATGTCACCTGCGGTTACGGGCGGATCGCTAATCGGCTGGCGGCGCGTGGCTGTCTGGTGAGCGGACTGGACAGCAAGGAGGCCCCTTTACTCTGGCTAGTCGGCGCCTGCGGGTCCTGGCCACCAGGTAGGCGCTTCCACCCAGTCTCAACGAGAGGCTCCCACCGACTCCATCCCCGCTTAGCGTGCCGCTAATGCTGGCCATAGACGCGGCGCGGGAAGGCCGGCTAATTCGCGTATCGCGGCTACAGTCTCCTGGGCATTGCGCACGAAGAGGGAGCGCACCGGTAAGCGCGCCTGAAATTCTTCGACGGTGACATCATCCAGAAAGCGCTCTCCGGCGTTGTCGAGCATGATGCGCGGGAGAAGGACGAGATCGCCAAGGTCCCCTTGTTCGAGCAGGGTGGCAAGCACATCTTGACCACAAAGCAGCCCGGCCACGGTCACCAGGGGACCAAAGAAGCGGTTTTCAACTGCGATGACGCGAGCTTCTAGCCCTTCGACGCGGTTGAGGTCCGCCGCTAGACGCTCGATGATGGGACGCGCCATTGTTCCAGTGACCAGGGTGACGCGCCGCGGCTGCAACAGGCGTGCAGGTAGACGGCGCCGCGCGCTCTCCCACTGCTCAAGGAGGTAGCGCGTCATGCCAACGCCGTTCTCAATCTGGGCGTAGTCTCCGTAATGGGCCGCAGGTGGGACCTCGCGCTCTGTGAGATAGTACCACTCGTCCGAGAGGTAGACGAAGGGATAGCCCTCGGGATGGCTGGCGGCAAAGCGCTGCTGATGGGCCTCGACTTGGGCGATGATGCGCTCGGCCTCTTCACGCGTGTAGGGGCGCAGCGGCGGCAGGTCAGCGGTCTTGAGCAGGTTGTTGTATTTGGTCAGACCCACGGGGACAACGGAGATCGATTCGACAATGGGACGCAGGGCAGCCAGGTCCTGAATGCTGCGTTCGAGATGTTCGCCGTCGTTGATGCCAGGGCAGAGCACAAGCTGCGTGTGACAGGTGATGTGTAGCTCCCCGAGGCGCCGGATCTGCTCTAGAATCTCGCCGGCTCGCGGCCCATCGACCATTTTGCGCCGCAGTTCCGGCTCAGTCGTGTGCACCGAGACATAGAGCGGACTCAGACGCTGCTCGGCCAGTCGCTGCCAGTCTTGCTCTTTGAGATTGGTCAGCGTGATAAAGTTGCCAAAGAGGAAGGAGTAGCGGTAGTCGTCATCTTTGATGTAAAGGGTGGAGCGCAGGCCGTGGGGCAGCCCCGGCTGCGGAGCATAGCGCGGCGGCAAGCCTTTGATAAAGCAAAAGACGCACTTATTGGCGCACTGGCGGATAAAGGGCGTTGGCTCCTCGCCGAAGATCAGGCCCAGGCTCTCCCCCTGCTGACGCACGATAGTGACCTCGCGCTGCTCCTGCTGGCGCTCGAAGACGATGGTGAGTACGTCGTCGGCGCTGTAGAACTGGTAGTCGACCAGATCGCGAATCAGATGGCCGTTGATCGTACGAATGAGATCACCTGGCTGTAGGCCCGCGCGGTCAGCAGGGCTATCGGGCACCACCTCACGCACCCAACCGTAAAGCTTTGGCATGGACGCTGCTTCCTTCCTTTGACAGGCTGCCGTAGCTGTTTGGGCGGCGCCCCTTGGCGTCGTCCACTTTAATGCGCCGGCTGTCGTCTGCCCTTTTTTTGGAGATATCGGCCAAGATTATACGGCTGACCAGGCCTGGACGTCAAATCATCTTTGTCCCCTCCCCTGTGCCGGGGCCTTCCCCTGGCAGAGACGAGGCTCCCAACTGATTAACCGATGGTCCTATGGACCTTCTCCAAATTTCGGCCATTTTTGGGGTTATGACCTCCCCCCACGGTCGCTTTTTGAGGTTGTCCCAACTGGCCAGGAAGCTACTTTGTGCTACCTGCATCGTCTTTTCAGGAGCAGGCTCCTCGCTGGCTTCTTTCGACCGCGTCGCTCCCTGCTCGCTCTGGGCCGCCAGCGCGAGGCCCTGGCCGAACTGGCCCGGCTCCTCCCCGATCCTCAACTGCAGCGCCGTCGCTTCTACGCCTCCATCTCAGAAGCAGAAGGCCATCTCCTCCGAGAGCGCCTGATCAAGACAGGAGAGCCCGGGTCTGTCAGGCAGGTGGCATCTTCATACATGAGCAAGGCCGACAGTGCCGGGCCGTGCGCTTAGCCGCTCTCTAGCAAGCGTTCGACGTTAGCAAAAGCGCATAGCACGCCCTCCTTGACGGAGGTGGCCACCAGGGGAAAGCTATGCGGGGCGTAGAGCAGGTCGCGCAGATCTGCTGCACTTAGTCCGTAGAGATGAGCGACCAGGGCGTCGATTTCGTGCTGGAGCTGTAGCCGCTCTTTTCGCTGCTCTAGGGGCAGGGCGGGCGCGTCCTCTCTGCCCAAGAGCTCAACGCGCAGAGGAGCAAAGGCAGGGCCAAGGCAGACCAGGCGAGCAACGCGGCGCGCAATGGCCTGACAATGAGGCTCTTCTGCGGCCAGGCAGGCCAAAGGAAGCTGAGCGGCCTGGGACATAGTAATGTCCACTGAGACCTTGTGACGAATGACATAGTCAAGAACAAAGGAGTTGAGCAGGCCACAGAGATAGGCCAGCAGCCTTGGAGAGAGGCTGCGCTCATAGGCCAGGCTGAGCGGTTGAGTAGGCTCAGTACTCAAGAGGCTCAGCAACCTGGCGCGATTGAGGCGCCAGGGACGAACATAGGTGAGAGTGTTGCCGAGAAAGCAGCCCGCTGGCAAAATGGTGGCGATCAGACTACGCACATTAGTGCTACTGGCCACGCGACGGAAGACAAGACGCGGCGCCTCACAGTCGAGAGGCACATCGGCGGCGGTCAGGGGTCCGCGACCAGCAGCGGCCAATAGAGTCATCACGCGTTCGCGGCGTCTCCCCTGGAGAGGCTGAGGCAACGCTCTCCTGGCCAGCGCGTCAAGCTCCTGCTCCAGGCGTTCAAGCTCGCCACGCAAGAGAGCTTGTCGTCCTACTTCGGGCACCACATGGTAGCGCGGTGGAGCAAAGCATGGACAATACTGATGGATCATCTTGCCCTCGTAGAGCGGCCAGCCCACGCCAGCACGGTTAAACAGTCGGCGATCGTTCGTCATATCGAATTCGCGCGTCAGCGTCACCGACCAGCTTCCGGCCTCCTCCTGTTGGGGAGTCTGCCCGCCAAGCAACGGCCATGCGCCATAGATGTGGCTCAACAGGTCGGCCTCACGCTGAGTCCGCAGCTCTAGCAGCGAGAGCGTTTCTGGCGCAAAGCGCTCGATCAGAGCGCGCGGCAGACAGATAGTAAACCGCTCCTCGTCGCTCTGCAGCACGGCGGGATCATGGAGCATAAAGGCAGCACGGAAATGGGCAGCAGGCCGCTCGCGAGTAAAGACCAGCAGGGCAAATTTGCAGCGGCTGTCAATGGGAAAGAGACCAGCGCGGTTCTCAAAGCCAAGCAGTACAATGGGGCGGGCCTGGTCCAAGAGCAGACGGCGCAGCCCGGCACTGCTCTGATCGGTATAGAGGCTGGCTGGCACGACCAGGCCGCAAGAGCCTCCGGGACGCAGTAACTGATAGGCCCGTTCAACAAAGAGCCTGTAGCTGTTGAGGTCGCCACCGCTGGCTCTGCCGCCGCTAGGGGCCTGCTGGGCCGGATAGAGACCACTCTGACGCACATAGCGGCTCAGCCCCGCCAGCCAGTGCGCTTCGTCTCGCCAGGCGCTTTGAATCTGGCGATCGGCCAAGAGACGCTGACGCTGTTGCTCGGCTTCCGCACGCTCCAGGCGGCGGTAGAGAGGGTCATAGGAGGCGAAAAACTCGCGCGAGTTGGGCTTGAGCGTCTCCCAGGGCGGATTGGTCAGCACTGCATCAAAACCGGGTCGGCTCCGCAGGTGGCCGTCGCTCTCAAAGAAGATGGCGGGAAACTCTAGCTGCCAGTGAAAAGGCCGGATGCGCCTGACCAGGTGTCTCAGCGTCTGCAGATAGGCAGTGAGCGATGGTAACCCATCGACGCCATCCGAGCCGTTCGCCGAGTCTGTCGAAGCCTTTGCCTGAGTCCCATCCTCACCCCGGGCTACGGCGGTCAGAAGCTCAGCCCAGGTGTGGTCAGCAGGCAGCGACAGAGAGGTCTCGCCCTCAGTACTTCGCCTCCAAGCCCGAGCCGACGAAGAGCAAGAGCGTGGCCAAAACCAGAGCGCCACCCAGAGATCAGCCAGGCGCTGTATCCGTGCGCGCTCATCTGCCGTCGCGGGCAGAGTGTCCCCTGGCAGAGGGATCTGGCGTAACAGGCGAGCGAGGTGCCGAGGCCAAGACGCGCTCTCGGCGGCCGATCCCTTACCCGGCAGCGCTATACCAATAAGGCTGTTGCCACAGCGCAGATTCTCACGCACAAAGGGGGCCGGCTGTTCCAGTTGACCGATGAAGAGCCAGAGAGAAAGACGCGCCAACTCTACGGCCAGCTCATCGATGTCGACCCCATACAGACAGCGCTCTGCCACCAGGCGCCGATAGTGCTTCCAGCGCTCTGGAGAGGTCGTCGCCCCGACCTCCTCCTCTCCGAGCAAACGAGCATAGGCCCGGGCCAGATAGTCGCAGGCCGCGACTAACAGGGTGCCGGTGCCCATCGCCGGATCAACCACCCTGAGCGCAAGAATATCCTCGGCTCGCCGGCAGCGACTCACCAGCGGCTCTAACGTTCGTCGCACCAGATAGGGCACCAGAGCGGAAGGCGTCGAGTAGCTACCGCGGCTCTTGCGCCCACGGCTGGGCATTAGATAGATACTGCCGGGGGCAATGGTGCCCCCGACTGGGTAACGTCTCGGGCCGCCACGAGCAGCGGGGGCAAGATTGAAGCGCGCCGGAAGAAGGCCCCGCCTACCCCGCTCATGTACCTCATGCAGCGGTTCATTGGCCAAGCGCGGCATACATGCCAGCAAATCCTCATAGAGAGCTGCCGGCAGCCAGATCCAGCCGGTCTCAGGTGTCACCTCAGCGGAAAGCGCATCACAATTCAACAGGGCCAGTACCTGTGTCAGCACTCCATCCGGCACAGCCAGAGCGTCTAGGTAGGGCGTTGTTGCTGGATCAAACAGGCGGCCAGGATAGGAAGCCGACGTCAGCTCCGACCGCTGACAGCCAGAGTCGATGAGTGCACACACCTCTTGCAGACGCCGCCAGAGCCGACAGGTAGAGGCATCTCCCTGCTCGGCTCCCTCTTTGGGTTCCCCAGCGCCAGGCTGATCATCCCCAGCTCTAGTCAGGTCCAGGCACTCCAGATTAAGAGCGCACAGACCAGAGCGAAGGGAGCCGGTCTTCCTGATCGTCTGGATCAAGAAAAGGCGATAGATCAAGCGCAGCGTCTGCTCATAGAGACCTCCCAGATCCTGCAAAGCCAGTCTCGCAAGCCGGCTGCGCTCAGGGAGAGCATCAGCCAACCCTTCTGTCAGCAACCTGTGTGCTTGCCTGAGCAGTGCCGTCATCAAGAGTACCAACGCCTCGCGGGTTCGCTCTTTTAGCGCCGACAGCCGCCGAGCAGACTCTGTTTGCTGACTGATAGCAGAAGAGGCTCTGTTCGCTTGAGCAGTCAGCACTGATCTCATAGCTCGTTTAGACCTTCATCTCTCGCGACCGATAAGACATATCAGGATCGGGGACAAGAAGAGCACCCCTGGCCGTCGCTTGCCTGCCGCTCTCCACCCGCTAGGCAGGACTAGCGCATCGGCCAGCCAGGATATAGCTTTCGACCTGCCGGGTTGTCAATAGCCGCTAGAGCCAGCAAGCCAGCCCAGGCCAATGGCTGCTATCTAAAGAAGCCTTTGGCTCTTGTCCACTGCTTAAGCAGTAGGCATGCTAAGAGTGTAAAGCCAGGAAAGAGCCTCATAGTAAGAAGATCATCGCCCTAATCCACGGTCGGAGCTGCCAGGTGACAGCTTCCCCGTTGCAGGAAAACAGGATCAGCAAAAGGAGTTAGCAGCGTGGACACAGAGCAGCCAGCTCAGCCACAACAAGAGCTAGAGCGCGTTCGTCGACAAGATCGGGCCGTCAACGACGCACACTGGATACGCAGCTTGCTCAAACGCGCGCCGGTTGGAGTACTGGCCACCGTTGACGGTCATCAGCCGTTCCTCAACAGCAATCTCTTTGTCTACGACGAAGCAGAGCACGCCATCTATTTCCATACGGCAGTTGAGGGGCGAACACGTCGCAACATCGAGGGCAGTCAGCGCGTTTGCTTCACCGTCTACGAAATGGGGCGCTTACTCCCAGCTAAGACCGCCCTTGGTTTCAGCGTCGAATACGCCAGCGTCGTGGTTTTCGGAGAGGGCCGCATCGTCCAGGATCGGGAGCAGGCCCGGGCCGCCTTGCATCTGCTCCTCAAGAAATATGCCCCCCACTTGGAGCCAGGACGCGACTACCGGGCCGTCACCGATGAGGAACTGATGCGCACCAGCGTCTATGAGATCCGCATCAGCACCTGGAGCGGCAAAAGGAAGGAGGTAGCGGCAGATTTTCCAGAAGCCTACTACTATGGAGAAAAGCAGCAGGCACAAGAGCAACCTTAAGGCTACTGAGCTAGCCTGGCAGTCTAGTTTCTCCCACCCCCATCAGACTTGAATATCCCAGAAGAGCTGGCCACTCTCCATTAGATCTGAGAAGGAGAGGACGAAATTCTGCTGGCTTTGCGAGATCTCGTAGACCAGGGTACCGCGGATCTTCTGCTGCGGCTCCACCTTGCCCGACGGGGGCGGGCTGGCGAAACTCACATAGGTCATCTCGATCTCACGGCCCTCGGAATCCCGTAGCGTAAAATTGAAGCTCGCCGCTACCTCCTGCTCATTGTTCGAGATATTCAAGAGGGTAACGTCGATCAACAGGTAGCGATCGCCAGCTTTGGGCTGGTCAAAATCCTGGCCAGGGGAGGTCGTGACAGAGTTCAGCCTAATCTGCCAGCTATCGTTAAACGTCACCGTCTCGCCAACCTTGTGATGGACATTTCCAGCCGTGCTTGTTGTTGAAGATGAGGACGAAGAGGTAGCAGCAGGTGCGGGTGTTGCCTGCGACGCGCCGGCACTATTGCTGATGGGCACTCCCGTCGCAGTAGAGCTATTGCCGCTGAGCGCCGTCGACTGGGGAGCCCGGTTTGCCGTCGTGGACGTCGAAGTCAGCGTACCGATGACATCACCCAGACCTAGGCCGGTCAGAAAGACCACGATGAGCGCCACAATCCAGAGCCAGGTGATGCTACGGCGCAGAGGCGAAGTCTGGGTCGACACCGCCTTTCTCGTTGGGGCACCTGACCACGCCCCCTGAACAGCTCCTGGCAATGGCGGCGTTCCCTGAGCCGGCACCGGCACGATGCCGCTGGAAACACCAACGGTCGGAGCATACGGATCAGATGGCGTCCATTGGCTATAGCTGGGCCATGAGGGCGAGCCTCCAGGAATGGGCGTCTGGCCCCCCGCCGGCAGGCCTGGCAGCCCAGCCCCCGGCCCGGCTGGCACCTGATCAGAGGGAGGAGGGGGAGGAGGATAGGCTTGCATGATTCCCCTTTCTATTCATCTATTCACTCGCTAGCTATTTCTCCAACCCCTTAGACCTCTATGAGAGAGCATACGAGCAATAGCCCTGTACTAGTGAGGAACCTTTTTCGCTCAGTATCTACAGAGATCACAGAGGTTCTTCGCATCCTCTCGAAAAGACCGACTTTTTTCTCTTATCATATTCTAGCATAGAACTATATGATAGTGATACTCCTATAGTCGAGCCACATACCTGACCCGCCAGATCAGCACGAGCGGCACCGTA
>NZ_JADGHT010000051.1 GCF_019683755.1 Thermogemmatispora sp. | reverse complement strand
GTCTATCGGTGCTGGGCTGTATGATATACTAAATAAAGAATATCGATCTGGTCATTAGCGGCTCCCATGAAAGGATCGGACACATCGCCGTTTAGCGGTCAGCTTCAGCTCTGCCCGTCAGAGCAGAGCCGTGGTGTAGGCTGCTTCTGTCGTCAGGCAAAGACATGATGGACTCTGAACGGCATCACGCTCCCGCCAGCCATAATCTTGCTCCTGCCAGTAAGGTCCAGGAAGATACTGCCTCTTTGCTGGGTAGCAACCGCGAGCTAGCGATCCTCTATATCATTGCTGGCCAGCTCAATCGTAAGGTTGATGTGCGTGAGGCTTTGCAGGAGGTCTTGAATCAGGTGACGCGCCTACTAGGTCTCAAGACAGGTTGGGTCTGGCTGCTTGATAGGGATGGGGAGCCGTTTCTGGCCGCCTCGCAGTCCTTACCTCCTTATCTGGCCGACCATCCTGAACGCATGACCGGGCGCTGCCTCTGTCTGGATACGTTTCTAGGCGGCAATCTGGCCAGCGCAGCCAATATCAATGTGTTGCGTTGTAGTCGCTTGAGGAATGCGGAACGAGAGGGCGATCGCTCTTCCTGGGGACTGCGCTTTCATGCTAGTGTGCCGATCCACGTGGGAGAAACAGTGCTCGGCGTGCTGAATGTAGCAAGCGAGGACTGGCGTGAGCTATCCTCGTCAGAGCTGCAGTTACTGCATATTATCGGCGATCAGATCGGTCTGGCCCTGCAGCGGGCGCGCCTCTCTGCCGAGCACACGCGTGCCGCGGCTCGCCTGGCCACTATTGAAGAGCGCAACCGGCTGGCGCGCGAGATTCACGATACCCTGGCTCAGGGCCTGGCGGCCATTACTTTGCAGTTGGAGACCGCCGATGCCTTGCTCTCTGTGCAGCCTGAACGGGCGCAGGCGGCGATCCGCCGCGCACTGGCCCTGGCGCGGAGCAATCTAGAAGAGGCGCGCCGCTCAGTGATGGACCTACGGGCCGCTCCCTTGCAGGACCATGCTTTGCCGGAGGCGCTGTCACTCTTGGTGAAGCGCTTGCGGGCCGAGAGTAGTGCCCACTTAGAGTATCGCTATGAGCCGCCATCTGGTCCAGGATCAAGCGGTGAGCCAGGCCGCTTTCCTCCGCTCTCGCCTCATTGTGAGGCCGGTCTCTATCGTATCGCTCAGGAGGCTCTGAACAACGCTCTAAGACATGCTGCCGCCGAGCATATTACGCTGACGCTGGCGGTTCGTGATAAGATGATCGTGCTCCAGGTACAGGATGATGGTCGAGGCTTTGATCCTGAGCGCGCTCAGGAGTATACGCGCGAGGGCCATTTTGGTCTCGCCGGCATGAGTGAGCGCGCCCGTTTGCTCGGTGCACAGATTAGTATTGAAAGCTTGCCGGGCGCCGGCACCTCCATTAGCGTCTATCTGCCCTACCACGGGGCGGAGCAGGAAAGGTCCCCCTGGCTATGACAATTCGCATCTTACTTGCTGATGATCATCCAATTGTACGCGAAGGCTTGCGGGCTGTACTCGAGACGCAGCCCGATTTTGCCGTGGTCGCTGAGGCTGCCAACGGCGTTGAGACGATCGCGCGGGCGCGCGAGACGCAGCCAGACATTGTGCTACTAGATCTTGAGATGCCTGTTCTAGATGGCGTAGAGGCTATTCGTCGCTTACTTGAGCTGGAACCTGAACCACGGGTGATTGTCTTTACGGCCTTCGATAATGATGAGCGTATTCTGCATGCGGTGCGGGCGGGGGCCAGTGGCTACCTGCTCAAGGGGGCGCCGCGAGAGGAAATTTTCCAGGCTATTCGCGTAACGATGGAGGGGGGGTCCCTGTTACAGCCGGTAGTCGCCTCGAAGCTGCTGCGCCAGGTTGGTCAGCAGCATAGCGTTACAGTCTCCATGACCGCTCAAAGCGGCCAGTCGTCGTCTGCTGCTACCTACCCTTACGAGCCGCTGACTGAGCGTGAGCTGGAGGTCCTGCGCTTGTTGGCCCAGGGTATGCCCAACAAAGAGATTGCAGCTCGTCTGGTGATTAGCGAGCGCACCGCCAAGTTTCACGTCAGTTCTATTATGAACAAGCTCGGGGCCACCAATCGCACTGAGGCTGTGGCCCTGGCAGCGCAGCGTGGCCTGATCACGCTCCAGGGTAATCCCTCCTGGCGCTAAGCTGAGCGAGCGAGCCATGCTATGCCGACAGCCGGCTGCTGGCAGTGGCGATCTGGCCCGCTCTGCTCAGAAGGCTCAGAGAAGCTGGTCGATGTAGACCGTCTTCCACTGCGTAAAGAATTCGCGAGCCGCTTTCCCCTGCTCGCGCGAGCCAGAAGAGCTTTCTTTCATGCCGCCGAACGGTACCTGAAACTCCAGACCAGCCGACTCCTGGTTGATCTTGACCACGCCGGCCTGAATCTCGGCAGCAAAGCGCAGGGCCAGCGAAAGATTATTAGTGAAGAGGCTCGCCGAGAGACCGAATGGTGTGGCGTTGGCCAGAGCCACGGCCTCCTCGAAGGAGGAGGCAGGGAGCAGGGCCGCTACTGGACCGAAGATCTCTTCCTGAGCTACACGGCTGCCCTGATCAAGGTCGGTTACAATGCTGGGCCGAACGTAGTAGCCTTCCCCGTTGATTGTGGTGGCCTCGCCACCGGCCAGAAAACGCCCCCCCTCCTGGCGTGCTAGCTGCAGATAGCCGCTCACCTTCTGCAGCTGATCCTCCGAGACCAGCGGACCGACGCGGGTCTCTGGTTCGAGCGGATCACCGAGTTTCCAACTCTGGGCCAGAGCTACAAGGCGCTCCTGAAATTCCGGCAGGATGGCGCGCTCGACAATGACGCGACTGGTGGCTGTGCACTTTTGTCCTGCGCTCAGGAAGGCTCCTCGCGCGACCTGCTCAGCCGCAACCTCGAGATTGGCGTCGGCCAGCACCACCGCCGGGTTTTTGCCTCCCATTTCTAGCTGCACCTTTTTGCCATGCTCGATGGCTTTATGCTGAAGTGCGCGACCGACAGCATTGGAACCAGTGAAGGTGATGGCGTCGATCTGAGGGTGCGTCACCAGGATATCGCCTACTTCGGAACCTTTACCAAGAACCAGGTTGAGGACCCCAGGCGGCAGGCCAGCATCAAGGAGGGCCTGGGTGAAGTGCACCGCCGTTAGCGGCACCAGCTCGGCTGGCTTCCAGACAACGGTGTTACCGTAAGCCAGAGCCGGGGCAATTTTCCAGGCAGGGATCGCAATCGGGAAGTTCCAGGGTGTAATCACGCTCACTACACCAACTGGCTCACGGCGGGCATAGAGGAAGGTCACACGTGAGCTGCTCGGGTAGGTCTCGCCATCTGGCTCCAGGGCCTGCCCGGCATAGTAGCGCAGGATAGAGACCGCCCGCTTGGTTTCGCTGATAGCCTCAGACAGGGTCTTACCTTCCTCGCGCGTCAAATCGCGTCCCACGCTCTCGGCGCGCTGCTCTAAGAGGTCGGCGGCTTTACGCAAGATGTCGCCCCGCACCGGCGCTGGCGTTGTGCGCCAGGCGGCGAAGGCCGAACGTGCGGCCTGGACCGCTTCCGCTGCCAGTTCCGCACTGGCCAGCGAGGTCCGTGCTACCACCTCGCTTGGATGGGCCGGGTTAAGATCATCGCTCAGGCGTATCCCCTCGCGCCAGGTACCGCCGATGTACGAACGTAGTTCAATGGTCATAGGCAGATCTCTCCTTCCTACCTCGCTGCTCAGACACTGAATAAACGTTTTATGATATTTCTCTGTCTCATATAGCAAAGCAGTCGATCAGAACGATGTCCTATCTCCTAATTCACTTCTTTCCTCTGTGTGACTACGCTCACTCATCGCGCCTTGGGAGAAGATCGGGAAGACTGATCGCCGCTCGCCGCTTTCAAAGCCAGTCTGCCGCGCACTACGCGGTTGCGCAATGTCCCAAGACCTGCAATCGTAATGCTGACCACGTCGCCGGCCTGGAGCGTAAACGGTCGCTCGGGCACCAGGGCGGTACCGCTGCAGAGAAAAACGCCGGCGGGAAACTCATCCTCACGAAAAAGGTAGGCGACCAGGTCCTCGAGGCGGCGCCGCAGATCAGCGGTCGAACTGCGACCCTGCCAGCATATTTGCCCGTTACGTTCGATCGTGAGTTCGATCCTCAAGGCGTAGGGATCAGGAATTTCCCAAGCTGGGACGATGGTAGGGCCGAGGGCACAACTGCCAGCATAGACTTTGGCCTGAGGAAGGTAGAGGGGATTTTCTCCTTCGATGCTGCGGGAGCTGACATCGTTGCCAATAGTGTAGCCGACAATCTCAGCGTGGGAGTTGATCACAAGCGTTAGCTCTGGCTCGGGTACATCCCAGTCCGAATCGGAACGGATGGCGATCGCCGCCTCGGGACCGGCCACTCGCCGTGGATTCGCCTTAAAGAATAGCTCTGGGCGCTCTGCCTTGTAGACACGCGCATAGATGTCCGGCGTAGCGCTCTCCTCACGCCGTGCTTCCTCAGAACGCTTGTAGGTCACCCCGGCGGCCCAGACCTCGCTCTCTCCATCGATCGGGGCCAGCCAGGGTGGCCCGGCTTCCGCCGGCTCTCCGCGCGCCGCTACCGCACTCACCAGGGCACGAAGCTCGGTAGCGCGCAGGGTCCAGAGATCGCAAAGACGCTGACCAGCCTCGGGAAAGGCCCGCACCGTGCCGGCTCCAGTGAGCAGCCCCACGCGCTCGCGACCGTCGGTGTCGCGATACCGAATGATCTGCATGACTATACTCCTTGTCCTTGCTTGCTGTGGCGATGCGGAAGCTTCAAATGAAGTGCATCTTCTAACCATATAGCCCCCATGCGCCAGCCTGTCAACCTCTGCCGCTGAACAACCTTGCACATCGCTCTGGCCAGTCCCCTGTTACCGAGAAGAGGCTCGCTCGTCATTATCAATGCATATTTATAAAGCACATTATAGTTCAGTTGCGGGTTGAAGAGAGGCAAGTAAGTGCGCTGCCTGCAGGAGTGATCGGAGATGGCGCGGCCAAGCAGCCGGAGCGCGAGCCTGCGCGATAAGGAGCTAATTCTCTCCTTCTCACCCTCGCGGCGGCATCATCCTCAGTCAGCTCTGGGGCTGGTCTCGATTCTCCCCCGGTCGCGCTGCGATCTGCCGGGTAGGCGCCGCTCGTAGAAAGCATGTAATGGACCACACAGAAGAGAAGCTCTTATACAGTATTCCTGAGCCGGAGGAGCTACAGCATCTATATCACGCTCAGCATGGACTCTTCCCGCCAGAGATCGAAGTCAAGCATCTCAGGCGTATCCTACACTTGAGCTATGCTGATCTGGCCTGGGCGCCGGCGGTTGTGCGTGCCTATCCCGCGCTGAGCGTAGTAGCTCTCTTTGCCAGCGCCCGCGCGCTCGCTGCCTGCTGGCAGCGACTCGATGAGACAGTCTTGCGTCGGCTGAGCATAGCAGAAATTGATCTTGCCGAGTCCCTGCCATTTGCTGGCAACTTTTTTGATCTGGTACATCTCTTTCTCAGGGGACCGCTGCTACGCCCTGCCCTGTGGCCGGCTTTATTGCGCGAGTGTCGGCGTGTGCTATTGCTGCGTGGCCAGATAAATATCGTCGCCTTTCTTGCTGGTCCCTCGTCCAGCGCAGCCTACCAACGCCTGCGCTCCCTCGCTATGGCTGCCTGGCAAGCACTGGGCTACGGTTTTGGCACAGCGACGACGGGGAACAGCAGTCTATTTATCGACGGCGCTCTCCATCTCTGCCAGCTTCTGCAGGAGCAGGGTTTCGGGCAGGTAGGCTATCGGCTCTACCCGGTGGATCTGGGAGGATGGAACAACCCTGCGGGCCGAGCCTGTTGCCGGCGTTTTCTCCACGACTTGGTCCAGCAAAAGGCGCTCATTCTGGCGCAGGGTGGCTGTGATGAAATCACCTTTGCAAAGCTCCTCGCCGAAGCAGAGCGCGACCTTGGAGCCGAGGCCTTCTGTGCTTCTGGTGCTCTTCTCTCGGTGACGGCGCGCAAGCGATAAAGCTATCATGAGTCGGTCATTTCCAGACAAAGGCCAGCCCAGCAATCAGCAAGAACAACAAACGCGGCGGCCCGGCACTCGACGCAGACGCCCAACTGCCTCCGCGGCTGCTGCCGACCTCCCTCCAGAAGTGCGCGAAGAAATCATTCGCCATGACTATCTTCTTCATATGCAGGGAGGGCGCCTCTTCCCCGAGGCCATTGATATCGAGAATATAGAGCGGGTGCTAGATCTAGGCTGTGGCAGCGGTGAGTGGGTCTTCTCCCTGGCGCAGCGCTATCCGCGCCTCTTTATCTGTGGGGCTGACCTTGATCGGCGCCTGCTACAGCGGGCCCAGGCCCGGCGCAACCGTGCTGGCCTTCACCAGCTCGAATTTCGTCACATGGACATCACCCGCCCCTTTCCACTGGCCGAGCGCTCCTTTGACTACATCCATATGCGCGCCTGTGCACGCTTTATAGCCGCCAGCGTCTGGCCAGCGCTACTGGCCGAGTGCCAGCGTGTGCTGCGTCCTCGTGGCTGGCTCACCCTGGTCGAAATTGAACTCTGCGAGAGCAGCAGCAGCGCCTTTGTCGAACTGCGCCAGCTCTTCAATCGCTGTTGGTACCAGCTTGGCTACGCCCTGGACCAAAGCGGACTCAGCTTCGGCGTTGCCAGCCGACTCTATGGCATGCTACTTGCCACCGGTCTGCGCCAAGTGGCCTACGATGTCTACATTGCCGACCTGGGACGTCAGCCCCAGCCGAGCTTGGTCAGAAGCACTGAAGCCACAGAACCAGTGGAAACAATTACGACTCTCTTTCTCAAGCAATGCCTGACTGAAGTACGTCTGGCGACGCCGCTGATCATTCAGCAGGGACTCATCAGCCCGCCGGAGCTGGCGGCCTTATTAGAGCAAGCGGAACGCGAGCTACAGGCGCCCGATCTCTGTGGCTGGGGAGTCATCATCTCGGCCTATGGCAGGCGTCAGGCCGACTAAGCATCAGCGGGCGGGCGCCCGGTCAGTCTTCGGACTAAGGGAAAGCTGGCACACCAGAAACGGACAGGAAGAACACTGAGGAAAAGCCAGAGCGTAAGCTTTGCGGAAGCAAGAAGAGCAAAGGCTAAGCGCCCGAGGGTAGAGCGCTGATCGTCGGGCCAGCCTCGTCATCATCGTCCTCCTCAATCAGCGGGTGACGCAGAAACCAGGCCTGACAGTCCAGCGGCGGCTCACCCGGCTGCGGACGAATACGGGTGTAGGTTCCATCTGGCAATAACTCACGCGCATTGACCGTATCAGCTAACAAGACCTCTAATACCCGCTCGCGAATAGCTTGACGCAGACGCGGGTCCTCGATGGGAAACAGCGTCTCGACCCGATTATTCAAATTGCGCTGCATCATGTCGGCGCTGCCCAGAAACAGCTCCTCGGCGCCGCCGTTGTAAAAATAGTAGATGCGACTATGCTCCAAGAAGCGACCTACGATACTGCGGACACGAATATTCTCACTGATCCCAGGGATGCCAGGCCGCAAGCAGCAGATACCGCGCACAATCAGCTCTACGCGGACTCCAGCCTGCGAGGCTTCATAGAGCTTATAAATGATCTCTGGGTCGACCAGGGCATTCAACTTAAAGATCAGTAAGCCATAGCCATACTCGCGCTTCAAGCGGATCTCCCGCTCAATGCGCTCCAAAATACCGCGGCGCAGGCTGACCGGCGCTACCAGCAACTTACGATAAGCGTTCAAGCGGGAGTAACCGGTCAAAGAATTAAAGAGATCAGAAATATCGGCCCCGATCACTGGATCGCAAGTCAGCAAGCAAAAATCCTCATAGGTACGGGCAGTCATTGCATTATAATTCCCCGTACTCAGGTGAACATAGCGACGCAGCCCGTCGGGTTCACGGCGCACCACCAGAGCCACCTTAGCATGTGTTTTCAGGCCGATCAAGCCATAGACCACATGGACACCAGCCCGCTCCAGCGCCCGAGCCCACTCAATATTATTCTCCTCATCGAAGCGAGCCTTCAGCTCAACCAGGGTCGCCACTTGCTTCCCATGCTCCACCGCCTCTAGCAAAGCGTGCACCACAGGCGAATTCGTTCCCACGCGGTAGAGCGTCTGCTTAATCGCCAATACCTGGGGATCAGTGGCCGCTGCGCGGATAAAGTCCACCACCACATTGAAGCTGTCGTAGGGGCGATGCAGCAGCAGATCCTGCTCACGGATCGCCGCAAAGAGGTCGCCGCAGTACTTTGAAAGCAAACGAGGAACGCGGGGCGTAAACGGCGGGTCCTTTAAATCGGGGCGATTGAGAGCATGCAGCTCCATCAGGTCGCCCATACCCAGCGGGCCATCGATCACCGTCAGATCCGAAGCATCGATCTCCAGATTATCGAGCAGCAAACTGCGAATGCGCGGCGGCATTGACGGATTGACGGCCAGATCGACCACCGACCCAAAGCGCCGCTCACGGACACTCTTCTCAACATCCTCCAGCAGATCTGAAGCCTCATCCTCCTGCAGTTCGATATCCGCGTCGCGCAGGACGCGGAACGGGTACGATTCCCAGACATCGATGCCCGGAAAAAGACGGCTCAAATGGGCAGCGATCACCTGCTCGATCCATACAAAGGCCACCGGCTGCACCCCTGAGACAGCACGAGCGTGCAATGGTAGCGGGACCTGAATAAAGCGTGGCAGGCGAGGAGGTACCTTCACACGTGCAAAACGCTCGCCGTGGACAGCATCATTAATGACGACCGCCAGATTGAGGCTACGGTTCGAAATGTGCGGGAAAGGGTGGCCTGGGTCGACAGCCAATGGCGTCAGCACTGGAAAAATCTCATACTCGAAATACTCTGCCAGAGCGGCCCGCTGCTCCTCATCGAGTTGTTCATAATCAAGAATATAGATGTGTTGTTCTGCCAAGCGTGGTAGCAGCTCCTGGCGCCAGTAGCGGCGCACCTCCTGAACCAGCGGGGCCAGACGCCGACGGACCTCGCGTAGCTGCTCCTCGGCACTGAGGCCGTCAGGGCTGGGCGTCGTCACACGGGCAGCGACCTTATCCTTCAGGCCGGCCACGCGAATCATCATAAATTCATCGAGGTTCGTGTCAAAAATAGACAAAAACTTCACCCGCTCTAATAGAGGATGACGGCTATCCTGAGCCTCCTCAAAGACACGCCGATTAAACTCGATCCAGCTTAACTCTCGGTTGATATAGAGATCGGGTCGTTCCAGGTCCATCGAGGACGAGGTAGATGAGGAAAGTGGCGGCTGCTCCATGCTCTCTTTAGATGGTTTCTGCCCCTTAGCCTGGCAGGCTTCTCCTTAGCTTTATGATAGCACGGATTGTCCAGCCAGAGAGTCAAACCTCCGTTGTCTGCCAAACCAAGGCCAGGCCAAATAGCCACGCAGGGCCTTCGGGACATAGCCTTCCCCCTCTTAGGCCGGAGAGAGTGCTCACCTTGACACTGATAGCCCCCCTGATGTATCATCACTCAGGTAAGAGCGTTTCATCCCCTTACAAGACAGCAGGGGTGTGTGTGCGAGGAGCGGCACCCCTGAAGCACAACGGCTGGCAGCGTGTTCACGCTGCAAGGCTGACATGGGCGGTTGCTGAAATTGGTAGACAGGACGGACTTAGGATCCGTTGGTGTAAAACCGTGAGAGTTCGAGTCTCTCACCGCCCACTGGCCCCATAACAAGGCTGCGGGAGTGCCAAGAGAAGTGCAGATAGACTCAGAAGGGCACTCCTGCAGCCTGACGGTTGGCAGCGTGTTCACGCTGGAGTATCGACATGGGCGGTTGCTGAAATTGGTAGACAGGACGGACTTAGGATCCGTTGGTTGTAAAACCGTGAGAGTTCGAGTCTCTCACCGCCCACCATCACAACGGTCCCGGAGTCAGTTGCAGCGTGGGTAGCTCCTTCCGTCTGTTAACGGAGGACCTGCGCCGCGGTACGGACAGGAAGAGGCAAGCAGTGGCTCGGGGGTAGGCAAGCAGGCAGAGCATTCTTATCCCGCCCCCGGCGGTTGAGATCAGTAGGGAGAAGGCATCAGGCGATTAACCAGCTAGCTTGCCTGCTCGCCAGGCCCGAGCCAACTCACAAGCCGACCAGAGGCTCCCCTGAGCGCCGCCATTTCCCGCTGTCTTTCCCTGAGTCATCCTGGCGGGCGAAGAGACCAGGCGGGCTGTCACCGGACCAGCAAAGGTTGCTGGAGAAGTAGCAAACGAGCGAAGGAGCGCAGTCCCCTGGGGATCAGGGCCAAAGCGCTAGCTGGTAGCTCAATTAGCTCATCAGTCCGGCAACAAACAATGGCCGAGAGCGCCAAGCAGGGTGTATTGTGCTAATAAAGCGAGGCTATGCCTACCTGCCTGCCTGCCTGCTGCTCCTCGTTGTGCCGTGCCAAGTCACGCTGCTCTGTCATGCTAGCGGGCGACATGCCAGACGGCGCGTCCATACGATGATGCTGCTTGTGTTGGAGGAACAGTGAAGGTCACAGTTGAGAAATTACCGACCAGCGAAGCCGTCCTAGAGGTAGATCTCACCTGGGAAGAGGTGGAAAAGGCTTCGGATAAGGCTTATCGTAAGCTAGTACAGCAGGTTGACATTCAAGGGTTTCGTCGGGGCAAAGCACCCCGCTCCTTGCTTGAACGCAAGTTGGGCAAGGAGTACATTTATCAGGAAGGTCTTGATGATCTGATCAGCGAGGCCTACCGCGAAGCGATCAAGGAGCATCAGCTTACCCCGCTCGCGCAGCCGGAGCTGGATGCCCCCATGTTCGAAATGGGGCAGCCCTACCACTTCCGCTTGAAGGTTCCTATTTTGACCCCTGTGGAGTTGGGAGATTATCGCTCGCTGCACTTCGAAGATGAGGAGGTCATGGTGACGGCGGAGGAGGTGGAGCGGGAATTGGAGTCACTGCGTAACCAGCATGCAAGCTGGCAGCAAGTTGATCGCCCCGCCCAGGTCGGGGACCGGGTAACGGTAGACCTCAAGCTGACTGTTGAGGGTCGGACTATTTCCGACTATAAGGACAATCCTTTTGAGCTGACGACAGGGCGGCCCGGCCTCTTCGCCGGCATGGATGAGCAGATCATTGGCATGCAGGTCGGCGAAAGTAAGAGCTTCACGCTGACCATTCCCTCCGACTACGGCAATGAAGAGCTGGCCGGCAAGGAGGCCCACTACGAGGTAACTCTCCGGCGGGTTGAGGAGAAGGTGCTGCCCGAGTTGGATGACGCCTTCGCCGCGCGCGTCGGCCAGTATGAAACCCTGGAAGACCTGCGTAAGGTCATTAGCGATGCTATCCAGGACCGCAAGGAGCGCCAGAAGCGTCAGGAGTTGCGCGAGAAGGTCCTCGAAGCCGTCGTGGCCCAGTCCCGCTTTGTGCTCCATCCGATCCTGATTAAGGAAGAGGTCGAAGACATGTTACACGAGCTGTCTCATATGCTTGAGAGACAGCGCATGTCCCTCGATCAATATCTGTTGCTGATGCGTAAGAGTCGAGAAGAGTATATGAAGGAACTGGAGCCCGATGCGGAGAGGCGCGTCAAGCAGCAGTTGGTCCTGGATGAAGTTGCCAGGCGGGAAGGGATCGAAGTGACGCCGGAAGAGGTTGAGGGTGTTTTTCGCATGTATGCCCAGGCAGGGCAGCCGCTGCAGCGCAGTGAGGCCCAGATACGGGCCTTGGTGATCAGTTTGCGGCGTGAGAAAGCGCTTTCGCGCCTGGTGGAGCTAGCGACACGTCCGGCGGAGGAGGGAGAGCAGCAGGCAGCAGTAGGTGAAGAGCAGACGTCCCAGGGTCAGCAAGTAAAGACGGCGAAGAGTGAGACCGCTGTGGCTGAGACGGAGGCTGCGCCAACGCCGGCTGCTGAACAGACCAGCGAGGCGACATCTTCCGCTCCTGCTACAATAGTAGTAGACGAGGAGAGGGCGCCTGTCGACTCTAATGGCCAACAGTAAAACTCCGGCTAAGACTCAAGCGTCGTAATTGAGGGAAAGGTAACAACGGACGTGGCAAACTCAAAGAATATTCGGACAACCTATCGCTGCTCTTTTTGTGGCAAGAGCCAGGATCAGGTCCAGCGGCTGATTGCCGGCCCATCTGGGGTCTACATCTGCGACGAGTGCATCGATCTTTGCCGCGAGATCATCGAGGAGGAGCAGGCCACTTTTAGCAAGCCGCGTCTTCAAACGGGTAAGATTCCGACTCCGAAGAAGATCTATGAGCAGTTAAGTCAGTATGTGATTGGACAGGAGCGGGCCAAGAAGACGCTGGCGGTGGCTGTTTATAACCATTACAAGCGTATTAGTGTGGGGATGCAGATCGATGATGTCGAGTTGGGCAAGAGCAATATTCTGCTCATCGGCCCCACGGGCTGCGGAAAGACGCTGCTGGCGCAGACTCTGGCGAAAATTCTCGATGTACCTTTCTGCATTGCCGATGCCACGGCCCTCACGGAAGCTGGCTATGTGGGCGAGGATGTGGAGAACATTCTGCTACGCCTGATCCAGGCTGCCGATTTCGATGTGGCACGGGCCGAGCGCGGTATCGTCTACATCGATGAGATCGACAAGATCGCCCGCAAGTCTGACAATCCCTCGATCACGCGCGATGTCTCCGGCGAAGGTGTGCAGCAGGCCCTCCTGAAGATCATCGAGGGCACAATCGCTAATGTGCCCCCCCAGGGTGGCCGCAAGCATCCACATCAAGACTTTATCCAGATTAATACGTCGAATATTCTCTTTATCTGTGGCGGCGCCTTCGAAGGCCTCGATAAAATCGTCGAGCAGCGTTTGGGAAGCAACCGCACTATCGGTTTCAAGAAGTCTGTGGTTGAGGCTGAGAAGCGCCCTCAAGAGTCCGTGCTTTCGCAGGTGATCCCTGAAGACCTGCTGAAGTATGGGCTGATTCCCGAGTTCATCGGGCGTCTGCCGGTCGTGGTCGCTCTCGATGATCTCGATAAGGATGCGCTGATCCGCATCCTGACAGAACCCAAAAATGCTATTGTCAAGCAGTATCAGAAGATCTTTCAGCTTGACCGCGTCGAGTTGGTCTTTACTCCCGACGCGCTCGAAGCCGCTGCTGAGTGCGCTCTGAAGCGTAAGACCGGAGCACGCGGTTTGCGCAGCATCATCGAGGATGTGCTGCTTGATGTGATGTATGAGATACCTTCGCGTGCCGATGTGAAAAAGGTCATTATTAATGGTGATGTGATCGCTCAGCGGCATAAACCGCTGCTGGTCACGCGCAGCGAGCGCACCGCCGCCTACTCTGAGGATGAGTCTGCGTAATGCAGACTCATCTGTTTTTCTCTTGCTCTGACTAGTCGCTTGCTTGGCTGTATGTCAGGAGCAAGGCGGCCAGGCTGCAAGGGGGTGCGGATGGCCGCTAGGTTAATGGCGCATGGCCTTGCGGCAGAGCGTCGGCGCTACCAGTACCAGAGTGGTATACTCACGTCACTCAGGCGTGGATGGCTCGCTGCTCTCTAGGCGGGCAGGAGCAAGAGCGGGAAGGCGATGACGGTCGAAAGCCAGGGCGAGGCAAGGGGTGGGAGGTCTGAGCGAGCGGTCGCTAAGTCAGGTGGTCCTTTAGCGTCTATGGTCGATGGTCCGCTTCCTGTTGCTTGACTGCATAAAGAGCTATTGACTTCTCTGTGAGAAAGCTCTTGAAAAATCAACGATTATCTTGTGTATAGTCTATATATAGGGAAGAGAAATAATAGATAGTAGATAGGCGGAACTCATGAATGAGCAGCAACGCCCATCGGTGGAGCCAGAGGCGATAGAGGTCTATCCGCTTGTAGCCCTGAAAAACATGGTGGTCTTCCCGCGCACACGCATGTCCCTGGCGATTGCGCGAGAGAAGTCGGTGCGGGCTGTTGAAGAAGCGCTGTTACGTGCTGACCGTATGCTTGTCACGGTGGCGCAGCGCTCCTCTGAGGTTGAGGACCCCCAGCCTGCGGACCTCTATGGCTGTGGCGCCCTGGTTGAAATTGTGACTGTCCATCGTCAGCCCGATGGGAGCCTGCAGGTGCTGCTCAATGGCCTGCGCCGTGTGCGCTTGGTGGAGTTTCAGGATCTGGAGCCGTTCATGCGGGTGAGTGTAGAGGTGCCTCCTGAACCCCAGGCGCAGGGTCCCCAGGCTGATGCTCTCGTACGACATGCTACCAACCTCTTCGAGCATTATGCCCAGCTCAACCGTCGTTTCTCGGTCGAGGACATCAATTCGATCGTGGCTATTAAGTCCCCGGCTCGTCTTGCCGATATGCTGGCTGCTCATGTGGTGAGCGATGTTGCTCAGCAGCAGGATCTGTTAGAGACCTTTGATCCCTTGGCGCGCTTAGAAAAGGTCTGCGTCTTTATCGGCAACGAGATCGAGATTCTGGAACTAGAGTCGGTGATCCGCAATCGCGTGCGCTCGCAGGTGGATCGCTCGCAGAAGGAATTCTATCTGCGAGAGCAATTGCGCGCGATTCAAGAGGAGCTGGGCATGGAGACGCCTTCGGAAGCCGATGAGCTGCGTGAGCGCTTACGGCAGAAGAATCTGCCTCCCGAGGCGGCGGCGAAGGTGCGCAAGGAGATCGATCGCTTAGAGCATATGCCACCTCAATCGGCTGAGATCGCTGTAGTGCGCTCATACATTGATTGGATGTTGGCTTTGCCTTGGAACGAGCGCACCGTGGATAGCTTCGATCTGGAGCGCACTCGCCGCATTTTGGATGAGGATCACTACGGCCTGGAGAGCATCAAGGAGCGCATCATTGAGTTTCTGGCCGTGCGCCAGTTGCGCCTGCAGCGCGCCAGTGAGCAAGGCCAGCCTCAGCGGGGCAGCCAAGGGCAGATTCTCTGTTTTATCGGTCCTCCGGGCGTTGGAAAGACCTCACTGGGTCAATCGATTGCCCGCGCCCTGGGGCGCAAATTTGTGCGTATCGCCCTGGGTGGGGTCCATGATGAGGCCGAAATTCGTGGTCATCGGCGCACCTATGTTGGAGCTTTGCCCGGGCGTATCATCCAGTCGATGAAATCCGCGGGTGTGCGCAATCCGGTCTTTTTGCTCGATGAGATCGACAAGCTCTCATCGGAGTATCGCGGCGATCCAGCGGCTGCCTTGCTGGAGGTGCTTGATCCCGAGCAGAATTCCCAGTTCGTTGACCACTATTTGGAGGTCCCGTACGATCTCTCGGAGGTCTTCTTTATCTGCACCGGCAATGTTAAGTATCAGATTCCGCGCCCGCTGGCCGATCGCATGGACATCATCGAGGTTCCTGGCTACATGCTGGAAGAGAAGGTCAATATCGGCCTACGCCACTTGTTGCCCAAGGTTTTAGCCGAGCATGGTCTGACCCCAGAGCAGTTGAAGATCCCGCGCTCGGTAATGGAGCGCATTGTGACGGACTATACGCGCGAAGCGGGTGTACGTAATCTGGAGCGCCAGCTAGCCACGATCTGTCGTAAGGCCGCACGCCGCATTATCGCTCGCCCCTCGACTCATCTCCGCCTCACTACCTCCTCTCTCGAACAGTACCTTGGAATGCCCCGTTACTCAACGCCGCCCCTCAATATGCATATGCAGGTTGGGGCAGCTATGGGACTGGCGGTCACTGAGAATGGAGGCATTCTCCTGCCGGTCGAGGTGGTGACGATGACGGGCAAAGGTGAGCTGCTGATCACAGGCCAGCTTGGCGACGTCATGCGCGAATCAGCTATCGCGGCCCTCTCGTATATCCGCTCGCGGGCCACTGAGCTGAACATCGACCCCAATTTCCAGGATGTCACGGATTTGCATATCCATCTACCAGAAAACGCTATCCCTAAGGATGGCCCCTCCGCCGGAATCACGATTGCCACAGCTCTGATTTCTGCTCTGACTCGCCGTCCGGTGCGCGGTGATGTGGCCATGACCGGGGAGATTACGCTGCGGGGGCGAGTGCTCGGCGTAGGTGGCCTGAAAGAGAAGATTCTAGCTGCCCATCAGGCTGGCCTGCGCCATATTGTGGTCCCGGCAGAGAATAAAAAGGACCTGATGGAAATCCCGGCCCGCATTCGTCAGCAGATCCGCTTTACGCTGGTCGAGACAATGGACCAGGTGATTGCCACGGCTCTTGCTGAGCCTTCTGCTGCAGAGGCTGAGGCCGACAGCGAGAGTCAGGCGCTAGCGGAGCCGCGTCCTTTGCAGCTCGATGAGCGTGTGCCTGCCTCTCGTGGGCGCTCTCGCTCGCGCCAGGCTGCTATCGAAAACCGTAAGCTGGAAGAGCCGCTCCGACAGGGAGGAGAACCCCAAGAGCAGCCGTCGCTGATCCTTCCCGCTCAGGAGGATCATGCTGCTGATCTGCCACAGGCGCAACTAGGGGCACGCGCTTCGGATGAGACACCTGAGCGGAAGAGGTGAGACTGCCTGGTTCTCTTGTCCGCTACTGACCTGTCTGCCCGGTCACGAGCCAATATTGACCTTTTAGGAATCCTGAGATGAGACGTTTACTCTTAAGTGAGGAATCTCTGCGTAGCGCTGTGTTGTCTGCATGAGAGAAAGCGGCTGTCCATTGTGCTGCTGGGCTTGCCACAGCCGGTAACCGTGCTGAGACTTAATGTACCTGACTATGCTGCGCTACCCTCTCTTGAAATGGAGAGTGGCCGTGGGAGTGGCCTGCCCGGCCTGGCACGTGTAGACTTGCTTTGGGGGGAGACGGACAAAGACCATGCATGGTGCCGATGGACAGCGGTCAGAAAAAGGGCAATGGCCAGGAGAGAGGTATAGCGTCCACGTATGCTCAAGGGGCTCATCAGAACTGTGCCGGGCAGTTCATGGTTCCTGCAGGCTTTCTGCGCTAGTCCACTCGCTTGCTCTGTCAGTGGTCGTGCAGAGCTTTCTCCATTCTTCATCACAGTTCTCTCTTTGAAGAGAGCAGAAAGAGGAGCATTGATAATGAGTTGGAATCCTACTCCTGGACAGGACCCTAACCAGCCGGGCAGCGGTCAGTATGGAGGATATTCCTCGCAATCGGGTGGTGCGTATGGTTCCCCTCCCAATAATCCTTATGGTCCTGGCCCCGCTTATGGACAGGCGCAGTATGGTCAGCAGCCCTATGGCACAGCAAGCGCCCTTGGCCCCACCTCGATGGGCATGGAGGCCAACACCGCTGCCGGCCTGAGCTACGTCTTGGGCTGGCTCACTGGCTTGATCTTCTTCCTTATGGAGAAGCAGAATCGCTTTGTGCGCTTCCATGCCATGCAGTCGCTCATCTGGTTCGGCTTCTTAACTGTCCTGTCACTAGTACTGGGAGTCTTGGAGATGGTCCCCCTGATAGGGCTGTTTGCCTTCTGCTTGCTGGGGCTCCTCCTCCTGGTAGGCTTCGTTTCCTGGGTCTTCCTGCTCATCACGGCCTTCCAGGGAAAGTACTTGAAGTTGCCGGTCATTGGAGACTATGCTGAGCGCTACGCTACTACACCCCCTGCCGGTATGGGCCTTTAGCTCGATCTGCGACGGCTCGCTGCGATTCAAGAGGTATGGCCCTGCGCTCTCCGGCGGGCAAGACCGGCATCAGCGTTTAGGCGCTAGACCTGAGCTGAACGCGCAAGTCAGAGTCTAGCGCCACTCTATCCGTGTCGCCTGGATCGCCAGGTGAAGTAGTGAAGGCGAAGAGAGGAAAAGCTCATCCGTATTCTCCTCTCTTCCCTTCATCGAGCCTTTTCCGCCTTCCTGGCCCTTACTGCCTCCAAAGTGAGGCCTGCGACGGCTCCTTGATGGAAACACGCCAGCTCTGTTAAGTCTCCCAGATCTCCTACAACTCTGGTCGTTCCCTGTGCGTAATAACATATAGATAGTGGGAGCAGTTAACAGCAGCGTTTTCATTCCCCAAGAGTGAGTGGAGAAAGATGAGCTGGAATCCAAATCCGCAGGAATCGACACCGCCGCCCTACGAGAACCATTATCCGTCGCAGCAAGGCTATCAATACAGTAGCGGCCAGAATGCCTATGATCCCTATAGTCAGTATGGCCAGCAGCAACAACAGCAGTACCGTTATGGCCAGTGGCGCAGGTCGAATTTCGCCTCTGCCGAGGATGCTGCTATTGCTACAGAGGCCAACGCGCCAACCTCCTCGGGCCTGCCAGCTCCCGTGGCAGCCGCTTTAGCCTATGCGCTTTTCTGGCTCAGTGGGCTGATCATTTTTGTGACGGAGAAGCGCAATCGCTTTGTACGCTTCCACGCCATGCAGTCATTGATTCTCTTCGGACTGATCACTATTGTCATTATGGCTCTACGGCTTGTGGGCTTCATACCGGTGGTCGGCGCGGTGGCTGGATTCCTGGCTGATCTGATACAGATCGCCTCAGTCCTGGGCTGGGCCGCCCTGATCGTTCTGTCGTTCCTGGGCCGCCACATCCGGTTACCGGTGATTGGCGATTATGCCGAGCGTTACAGTAGCCCCGTTGGTCCCACCCTTTGAGGCAGAATGTCAGGAAGCAAGCCACGAATAGGCTAGCGTTAAGCCAGCCAGAGAGCCAGCCCACATGAGAAGGTGCACCCTCTACAGGTATGGCTGTGCGCCAAACCGGTTGGTTTCCCCTGGTAACATCCAGATCTTTACCGTACCGTCTGGCTAGCTAGCCGATGGGTCAGCCCGTGGGCTAGCTAGCGGTTCGCTCGTCCTCTACGCGCAGTTTACAACCCTGCTCGGGCCTCCGACGTAATGGTAGAAGACAGCGCAGCAGATCGGCTGCTTGAGTTGAGGAAGGGGACTCGCTCAGCTTTAGCCTCTAGCTGCGTCCTGCAATTCTACACGATGGCAATTGTTGAACGTAACCTAGGGCGTCCCTGGCGAGGCAGGTGGGAGCCGCCGCCTTCCTCTCCAAAGGGGCACCAGCTTCCCTAAAGGCAGAGAAGGTAAGAGAGCAGGAGGGGTGAGCACCTATGAGTTGGAATCCAAATCAACAGCCAGCACAGGGCCCTGAGTCACAACAGCCCCAGCAACCCGGCCCCAGTTACGAGGGCTATCGAGGATATGGAGGAGCTGGGGGAGCCGGAGGATATGGTGGCCCTCCGACTGGGTTAGGTGGCTCCCCTTATGGTTACAGTCCTTTCGGTCAGCAGCAACAACAGCAGCAACAACAGCAACACTATTATAC
>NZ_JADGHT010000427.1 GCF_019683755.1 Thermogemmatispora sp. | reverse complement strand
CACCCACATCTGCGCCGACAGCTACCCCCACTCCTAGCCCGACGCCGACTTCTCCCCCATCCGGCGGCAACCTGGTCGCCAACCCCGGTTTTGAGAGCGGCTCTTTGGCTCCCTGGGCCTGCGATGCCGGTGACAAGATTGTCACCTCTCCCGTCCATAGCGGCAGCTATGCCTTACAGCTGACCCCTACGGCTTCCACGACAGGCCAATGCACTCAGACCATCAGCGTCCTACCCAATCATACCTATACGCTGCGCGCCTATGTGAATGGCCCCTATGCCTATCTGGGCATCAGTGGAGGAGCCAGCAATTGGACCAGCAGCAGTAGCTACACGCTGCTTTCCGTGTCTTTTACAACAGGCGCGTCGACAACGAGTGTCACTATCTATGTACATGGCTGGTACTTGCAGGGGAATGTCTACGTCGATGATGTCTCACTGCAATAGGTCTCAGGCCTAGCCCGCAATCGGCTGATGAAGGGAGGAGTGCGCGCCATCCCGCCTAGCCCCGCACTGGCGTGATGCGCGCGCTCTTCCCCCTAGACTGCCACTCCCAGTAGAGAGCTTTTGTCTCCACGATAGCAAAGGAGCGATGGGATGAAGCCTTTCAATGTTCTGCGCCAACGCACCTTTCTCCTGTCATTGAACTGGCGGACGATGCTGGTCATCGCCACAGCCCTGCTCGTGACTTGCCTTGCCGCTGTCGTTGCTACTATCCAGTTTCAGCAGAGACCCGCTCAAGCCGCCACCGCCCTCGACTCAGCCTGGTATAACGCCGCCCCCTATGTCATGCCTCTCGCTAATCATCCCCCGTCTCTCACCACGGTTATGAGCGCCACAGGAGTACGCGTCTTTACTCTTGCTTTTATCGTCGCAGACAATGGTTGTACTCCCGCCTGGGAGGCCGACAGCGGGCTTATTGATGTCTCTGCCGACACTCAAGTTGGTCCTATCATCAACGCAGTCCGAGCCGCCGGGGGCGACGTCGTCGTCTCCTTTGGCGGCTATAATGGGACAAAACTCGGGCAGGTTTGTGGGACAGCTCAGGCGACCGCCGCTGCTGAGCAAGCCGTGATCAATAAGTACAGTCTGCGAGCCATCGATCTAGATCTAGAGGAGCCAGAGTATGAGAATGCCAGTGCGATCAATAACGAGCTAGGAGCCGCGCAGATTCTGCAGGCAAGCAACCCAGGCCTCATGATCACTATCACTTTGCCTGGTACGACCGCTGGCACTGGCTACTTTGGGCAGCAGCTCCTCAATACAGCGCGCAGCCTGGGCTACACTCCTAGTAGCTATTCTATCATGCCGTTTGATGGCGGCTTTAACGGTGCCAGCAGCCAAATTAGCGCCCTCCAGAGTTTTCACACTATCCTTATGAATACCTTCGGCTGGGATAGCACTACTGCCTACGCCCACGAGGGCATTTCCTCTATGAATGGGCGCACCGATAGTGGCGAGTACTTCTATCAGTCTGACTTCCAAACTGTGCTGAGCTTTGCCAAGAGTAATCACCTGGCGCGATTTACTTTCTGGTCAGTGAACCGCGATCGCCAATGCACACCACCCGATAACAACGGGAATCTCTCGGCCACCTGCAGTAGCGTGCCCCAGAATGATTGGGACTTCACGCGCATTATCACACAGTTCGCGCAGGCTGTGGCTGGAACCCCTACAGCTACATCACCAGTGACCCCCACACCTACGGTCACCGCAACCACAAGTCTCCCAACGCCGACCCCTACCCCGACAGCTAGCAGTAGCTGCACAGGAGTCGCTCCTTGGAGCGCGACAACGGCTTATAGCGGTGGCAGCAAGGTTACTTACAATGGCTATCTCTGGCAGGCCAAATGGTGGACATATAATGACGTGCCCGGCGGCCCGGCAGGCGTCTGGATTCAACTGGGCCCTTGTTAGCCGCACTTTGGTATCTTTCAGCGCCCATCAGCTTCCTCTATCTGGCGGAGGTGCGGCAGCCTCCGCCTTTATGCTTAGCAGTGACAGTAGCGATTGGCTCATAGGCTCATAAGACGGCCCGCCAGAAGCGTTCTACATGGTTTCCCCGCTTCGAACTGATCTGGCGACTGTAGCATTCAATACTGCGATAAAGATCTTCTGAACTGCCAAAGTTAATACGCACCTGTGATGTATAGAGGCTGGAAGCCTGCTGGCGTAGAGCCAGCGTATCTGAAATCTCTACCAGATGAGGTTGCATCGCGATCCCCAGTTCTCGTAGACGCTTCTTGAGAGCAGAGGGATGCAGCACATAGGGAAAATCCTCATAGAAAGCTACGTTGGCGCCGTATACCAGGAGCCGGAAGGCAGCAGCCGAGACAACGCGATGATCGATATGGCCTCCAATGCCTAGAGGCGCATACCAATGCAGCGAGGGCAGCCGACGATGGAGCGCCAGGCAAAGCCGGAGTAAATCCTCTACAATCCAGGCATCGACTTGACGTATTCTCCCTCCGCTCCCAATTGCCCGCCTCCAAAGACGGAGAGGTAAAGCACCACGATAGATGGCATCGAGATAGTCCAACCACAGGCAGTCAGCTTGCAACCAGGAACAGGCCTGCTGATCTTCCTGCCGGCGCAGCTCGACCAGGCTAAATGCCTCTTGGCGACTGCTCATTGTGCGCTGGATACGTCGGGCAAAGGAGCTTAGCTTTAAATCAGGACCAGGGATGCCTGCGAAAACAGTCACTACTAGAGAATTTTCCTTTTGAAGGGTTTGCAGAGCGATAGTTCCACCACATGAATAGACAACATCATCGAAGTGCGGTGAGAGATAGATATGCTGATACTCTGGACCGACATCATCTGCAGCAGAGACAAGCAATGCTAAACTCCTTTCAGTTCGCAAGCAAGCAGCGCCTGAATTGGCATAGCGGGGCAGAGGATCGACCTGTGCCAATCTCTTTGGCACCCACTAGCTGAGCAGGGCGCTAACCGAACAGAGGATGAAAATGAGCCAGGGAATAAGAGGGATTACGTAGCTGGCGCTCGCCGACCACGCGCGCCGGGACGCCTCCTACGATAGCATAAGGAGGGACATCGCGTGTCACCACTGCTCCCGCCATAACTACAGCTCCTTCGCCTATGGTTACTCCCGCTAATACCGTTGCTCTCGCTCCTAGGAAGGCATAGTTTCCGATCACGATGGGCTTATACACATCTCTATGCTCTGGATCATTAATATCATGCGAACCCGTGATCAGCCAGACACCAGGAGCGAGACTAACCTGCTCTCCAATCACTAGCCCTCCCGTGACATAGAGGAGACAGCCATAGTTAATCACAGAGCCTTTGCCAATCACTACCCGACGCCCCTGACCACGTAGACCCGCCATGTGGATACGCACTCCCGAGAGGATCGTTACTTGTGGCCCGATTTCCCACCCCAGGACAGCCCTATACCAGGCGTAACGCAGTTACAAGTAAGCAATATAGATAACAAACAGATAAGTGAGATATTTA
>NZ_JADGHT010000050.1 GCF_019683755.1 Thermogemmatispora sp. | reverse complement strand
ATACGTAGAAATATATGTTGTTGCTAATGCCAATTTTATTATGAGAGCTTAGCAAGCGCGCTGCTATAAGCGGGACCGTAGTTGCAAAGTACTACTGCCTGGTAAAGACAAGACAGCAAGGGAGGAAGTCGGGAGGGCCTGTCTCTGGGGTGGAGGCAGAGGGAACAGGCTGTTGCTCTATCTACAGCCGGCATCTCTCAAGAAGGTGAAAGAGATTGACGGCTGCCGGGAGACTGGGGCCTAAAATACGGAGGCATAGAGCACCACCGGGCATAGTTTCGCCGTTCCCTCGTGTTTGTTTTCTATGGTATGCTAGAGCCAACTTATTTTTTAACGCCCTGGTTCACTGCTGCTGAAGCCCGGCTGACTGGTCTGCAGAGCGCAGAGGCAGGAGGGCAGGGCGACCCAGCATCAGGACTCATTGTGAACACGTATTGATTGATAGATCGGATATCATAGGCATCATGCACGAAAAAAGTATTCAGACACTTGAATATCCTAAGATCCTGGAGAGAGTAGCTCGTGAAGCCAGTTTCGCTGCCAGCAAAGAGCTGGTGCTGGCCCTACAGCCGGCCACCAGCCTGGAAGAGGTACGTGAGCGCCAGGCCTACACTAGTGAAGCGGCGCGTCTGCTCGACCTCCAGGCCAACGCTGGTGTAGGGCCGGCGCGTGACATTCGTCCACTACTGGCGCGAGCTGCTCGCGAGGGGGTACTCACGCCTAGCGAACTGGTTGAGGTACTCAACACCCTGCGCAGTGCCGCTCAGGTAGCACGTCTACTCGAAAAGCTTGATCCCGAGGAGTTCCCACTCCTGCACACGCTAGGGGAGGCCATCCCAGAGCGTCCCCACCTCATCCGACGCATCGAAGAGACTGTTAACGAAGACGGCGAAATACTCGATAGCGCCAGTCCCTTGCTGAGGCGACTGCGCTTTGACATCCGTAGCGCCACTCAACGTCTGCAAGAGCGGCTGCGCACCATCGTCAACGAACTGGCGCCTGCTCTGCAAGAACCGATCATCACCATCCGCAACGAGCGCTACGTTGTCCCGGTCAAAGTTGAAAACCGCAATCTCGTGCGGGGCATTGTCCATGACCAGTCGAGCAGTGGTGCTACGCTCTTCATTGAGCCACTGGTCATCGTCGAAATGAACAACCATCTGCGCCAGTTGCAAATCGAAGAGCGGCAAGAGATCGAACGCATCCTGCGCGCGCTCTCGCACGAGATCGGGCGCGAAGCTGAGGCCTTGACGGCGATGGTAGAGCGGCTGGCGGAATTCGATCTCCATCTGGCCAAAGCTCGCTATAGCCGCCTGCTACGCTGTAGCGAACCGCGCCTAAACAAAGAGGGGCGCATCGACCTGCGTGGGGCCCGTCACCCGTTGCTGAGCGGGCGCGTCGTGCCGATCGACTTTCATATCGGGCGTGACTTCTTCATGGTCGTCATTACCGGTCCCAACACGGGCGGCAAAACCGTGGCTCTCAAGACCGTCGGCCTTCTGACCCTGATGGCCCAGGCCGGGCTGCACATTCCTGCCGAAGACGGCTCGGAGATCGCTGTCTTTGAGGAGGTCTTTGCTGACATCGGTGACGAGCAGAGCATCGAGCAGAACCTGAGTACCTTCTCTTCGCACCTGAGCCGCATCATTGAGATTGTGCGCCAGATCGAAGCCTGGGAAGAACGCAGCCGCCCCGCCATTAGGGGAGAGCGTGCTCACGAGCTGGTTAGGGTTAGCCAGCGAACAGAGACCAGCCAACAGGTACCGCCCATTCTGGTGCTGCTCGACGAAGTGGGAGCCGGGACTGATCCCAGCGAGGGTTCGGCCCTGGCGCGAGCCATTCTCAGTTTCCTGCTAGAGCGGCGCATCACGACTGTCGCCACGACGCATTACACTGAGCTGAAGGCCTTTGCCCATGAGCAGCCTGGTGCCGTCAACGCCTCGGTCGAATTCGACATAGAGACACTCTCTCCAACCTATCATCTCAGCATTGGTTTGCCGGGCCGTAGCAATGCCCTGGCCATTGCCAGTCGTCTAGGTCTTGATGAGCGCATCATTGAGCGAGCACGCGAGTTCCTGGGCAGCGCGGGCGTACGCATGGAGACCTTGCTAGAGGGTCTGCAAAGCGAGCGTAAGGCCGTTGCCGATGAGCGCTTCCGTCTGAGCATGGAGCGCGCTGAAGCCGAGCATCAGCGGCGCCAACTTGAAGAAGAGCGCCGACGCCTGGAGCGCGAGCGTGTACGCATCCTCAACGAGGCGCGGGCCCGTGCACGGCGTGAAGTGGAAGAGGTACAGGCGCAGCTTGCGCGCATCAAGCTCGATGTGCACCGTGTCAATTTGACCCGTGAACGTCTAGAGCAGGCGCGCCGCCAGGTGCGGCAGCTAGACGAGCAATTGGAACTGCTGCCCGAGCCGGCCCAAGGGCAACGGCAAGAGGAAGAAGCCGAACTGAGTGAGGGACCATTGCAGGTCGGTGACCTGGTGCGGGTGCTCCCCTTCGGCCAGAATGCTGAGCTAGTCAGTCTGGCGCCGGAGCGGGGCGAGGCCGAGGTCCAGATGGGGTCTCTGCGCTTCCGTGTGCCTCTGGAGAACCTGCGCCGTCTTGGCGGACGACAGGCGGCGGAGCGCCAGAGCGGCAGCCGCTCCCCGGCGATTGTGCTGCCGCGAGTCGAGGACCGGGCCGCGGTTTCCATGCAGCTCGACATCCGCGGCTGGCGTGTTGAGGAGGCCCTGGAGCAGCTAGAGAGTTACCTCAACGATGCCGCTCTGGCAGGACTGGCTGCGGTGCGTATTGTCCACGGCAAAGGCACGGGGGCCTTGCGCTCCGCCGTGCGTGAACACCTGGCCAAACATCCGCTAGTCAAGTCCTATCAGTCTGCCCCAGCGCGCGAGGGCGGCGATGGCGTAACGATCGTGAGCCTGAGCGCCTGAGCGCCCCGCCCTCTATGTTTAGCTGGCGGCAAGGCCGAAATGCTGCAGCAAGGCAGTGAGCAGCTTCTCCGGGCCAAAGCGCACCACATCGGTAGTAGGAAGCCCAGTTTCGTCTTCTGTGCGGCGAATGGCCTCCTCAGCCTGTTGCAGCGAGAGGCCACGCGTGATGAGCGAGATGCCCACGACCTTGCTGTTGTGCTGACGGTGCAGCCAATTGACTACCTCTTCATTCATCTGGATCAGGCGCGGCAGGGGTGGCAACGGACAATGTGGGTAGCCCTCGATGGTAGTGGCACCGGCGTGATGACAGAAGATCATAGCATCGGGCAGCGAGCCATGCAGCAGGCCCAGCGTCACCGGTGAATAGCCGGGGTGGTTGATTGATCCCTGACCCTCAACAAAGACCCAATCATGTTGAGCCGTCAGCTCTAGGGTCATCTCTTCAACCATGCCGGCGATGAAGTCGCTGATGATACGATCCACAGGCAGGCCACGCCCTGCGATCATAATGCCTGTCTGCCCGGTGGCAAAGAAGGCGCTGTTCAGCCCGCGAGCGCGTGCGGCACGGTCGAGTTCAATGGCCACCGTCATTTTGCCGGTGGCGCAGTCGGAGCCTACGGTGAGCACCGTGTGGCTGCCAGGACGATGCGGCTTGTAGGCAGCGACCACCTTCTTGTCGGGTGGACGGCGCACGTCCCAGATGGTGACCCCGCGCCGCTCGGCGGCGGCCCGCAGCTCGGGATCATCGGCAATGAAATAGTGCAAACCGCTGATGATCTCCAGGCCAGCCTCGATGGCTGTCAGCAGTTGGGCGCGCCAGGACCGCGGCAAGTCGCCCCCGATGGGAGCCACGCCGATGATGAGCGTCGTCGGCTGGTAGCGCAGGGCTTCCTCAATGTCGCGTACGACGGGAATGCCATGCCCAAGATCACCGCCCAGCGCCTGGGCGGCATCCTGGCCAGCTCGCGTGCTGTCGATAACAGCCACTACGGGGTCCTGGCTGTAGCGAATGATCCCTGTGGCGGTCTTGCCATAGTGCCATTCGAAGTGGCCTTCAGCCATGATCACAATGCGTCGCGTCGGAGACATATGGGGACTCCTTGGCGTTAGGATAGATGGAAGCGCGCAGAGGCCGCTTGCTCTTCATTATATCAGAGGGGTCAGCGCGGTCGGGCCGCAAATGGTTGCCAGCCTGCCCGACTGCTAGGCTGAAAGGCCAGACGGCATCACAAGGCGCGAGATGAGGAACGGCCTGCTGCAACCTCTAGACGCTGCCGCCTGGGCATGGTATCATGTCCTCTGATATCCACTAGGATCTGTCATCTCTGCGCAGCGCAGCGAACTCATTCACTCGGAGCAGAAGGGAGCACGATGAATTTTAACCTGATTAGCTGGCTCTTCACCGATCCCTGGACAGCAGGGCAGAATGCCGGCCTGGGTGGCCCCGAGGCTTTCCATTTCTATGTGCCCTGGCTCATTTTCTGTACTGCCGGGCTGCTGATCTGCTTCTACTACGGGGTCGAGGGTCGCAAGCGCTTCTTTAAGAACCAGCCAGTGATTAAGTATATGCTCGACCGCTATTTGAGCTGGTTCATAGCGATCTGTCTGGTTGGCTATCCGCTGATCTTTTTCCGAGCCTACCTTGATCAGTCCTTCTTTGCCTGGCGCATCTGGCGCTATTTGTGGCTGCTGTGGCTGGTGGGCTGGGCACTCTGGTGGGTGGTCTATCTGGTGCGCAAGTTCCCCCAGGAACAGGCGAGCTTCGTGGCCTATCGGCAGCGCCAGCAGTACATTCCAAAGAGTAGCCGTCGCAAGGCCAAGGCACGCGCTGCCTCTCGCTGAGTTACTGGCAGGGGAGCTAAACCCAGCCCCCGAGAGCGGCGCGATAGCACGCCTCTTTCCTTCTCGCTCGCTGGGCGGGCGTTGAAGAGCTACTAGCTGGCATCGTAGCAATCGTCGGGCCTGCCCGCGCGCGCTCGCCAAAACGGCGCGGGCCAAAGGGGTCCTTTTTTGTTCACGCTCCGGTAGACTCAGACTCACTTCGCAGCCTGGCTGGCTCATGGTTGGTAGATTAGGTCCTGCTCAACGTCGGCCCAGACACGCGCCCACTCCCCCAGCCGCAGCCTGTCTGATTCTGGCGGGCGGGCGCAGTCAGCGGATGGGCTACGACAAGGCTTTGCTTCCGCTCCCGGCGGCTGAGGCGAAAGACCAGACCTTTCTTGGACACCTGGTCTGTCTGGCTCTGGCCCACACGCCGGAAGTGCTCGTCGTAGCGCGCGACCAGCGTACCGCTGCGCTCTACACTGAGCATCTCCCCCCGGGGGCGCGCCTAGTAGTCGATCTGGTTCCCGATCAGGGTCCGCTGATGGGCCTCTACAGTGGCCTACTCGCGGTACATGCCCCTCAAACTATAGTGCTGGCTGTCGATCTGCCGCTGCTCAGTCCCCGACTCCTGGCCTGGCTGCTGAGCCTGCCTGTTCAGGACGAATCTCTCTGCGTGCCCCTGGTTGATCAGAGACCGCAGGTCCTGCTAGCGCGCTATCCGCGCTCTCTGCTCAACTCCATCGCCAGACTCCTGGCGGAGGGCAGACGAAACCCCCGTAGCCTCCTCGAAGTGGCACCTGTACGCTGGCTTCCCGAAGAAGAACTACGCTCACTCGATCCCGAACTACACTCGTTTCTCAACGTCAATACCCCCCAGGACTGGCAGGCCCTGGAGAAACTGCTGAGCACACGCTCCCAGAGCCTTCATCGCTAGAGCTGCCTAAGGACAGAGGCGACGGGGAGAACGGCAAGACGGCGCAACGGTGCAACGAAGGTAGCTTTTGAGAAAACCAGGCAGGCCGTCTGCGCTCGCGGCAGACAAGGCCAGGCTAGTTAGCTATAGCCGTCGACCGGTGCGGAAGGCTTGCCCCGCTGCATCCATGCCCCAGTCGCGGCTGCCTGCGAGGCCCCGGCGCGGGCACGGCGGTTGGCCAGAGTACGCAGCTCCTCATCAAAGCCGCGCAAGCTGAGCCAGGTGCGGGTCTCCCCAGAGACCACCACATCTGTTTGTTGCAAAGCTGGCACGTTCGCTGCTCCGCTGAGCTGCATAGCGATTTTTAACTCCGTCAGCGTCTGTTCCAGCAGCGCGCAGACGCGCTCATAGCTCTCGCTGGCAGCTTTCAGAAAAGGGAAACCCATGCCGACCACAGTGGCGCCGAGGGCTACGGCCCGTGCCACATCCAGCCCACTACGTACGCCACCGGTAGCAATGAGCGGCAAGCCCGCTACGCTGGCCTCCACCAGCGCGATAGGGGTCGGAATCCCCCAATCGCGGTAGAGCTGGCCGATCTGTTGCGCTTGCGTCTCACCGTGAGCGCGGGCGCGAGCCGCTTCCAGAGCTGACATACTGCTGCCGCCAGCGCCGCCTACGTCGATGGCGGCCACCCCACAGGAGCGCAAGAGCAGCGCCTGCTCACGGCACACGCCGGCTCCTGTTTCCTTGGCGATCACTGGCACTGACACCTCAGCTGTGAGGTGGCGTAAAGCGGCGGCTACCCCACGCATGCGCCGGTCGCCCTCAACCTGGGTAGCCTCCTGGAGCGCGTTCATGTGCACCGCCAGGGCATCAGCCTGAATCATGGCGATGGCCTCCTCGATCTGGCTGCGGGTAAAGGCCGGATGGCGCGCTTGGTCGATCAATTGCGGGGCCCCAATGTTGGCGATGAGAAAGGCGTGGGGCGCCTCCTCACGTACCACGGCATAGGTGGGAGCCAGGGAGGGATTCACCAGGGCCGCCCGCTGGCTGCCTATCCCAAGCGCCAGCCCATAGCGCTCCGCCGCACGGGCCAGATTGCGGTTAATGGTCACAGCTTCGGGATGGCCGCCAGTGAGGGCGGAGATCATCACCGGGCAGGCCAGGCGCCGCCCTAGAAAGGTGACCGTCGTATCGATCTCGTCCAGATCAACTTCGGGCAGAGCCTGATGCACAAGGTGAATATCTCCCCAGCCGGCTCGCTGGCTAACACCGATGCCTTCCTCTAAAGCCAAGGTAATATGTTCGAGCTTTCGCTGTTTGATCTCATCTGTCATGCGCTGGTTTGCGCCTCCTTGAAAGTAGCTCGTCTTCCTCTCCAGAGTCCAAAAAACGCTCCTGTCAGATAGACGAGAGGAGGAGCGAAGATGAGTAATCCCACCAGTGCCAGCCCGAGAGCACTGCTGATCCCTAGCAGGGCGCAGCTCAAGAGGGCCGTGAGCGAAAAGACGAGCGCACTCCGACTCACGGCATCCGGACGGCGCAGCGTCGCCAATCCCACAACAGGCAGCACATACCACGGCCAGAAGTTGAAACTGAGCAACAGGAGCCAGATCCCAAGCGCTAACAACCAACCACTGATCAGAGATGATAGGGCTGTGGTGGCCGACAAGTCCCCTGGGGGGCACTCACTGCGTGCGCGGAGCCAGGAGCGCATCCTGACCATAAGCCAGATAAAAAGCAGAGCGGAGCAAAACAGGGCCGTGCCCTTGACCGTTAGTTCTGCGGGTTGGGAGGGTTGACGATGGCGCGGCGAATCCAGCAGCACTGCCAGAGGAGTATAGAGCCAGCGCAGAGGAGGAACCAGCAGCGCCAGCGGCGAGCGAGCGAAGGAGGTCCAGCCCGAGGCGGCCATGAGAGCCAGATAGCTACCTGCTCCGCGCCACAAAGGCAGTGCCAGCACGAGCACCACGCCCGCGGGCAGCAGTAAGCGCCAGCCCCAGGCCCATAATCGGCCTCCCCAGGACCAGGCATCGGCCCGCCTCGCTCGCTGCCATAAGGAAAAGCCGACCAGCAGTGGCCACAACGGCAGCGCCAGAGGACTAAGAGCGATGGCCAGACCAAGCGTCACCAGCGCCGCCGCCTCCGAGAGCAGAGCGGTGCCCCGAGAAGATCTTGGCTGCTCCCCAAGCAGCAGCCACCAGAGGGTGGCCAGAAGCAGTGTCAACAGCAGACCCTCGCTGTGGCCATCGCCGGCCAGAGCCAGCAGCGCCAGCGGATTCCAGGCGTAGAGCAGACTGCCGGCAAAGCGGTGACCAGGGACGGTCTCCAGCCGACCCAAGAGCGCCCAGATCAAGAGCGTATTGAGCAAATGAGCCAGCAGCAGTAGACCCTTGAGTAGCAGCAAGCCCAGCGTCGGCGAGGAAGTCGCGGGCAGCAAAGCCAGCAAAGCGCAGAGCCATTCCCAAAGCGGACCATAGACCAGAGGACTATGTCGAGTGAGCGGCGTAAGCCAGGACCAGTACGGGTCGGCGGGAAGCGCCGGCGGCACAGTATGCCAGGGTGCCAGGCCGTAGAGAGCGATCAGACGCCCACTTAGCCAAGAGGCAAAGACCGTATCGGTGAAAAGCGTCGGCAGGCATAGCAGGGTCAGACCGAAGAGCGAGGAAGCACCCAGTACCAGGCCTAATGTCAGACCGGAGCTGCGGAAAGGCTCGCCGTTCAGGATCAAGCGAGCGGCTAGGCCATAGCAAGCGGTCAGCGCAAGCAGAAAGAGCAAGAGTAGACCGATAGCATCGAAGCGTGACAGAGGAAGATGTAGACCATTCCAGGCGGGCAGAGCCAGCAGCGGGGTAGGGACAAGTCCCAGCCCCGGGAATGGCTTCAGCATCAATACAAGCAGGGCATAGAGTGCCTCGCTCGCGAGTGCGAGGCCGAGCAGGGCAGGCCAACGGCGCCGAGAGATGGCCTGCGGCTGCTCGACCGTTGAGGCAAGCAATGTTCTAGTCACACGTCAAATCCTTCACCGGGCGGAAATCGACAGCGACGCGCGACGCAGCAAACTGCCCGGTGCCTCCCTGCCTAAGATAATCCCAGACGCTGGAAGGCAGTGTCAATATAGGTAAGATAGTAATCGGTCTGCATCAGTTGCTGCAGCTCGTCGGGCGAAAGATAGCGAGTCACCTCGGGGTCGCTACTCAGCGCGTCGAAGAGAGCCGGGCCACGAATGGGGCCGTCACTGGCCAGGCGCCAGACTCGCTGTGCATTGCGCTGAACCATCTTGTAGGCCTCCTGGCGTCCCACGCCCTTATCGATCAGCGCCAACAGGACCCGCTGCGAGAAGATCAAGCCGCCAGTCATCTGTAGATTAGCCTGCATGCGTCGTGAATCCACCTCCAGGCCAGCCATCACCTGCGTGAAAATATGAAGCATATAATGCAGCAGCGTAAAGGCATCAGGTAAAATGATGCGCTCCGTCGACGAGTGGCTAATGTCGCGTTCATGCCAGAGCGCCACATTCTCCAGAGCCGTCACAGCGAAGCCGCGCAGAACACGCGCCAGCCCACAGATCCGTTCACAAAGCTCAGGATTGCGCTTATGTGGCATGGCAGACGAGCCCTGCTGACCAGAAGCGAACGGCTCAAAGGCCTCACCGACCTCAGTCCGCTGCAAATGACGGATCTCCTGAGCCATTTGCTCCAGACAGGCACCGACCAGAGCCAGAGCCGTCATCAACTGGGCGTGACGATCGCGCGTCACAATCTGGCTAGAGACAGGCGCCACCCCGATGCCCAGTGCCGCACAAACGAACTCCTCAATCTGAGGCGGAACTGTCGCATGCGTACCCACGGCGCCTGAGATCTTGCCAACAGCGGCCTCTTTCAGGGCTGCCTCCAGACGTTGGCGCGCGCGTCGCAGCTCATCGACCCAGAGCGCCAATTTCAAGCCGAAGGTCAGTGGCTCAGCATGGATACCATGTGTGCGTCCGACCATCAAAGTATGCTTGTGAGCGCGGGCCTGCTGCTCCACCGTGGCCAGCAGACGATCGAGACTGGTCAGCAACAAAGCCCCAGCCTCCTTGATCTGTACCGCCAGAGCCGTATCGAGAACATCCGAGGACGTCAAACCCAGATGGATAAACCGTCCCTCCGGTCCCAGTTGCTCCTGAATTGAGCGCAGAAACGAGATCACATCGTGGTGTGTTTCGCGCTCAATCTCGCGCATGCGCTCAGCATTATAGCTGGCCTGGCGAATCTTCTCCAGAGCCTCGGGAGGAATCACACCCTCGCGCGCCCAGCCTTCGCAGACTAACAGCTCCACCTGCAACCACGTATCTGTTTTGTGCCGGTCTGACCAGATGGCGGCCATTTCCGGCAGCGTGTAGCGTTCAATCATTGGGCAAGTGCCTCCTCTTCTGACCGCTCCGCTCCCACGGGCGGGAATAGATCACCTTGTCCACATGCAGTGTATCACATAGGCAGGCCTGGACTCACGGACCAAGGACCGGCGCGGAGCAGCGGGGAGGAGCTGAGGAGAATCGGGCATAAATCCCGCCAGATTTGTGTTTCTATGGTAGAATAGTCCCGTACACTTATCCCCATAGGCCTGCGGCAGGGCGACTATCCTGCCGGGAGAGGGAGAGGCTGGGGGAGGCCCCGTGCGCCAGGCGCGGTATGGGAGCCAGTTGGCAAAGGCTGGTCGCGGTCTCGCAAGAGCAGGGTGGGGGCGCCGCGCCTTGACGTGCTTCATTCCTCTCGCTACAATCGTGTCGCTATCAGCTACAAGCAAGCGTACACGAACCCACCGTGCTCGCCACTAACTAATCCTATTGTGTCAATATGACTAGGGAGTCTGTGTCATGAAGAAGGGCATTCACCCGACCTATGTTGAGGCCACAGTGGTCTGTTCCTGTGGCAATACCTTCCAGACCATGAGCGTCAAACCGGTGCTCAAGGTCGACATCTGTTCAAAGTGTCATCCGTTCTTCACGGGCCAGCAGCGCATCCTTGATACGGCTGGCCGTGTGGAGCGCTTCCGCAAGCGCTTTAACCTGCAAGAAGAAGAAGCCGCCATGAAGTGAGGGTAGGCAACAGATGGAAAGGGGCCGATCAGCTTGCCCAGCGCCGCGCCGTCTCAGCCCTGGCTCCACCAGGCTGAGCGTGGCTAAGGGCCAGAGGATCGGCCCCACTGTCTCGTCAGCCAGCCAACTATAGCGCTCTATATCATGTAGAGCATGCAAGAGTGGCAAAAGCTAGCGCAGCTTGCTTGTCTACGCGAGGCTGTGCTATACTCGTCCTACCGGCTCCTGCCTGGGGCCGGGCAGTGAACGGAAGGGGGAGCGTGCCCCGGTGAGTGAACGCTGTATCGTCTTTCTCATCTCCGACACAGGAGGAGGCCATCGTAGTGCGGCTCTGGCCATTAGCAGTGCCATCCAACTGCTGCAGGAAGCAACGCTGAGCAATGGGAGCGCGGGACATCTCCAGAGCAGTGAAATAGAAGCGGCCAAGGCCAAGGCTGCGATGGATGGGCGGCCAGATGCGAGCGATGGAACCAAGGCAAGCGCTGGACCTGACGGAGGCGAGGCTGGTAGCAGGCTCCGTCTCGAAATAGTAGAAGCCTTTGAGGAGTGCAGTGCCTTTCCCCTGCGCCAATTTGCCAGACTATATGGCCCAGCGAGTCGTTACACGCCTGGGCTATATGGCCTTGTCTTCCATCTCTCCAATCATCCCGGGCGTATTCACGAGGTGCAGCAGCTACTGAGTCCTCTGATGCTCAAGGGATTGGAGCGGCGTCTCAGTGAGCTGCAACCTGACGTCATTGTCTCAGTTCATCCCTTGCTCAACTACGTCACAGTGGCCGCACTGCGTCATCTGGCGCGTCCGGTGCCTTTCCTTGTTGTAGTCACCGACCTCATCTCAGCTCATCATTCCTGGTTTACCGAAGGGGCCACCGCCTACGTGGTTCCCACCGAAGAGACCAGACAACTCTACCTGGCGCGAGGCCTGGACCCTGAGCGTGTTCATCTCCTCGGCATGCCGATTCATCCGCGTTTTACCCTGCCGGTAGCGAGTCGTGAGGAACTGCGGGTCCAGCTAGGACTAGAGCCAGAACGTCCGGTAGTGCTGCTAGTTGGAGGAGGCGAAGGCAGCGGCGGTCTGCGCACGGCAGTAGAAGCCATCTCGCAGGCGCGGCTACCAGTACAGCTACTAGTTGTCACGGGGCGCAACCGGCGTCTCTATGCGCAGTTACAGAAGGAGCGAGCAAAATGGCAGGTGCCAGCCAAGATCATGGGCTTTGTCACCAACATGCCCGAGCTAATGCATGCTGCTGACGTCATTGTCACCAAGGCTGGCCCAGGCACCATCTGCGAGGCCCTGGCCTGTAACCTGCCCATCATCCTCAGCGGTTACGTTCCTGGCCAAGAGGAAGGCAACGTCACCTTTGTCGAGCGCAATGGAGTAGGCGTTCTGGCGCGCAAGCCACAGCAACTGGTGCGGGCACTGCAAGAGCTGCTAGAGCCAGGCTCAGCCCTCTTGCAGCAGCGCATTGAGAACGCGCGGCGCCTAAGCCGTCCCCAGGCGGCCTTTGACATTGCCCGACTCATTCTCAGTTACCTGCCGCCGCCGGGTCAGCCGGGTCCCTGGGAAGAGCGGCAGGCCGTAGCCCAGGTTGCCACTGCCAAAGTGAAGGGGAAATAATGGCCAAGCGCTTCAAAGCGGGATTTTCCAAATTCTACTACGGCGGACAGGCCGTCATGGAAGGCGTCATGATGCGCGGACGCACCTCAGTGGCGATGGCCGTACGCCGTCCCGATGGCAGCATCTACCTCTATGAGGAGCCGCTGCAGCCGCGGCTCTATCGTAATCCCCTCTTTCGCCTGCCGTTTCTGCGTGGCCTCTTGCTGCTGTGGGAGACGCTGGTTCTAGGAACGCGCATGATGGCACTCTCGGCCAATGTGGCCCTCGGACTAGAAGAGCCGGCCCGGCCAGGGGTGGACGAAGCGAATGATGAGCAGGGATCAGCGCGGCTCGGCGGCCTGGCCCTGGCTGGCCCCCTTGTCATCTCGCTCGGCTTCGCTATAGCGCTCTTCTTTCTGTTGCCGGTCTTTCTGGCGAGCCTGGTACCGCACCAGGTAGCTGGTGGCTGGCTCAACCTCTGGCTGGAAGGACTCATTCGTCTGGCGCTGCTCATCGGCTATCTGCTCCTGATCGGACGATTGGCCGAGGTCCAGCGCGTCTTTGGCTACCACGGAGCCGAGCATAAGGCCATTAATGCTATGGAGCATGGCGACCCGCTGGATGTGCCCCACGTGCGCGCCGCCTCGCGCGTCCATACGCGCTGCGGTACCGGTTTCCTGCTGCTGGTCGTCGTCATCTCGATCGTGGTCTTTGCGCTCCTGGGCTTCCCCTCGCTCTGGCTGCGCCTGCTCTCGCGCGTGCTGCTCGTGCCTGTCATTGCCGCTCTAGCCTACGAGTTGCTGCGCCTGGGAGCGGCCTGGTACCATCTGCCGCTAGTGCGCTTCCTGCTGGCTCCCAGTCTGGCGCTTCAGGGTTTGACGACGCGCGAGCCTGATGATAGCATGATAGAGTGTGCTATTGTGGCCCTGGAGCGCGTCATGCAGCGCGATGCCGCCGAAGAGCGTGCTCAGGCCGCTGACTTGCCCCCACTGGTGACCTCGCGCTAGTGCCTGCGCTTCACCTGAGCCGCTAAAAGTCAGTGGGGCTGGCTGCGGCTCGTGGCTATGGGATGTGCTCAGCAGCTAGACAAAGCAACGTCTGCGTATGGCTTGCGGTGGACGAGGCTTGAATAGAGGAAAATGATCAAAAAGAAAATAGGAGAGTTTATTTTATTCATAGAGCATGGAGCAAAAGCATACGAGTGAGCAATTGAAGGAAAACAACCCAGCGAAGCAGCAATACACGGGCGGCCCTGGCTGCGCAGACCCGCCGGCGGTCGCGATCTCTGCGTCTGGCGACGCTCCGCGCCTTGAATTCTCGCGCTTACGCTGGGCCTTGACTGGAGTTATTCGGGTCCTGTATCGCCGTTGGACGCGTATTGCGGCGCACCTCTTCCCAGAGAACTCGCCGGGCGAGCGCCTGGCGCGAGCCTTACATATCCCCCTGCCTGATCAGCTCAACCTGAGCTGGATCACAGATCAACTGGCAGTTGGGGGACGTATTCATCCGCAAGACATCAAAGCTCTGGCGCGTCTGGGCGTCACGCATGTGGTCGACACGCGCGCCGAATACGTCGATGATCGCCAGGCTCTGGCCAAGGTGGGCATCGAGCTGTTACACTTGCCCACGCCTGATACACAGCCACTCTCGCTAGAGCAACTCTTAGAGGGGGCGCGTTGGGTTAATGAGCGCATCCAGCGTGGCGGGCGTGTACTTGTTCACTGCGAACATGGGGTAGGCCGCAGCGCCCTGCTGGCCTGCGCCGTTCTCGTCTATGGGGGCATGCATGCGCGCGATGCTCTGGCGCTGGTACAGCAGCGACGCTGGCAAGCGGCCCCAAATCATAAGCAAGTTGAGCGCCTGCGCGAGTTCGAATCGCTGGTACGGGCTGCTCGCAGCAAATAGTGCTCAATGGCGTAGGCGACCCCGTCCTCGCTGTTGCTGGTGGTTATAGCGCGAGCGGCCTGCTTAACTGCAGCGCTAGCCTGCCCCATCGCGATGCCGAAGCCGACCAGGGAGAGCATGGCAATATCGTTTTCGTTATCGCCGATGGCCATCACCTCGGTGAGCGGGATATGCAGTAGCTCTGCCAGGGCGGCCACCGCCGTGGCTTTTGAGCAGCCGGCGCGCAAGAGTGACAGCTCTCCACACTGGTAATTGCCGCGCTCTAAGAGCAGCCAGGAGCAGTCGAGCGCGGCCACGGCGGGCACTAGCAGGCGCAGTCGCTCCGGCGCCTCGAGAGCAACCAGGCGCAACACGGGCTTGTCCAGTGTCAGCAAACGCTCGCGCGGCAGGCGACGCAGCTCGGCGGCGTGGACCGTAAAGTAGATCTGCTGCCAGGAGGAATCTAGCTCGGCGGGGCCGATCCAGACCTCCTCGTGCAAGGGATTAGTGAGCGGCTGAATCACCGGCTGCAGGCCCTCGGCGAGAAAGAGCGCGATGCTCTGTTGGACCACCTGGGTCGGCAGCGGATTGCTATAGAGGATGCGCCCGCCGGGATGCTCAACGATCAAGGCGCCATCGTAGAGGATCAGCGGCGCCCTCAAAGCCAGCTCGCGCGCAATACTGGCTGTGTTCCCGTAGCGGCGAGCAGTTGCCAGGGTCACAGTGACACCGGCGGCCTGAGCCTCGGCGATAGCAGCGCGCGTGCCTTCCGTAATCTCGCCTCCGGGCGTCAGCAATGTGCCGTCGATATCGATCACCAGCAGCTTGCAGGCCGCTTGAGCTGGTGGCATGGTCATCAGTGCGTGTTCTCCCTCTTTCCACATAGTCCAGAGACAGGCAGAAAAAAGCAGGTGTGCAACAGGTGCGCAGACAGGAAAGCAAGCAGGAAACAAATGAGAAAGCGACGGGAGAGAAGTGCCCGTCGCTAGTACAAGCACGCCGTCTGGCTTTCCTGAAAGACATGCCTAATTATAGGCGCCCTTGCAGGTGAATGCAAGCGCAGGAGACACACCTGGGGTAAGAGTACTGTCTTGTCTCTCACTGTGCCGCGGCGCCCAGGCTCGCCGGCTCCTGGCTGAAAGTCAGCAGCGAGGTCCTGGCGAGGTTCTGGCGAGGCGACACTGGCTCTCTGCTCCCAGAAGCTGATAGAATCGAAGCATGAGCACGAAGGAACAACCAAGGGACGCGCTCGCTGCACAGCATCAAAGGATGCTGATGGAAGATATCTCGGGAAACAGCTCGGTCCTGGCGGAAGCGGAAGAAGAAACGCTCCGGGGGCCGCGAATCGTGCAACCGGGGATGTGGCAGCCCTGGCGCGATGGCCATGGCTTGCCGCTGCTGCCCGACGAAGAACCCGTCAGCACCGTGCGCGACAGCCTCTATGATCTCATCCCTTTAGGTCCGCGCGAAATCAAGCTGATCAGCAGCGCTCCCTTTTTACGTTTGCAGAAAGTCAAACAGTTGGGGTTTGTCTATCGTATCTGGCCAGGAGCCACGCATACGCGCTATGAGCACAGCTTAGGCTGCTACCATCTGGCCGTACGCGCTGTGCGGGCACTGCTCCAACGCGGTAGTAACGGAGGTCTCTACGGCATCTCCATCAAAAGTATACAGACACTCATTGTAGCGGCTTTGCTTCACGACATAGGGCACTATCCATTCTCACATGTCATTGAGGAGCTGGGTCACCCAATCATTGCCCATGAGCGCGTTGGGCGGGCGATCATTGAGAAGAGCGAGATCGCCACGATTCTAGAAGAGGAGTACCAGCTCTCACCGGAGCGTGTGGCGGACTTTATCGATCCGCCGCCGGGCAAGCGCCTACCCGAGGACGACGAGCTGCTGCGCAGTCTGCTGAGCGGAGCCCTCGATGTCGATAAGCTCGATTATCTGCCGCGGGATGCCCGCGCCTGCAATGTGCCCTACGGGGGCGTGGATGTGGCACGCTTGCAGGGGGCGCTACGTGTCCATCCCAATGTCCAGGGCCAGCGGCGCATCGTGGTGACGCATAAGGGAATCAGTCCGCTGCATTCGCTACTGCACGCCCGCCAGGAGATGTTTGACAATATCTACTGGCACCATACCAACCGTGCTTTTCAAGTGATGTTGATGCGGGCCGTGCAAGAAGCGCTGCTAGCGGGGGCGCTGAGTGCCGAGCGGCTCACCGGTCTAGATGATGCCTCATTGCTGACGCTACTGGCTGAGCCGCAGATGCCGCCGGCCTCGCGGGCGCTGACGGAGGCCCTGGAGCTGCGCCGACCGTACAAGGATGCCTTGGAGATCAGCCGTCCGGCGGGCCAACTCTTTCAGCGACTCGATGCGCTCTACTGGGATGCCCAACGTCGGCGACGTGTTGAGCAGGCCTTGGCGGCAGAGCTAGGGCGGGCGCTGGAGACAGAGATCGCCGACTATGAAGTCTTGATCGACATTCCACGCCCGGTCAATTGGGAGATGGATGTCTGGGTCTGGTTTGCTAATCCACCGGTCGGCATGGATCACCTGGTGACCTGGGTCCAGGCGACCGGGCTGCAGCCGGACGATCTAGCGCGCTACGAGCTACATCAGCGGCGTATTCGCGTACTCGTGCCTGAGCGCCTGCGAGCACCGCTGCGCGCCCATCGGCAAGATCTGCTGCTCCCTCTCCTACAGCGGCTACTGGAGGTGCAGTCGGCAGGGTAGCCCTGCGCTGGCCCTGCCTCCTTCCTGGCCAGGACCGCTGGCGCTCAGGGAGGCATCGTCTCAACCCGATTGATTGCAGGAAGCTGTTGAACGGCCTGATCCGGTTCTGGCTCAGCCGTATGGCTTCGGCTCTCGCTGGCCTCAACGCAAGCGACGCTCCTTGTGCTGGTACATCAGCCGGACAACTTTTTCGTGGATGCGCTGGGCTGGACGGTAGTCGGGGGCCAGTTGTAAGGCATAGCTGGCGACGCGGGCAGCCTCACGGTAGCGGCCCAGGCGATAGAGGTTGTCGGCCTTAATCGTCCAAAAGCGTACATTGTGAGGGTCTAGCTCCAGCACGCGCTCAATGGCATCAACAGCCTCCTCGAAGCGTCCCAGGCTGCGCAGAGCGCGCATGTGCATTTCCCAGGCCACGAGGCTGCTGGGGGTCAGGCGGGTCAGCTTGCTGGTGACCTCAAAGAGTTCTTCCATTTCGCCCAGCGCGCGCAGGGCTTGGGCCAGCAACAGGAGCGAGAGCTGATCATCGGGAGCAAGCTGCAAGGCGCGCTGCATCAGTTCGCGCACTTCCTGGGGGCGAGCCAGGCGACGCAGCAGCTCACCTTTCATCTGAAGGGCAAAGAGATAGTCTGGATCGCGCGCCAGACTCTGGTTAAAGGCTTCCAGGGCTTCGGAAAGGCGATTGAGGTTCAGCAGCGCTGTGCCTTTATTGGCCCAGGCACGGGCATCGCTGGGATCAAGCTCCAGTGCGCGCTCAGCGCTGCGCAGAGCTTCGGGAAAGCGCTGTTGGAGAATTTGCAAACCGCTGCGGTTGAGCCAGGCTAATGCCAGATGATGATTGAGTAGCAGCGCCTGATCGTTGGCGATCGTGGCCTCAGAGAGGCGTTCAAGCTTTTGCAAGGCCCGCGCCTTGCAGGCAAAAGCCAGGGCGGAATGAGGTTGCACCTCTAACGCCCGTTCGCTGACGGCCAGCATCTGCTCGTAAGCGCCACTGCCATCAAGGGCAAGGGCGAGGCCTGTGAGGGCCTCTTCATGCTCGGGATCAAGCACCAGCGCTTGTCGAAAGCTGGTGGCGGCAGCCTGCCAATCGCGGCGCTGGAGCTGCTCTCGACCCTGGCGACAGAGGTCCTCTACGGTTGACTGTCTTCGTTGCTCTCGCGATGTGTGTTTCTCTGCCATTCCTCTTCTGCCTCAAAGGCTGCCTGTTCTCTGTCCTGCAAGCAGAGTGCGCAGCCTCGCTATCTGTAGATGCTCATTATCTCATGAGAAGACGCACTCGGACAAGAGGTCTTAGCTGCTGCTGGCAGCTTGGCTTAGCTCATAGGCTGATAAAGCCTGACCGTCTGGAGGAGAAGAGCGAGAAGAGGATGGATTGCCAGGCTTGATGGTGCCCAGGGTCCTATACGCGCCGCTAGTTATCCCCCACCGGCATACATGCTTGCGGTCGAGCGAGCGAGCAAGCAAGCAAAATCGCCCTCTTCTCCCTGTGAATGCTCTTCCTAGCTAACAATTGTACCATCAGAGGGAAGCACATGAAGAGTCTAGGCAGTAGCCGCGGAACGCGTGAAGCGCGTAGAGCCTGGGCACCGGAGGCCCCATCGTGTGGGAGACTCTCCTGGATAGTGAGAGAGGCCAGGACTCGCCAGGCCCTACGACGCGGGAGGCTTCCCAGCGAAGAATCAGCAAACTCCATTTCCTCAACCTAGACCTCTCTTACGAAGTCTATTAACTAACAGCATGAACGATGAAAAGATGTAAAAAGTACTGGGAGATCGATCCCTCGCGCTGCTTTGCTTTACGCTTTCTTTACAGATCTCTAAGGAATCTCTGACGATCACCCGCTATAGTACAGGCAGGAAAACCAAGGCACGAACCTCGGAGTGATCGACTTTATCCCGATTGTCCAGGCAGAGGCGGCGTCGTCCTTGACCAGGCCGCCTTACTAATGGCCTCGTAGAGAGCTTAGAGGGCAGGCGAGTCAGAGAGCGGTGCCTGCCCTCAGCTCCGGCGGGGAAACTCCTCCTCTTCGGTAGTAGTATTATAGAAGGCAGTGTCGGGAGAGAGTATAGACGGAGGTTGCAGGCTCATGTATAATCCGCATGCAGAAAACGAACCGGGGATGGCAGATCCCCACGATCAGCAGACAGTGGCCTATCAGTTTGTTCCGAGTGAGTCCGGAGGGGGGTCAGGGGGAT
>NZ_JADGHT010000426.1 GCF_019683755.1 Thermogemmatispora sp. | reverse complement strand
ACCTCAATTGCTCCTGGTGCATTCCTATCTGCCATAGTAGAGAACCTCTGCTGGTATGCGATACTTATGGAGTTTGCCTAGTATAGGCCCAGGGATGGCCTCTCGTCAAGTCTCAGCGGGCGAAGGGAAATACTTCGCTGGAAGCTGAGGGAATGAGAGAGCCGACAGAGCCAGTTCGAAGGCGGAGATCACCTCAGCAACCGCAATCGTTCGGCCAGCCAAAGCCTCCAGGCCCACGGCGCGGCGCGGCAGCTCACTGCGTAGCAAAGCCTGCTCTTCTGCCGTCTGACCCAGAACAAAGGCGAGAGGCTCCACCTCCCAGCGCAGTAACAGCCCAGCCTGTAGCAAACTTCCTGTACGTCGACGAACCATTGTCAACCCGACGATCTTGCGCCGATCGAGTGCCACTACCTCGTAAGGCGAGAGCGCCCCATAGCAAGCACGGCGCAGCACAGCCTCACGGGCTGCCGTGGCGGGCTGCTTCAGCAATGCCTGCTGGGCACGCGCCTCGGCTGGCAGCACAAGGCGTACTGTCACACCCAAGCGCGCCAAGGCAGCCACCCAGGTCTCTCCCAACCAGCGGTAGGACTCCACCACATCTGTCAGGATCAGCGGATGCCCTGGAGGGAGAAAGACGTCTAAAGCTAGCAGCTCGGGGCCAACCAGCACCGCCGTGCCGCCGGCCTGGCGCTGGTAGAGCGGCAGATCCAGACGGCGCAAAGCCTCAACGTTCAACTGGGAAGCCTTCTGAGAGAAGCCCAGCACCAGACCCCTGCTCTGCGCCTGCGACCAATAGAGGGTCGGTGGGGGAGGCACAGGAGCAGCGAGCAGGCGCTGACCGTAATCCAGATGCACCTGCTGATCTGCAACCGTGAGTGGCAGGACGCGCCAGGCCAGACCATCACTATCAGCCATAGATCTCTCGTTACTCCATCGAAGTGAATCTTTCTCGAGTGCTCTGTCCAGAAACCAGCCGGTCAGCCGGCCACGACAGCGATCGGATTCAAGAAAAACGTCCGTCAGCGCTAGTGCTGTGGTCCCCAAACGCATCAACTCCTGGACACCGTGTAGGTGCTCTGACGCCACAACCTGGTGCAGAGTGATAGCGGCCTCAGGCGGGAAAAGCGATCCAAGTGAAGCCAGGCAGGCAATCGAGACCAGTGACGGCAGATACCAGAGCGAGCGCGCGAACCTGCTTTCAGTATACTGCAAGCGCTGCCGCTGACAAGAAGACTGCTCATTGGCTCTAGCCAACCATCAGGCTAGGACAGGTGCGTATCTCTAGGGCTTTCTCTCTGCCAGAGGTAGAGAGTAACTCGTGCATCTCTGTCAGTGATGCTAGCATCATCTGCAAAGGCGCAGCTCAATTTTAAGCGAGAAACTCCGAATATAATCGGCGGCGACAACCAGCAACCCAAAACTAGTCGGGCAGAGCCGACCAGCACCAGGCTGGCGACACAGCCGTACTGGTTAAACGATCCCGGGCTGGCCCTTGAAGGCGAGGGAAGAAACCTGCTGCTGGCCAGCCATTCCATCTCAGACGTGCTCGCTGGTCGGTGCTCGCGAAATGGTGGGTAACTGAGATACCTCGACACTGAGGCCGACGGGCGACTGCTAGCTCCGTCTAGTCCTACTGGCGGCTCACCGAACGCGAGCGACAGAATGGCAAGCCGACAGAGCCTAGTCTCAGCCGTAGAAAGAATGAGCCTCCCTCAAATCCTTCTCAGCAGCCTCGCGAAGGAACCAACCGGCCACAGCAGCGATCAAACTAGGGATGGCGCCAGCCAGCACCGCTGCTGGTGCCCCAAACAGATCGGCTAAAGCGCCCGTATAGAGATTGCCAATAGGAGAGCTACCCGCAAAAACCATCATATAGACGCTCATCACGCGTCCGCGCAGGTGATCTGGCGTCACAGCCTGCAGCGTAGTATTGGCTAGAGCCGAGAAAGCGATTTGAGTAAAGCCTGTCAGAGCGATCAGAACTAGTGACGGCAGATACCAAGGAGAGAGAGCGAAGGCCGCTTCCAGGATGCTAAAGGCGATGCCGCTGATCAAGAGGCTACGGATGGTAGGCCGCTTATTGGCCCAGGCCAGCCACAATGCCGAGAGCAACGAACCGATACCAAAAGCCGAAGAGATGAAGCCGAAGCCCTCCGGTCCAGCGTGGAGCACATCCGTAGCAAAGAGCGGCAGCGACACATTAAAATTGATGCCGAAGAGCGAGACCAAACCCACCACCACGATCACGAGAAGCACGGACGGCGTATGCGCCACATAGGCCAGGCCCTCGCGCAGGCTCTGCAGGGGGCTGGGTTGCCCCTGCTTACTCAGTGGCAGGCGGGCCTGAGCGTAGAGACGGCTCGAATCGATCAAGGCGATTCCCACGATCACCGGCACAAAGCTCAGCGCATTGAGCAGAAAGAGCGGCGCCACCCCCAGACGAGCAATCAATAGACCACCGATGCCAGGACCAAGCACGCGCGCCATATTAAACAGAGAGGAATTCAAAGCCACGGCATTGGGCAGATCCTCGCGTCCCACCATCTCCACGACAAAAGCCTGACGTGTCGGCATATCCAGAGCATTGGTAATACCCAGCAGCAGCGCCAAAACCAGCACATGCCAGATCTGCACTGCGCCACTGGCCACCAGCACCCACAGCAAGAAGGCTTGTACCGCCGCTGACGATTGCGTCAGCACCAGAATCCGCTTTTTAGGCAAACGGTCGGCGATAATGCCACCGAAGAGGGCGAAGAAAAGCACCGGCAAGAACTGGAGAGCGCCGACGATGCCGAGCAACCAGGCATTATGGTCCAACTCCAATACCAGCCAGGCCTGCGCCGTGGTCTGCATCCAGGTCCCGATCAAGGAAATAAGCTGACCGAGCCAGAAAAGACGAAAATTACGATGACGCAAAGCCCGGAAAGCACGAAAAATCCCGCGCTGCGATAGTGCGGGCTGAAGCAGAGCGGTCGTTCTAGCCGTAGCAACCTCTCTTGCCGTAGAGGGCGGGGATAAGGTCACCTCTTCCTCGGAAGAAACGCGCATCTTGCTAACACATCCCTTCTTTCAACAGAATCAGTCCAACTTAGCAACAGAGTAGCTTTCGATAAAAGAGACAGAGGCAGAAGAAGCAGAGGAGCAGACAAAGCATTCAGAGGGCCGGGCAGGAGGAGCAGTGCCCACCACTGACCGGAGGCAGAGGCCACTGATCTTCAAGACTGCGACACTGAGTCAGTAGCAGCTACGAAAGGAGAAGATGTGGACCGGAACGCTAGTGTGGGCCGCGCAAGCTCTGCCGAGGAGCAAAAGCTCGCCGCTGTCGCCGGTCCACATCTCCTTTGGGAAGGAAACACTATGCCGGGGACCTCATAGGCCCCTGCACCTGCAAGCATCCGTCAGGTGGCCAAGCCCCTGACCTGCCTACGCTCAGGGATCAGTCTGCTCTCCTGAGACAGGCCATCGCTTTTAATCTGTCGCTT
>NZ_JADGHT010000425.1 GCF_019683755.1 Thermogemmatispora sp. | reverse complement strand
GGGCAAAGGTGAGGAAGCCCCAGAGACCCAAAACCACGCTCGGGATGGCAGCCAGGCTATCTACCAGGAAAGTCAATACCACTTGCAGCTGGCGGGGGCAGAATTCGGCCAGATAGATGGCCGCGCCGATCCCTAGCGGGAGTGCCAGCGCCAGAGCCAGGGTCGATGTCGCCACCGTGCCGAAAATGGCGGGGCGCACCCCATAGCTCTGATGAATAGGGTCGAAGGCCTCATTTACCAGAAAGCGCCAGCCAAAGGTGCTAATCGTCGGCCAGGAGTTGCTGACCAGCACCAGGATCAGACCTCCGACAATGACCAGGACAGCCAGCCCAGCCAGGAGCACTATTCCCCGGAAGAAGCTGTCTCCTGGGTACTTGCGTCTCAGATGATACGCCTTGCGAAGGCGGCTCTGCAGCTCTTGCCATTTGCTGCCTGTGCGGGAAGGGTGAAGGAGCATCGTTCTCTCCAAACAGCTCTGATAGCATTGCAGAGTGCAGAGAGGCAGCAAGCACCAGTTCCTGCCGCCGTGGGTGAGGAGGGAAAGGAAAAGCCCAGACGCTGCATGAGAAAGGGCACCTTTTGCCTCTCTGCCAGAATTGATCTGGTTAGCCGCGATAGCAGCCCTGGTCACCGCAGCGCATCTTTTTGATCTGGGCCTCATCACGCTGCACGATCGTTTCCGGCAGCGGGACATACGCCAGATCAGGAGCATAGCGCTGGCCATCATGGACCATCCACCAGAGTAGATTAGCCAACGCCTCTCCCCGGCTGGGATCACGTTGGTTTTGATAGACCAGGACCCAGGAGTAGCCAGTAATCGGATAGGAGTCCTTCCCGGGTTCATTGACAATATAGAAGCGCAGATCTGCAGGGATGTTCGTCGCATTGGCAGCATCAGCTTTGGCCGTTTCCAGGGAGGGCTGCGTGAAGGCCCCATCGCGGTTTTGTACCAGGCCATACTGCATATTGTTCTTCAGGACATAAGCCAGCTCAATATAGCCAATGGCCCCCGCGGTCGTACGCACCGCTGCTGCAACTCCCTCATTCCCCTTGGCTCCTACACCCACTGGCCAATTGACGGTGGAACCCGCCCCCACCTGGCTGGCCCAGGCTTCACTGACTGTCGCAAGATACTTTGTGAAAATCGCAGTCGTACCACTTCCGTCAGAGCGATGGATCACCGTAATCGCCTGATGAGGCAACGATACATCTGGATTGAGTTGCTTGAGCCGTGGGTCGTCCCAGGAGGTGACCTTCCCGAGATAGATGTCCGCCAGCAAGGGACCGGTAAAGCGGACATGCTGCGTGCCGGGCACGCTGGTCAGGTTATAGGAAATGGCCTCCGCTCCGATGGTCACGGGAATATGCAGAATGGGACCATTTTGGCTTTTGGCCAGCTCCTCGTCTGTCATCGGGCCGTCCGAAGCCCCGAAGTCGACGGTCTGTTGCAGAAACTGGGTCTTGCCAGCGCCACTGCCAACCGACTGATAGTTGACTTGCACATGGCAGCCAATTTGAGCATACTCCGTGAACATCTTTGAGAACAGAGGAAAATCAAAGGTTGACCCTGCTCCTGTCAACAGATTCACTGAGGGGCAGGTGCCGGAACTTTGGACCCCCGTTGAAGAGTTGCCGCATGCTCCCAGTACTGGTGAGAGCAGCAAGAGGCTAAATAGCAATAGTAGAATCTTGCTGTGTCTGAGACGAAAGACGAGACCTATGCTATCTTCCATGACTGATACTCCTCCTCCTGATGATCGTGTCGCCTCTCTGGCCCACAGCCAGACCAACACCCTCTCCTGTCGGGCGGTGAGCTTGCCCCGACCGGCCTCATCTCAACTGTAAGGAGCAGCAGTTAACTCTGCCGAAAGGATTGGTAAAGTCTTCTGGAACAGACGATCACCTGGGTCCAGCTCTCTTGTTAAGGGAAGGTTAAATAGCGGCACGGACTTCCTCCTTGTCACCTATCCCTTGTTTTACCCTCGCGAGGAGTGTATACTCTACAAAAGAAATTGCCTCAATCTTATTTGTAGCAATTTGGAAACTGCAGTTTCCGGAGGCCAAAAGAAAGCAAGGAGCGACAATGAGCAAGCGTGTACTTGTCCTCTGCACAGCGAATTCCGCCCGGTCTCAGATGGCAGAGGGACTGCTGCGGACCCTGGCAGGGAATCAGCTCGAGGTTGCCAGTGCTGGGATTGCCCCTTCGCAGGTTCATCCGCTGGCGCGGCGTGTCATGGCCGAGCGCGGGATTGATATCAGTGCCCAACGTGCCAAGTCCGTCGATGAGTTCCGTGGACAATCATTCGATGTGGTGATCACGGTTTGTGACCAGGCAGCAGAGCAGTGTCCAGTCTTCCCCGGCAGGGCGCAGCGACTGCATTGGAGCTTTCCTGATCCTGCAGCAGTGACTGGCAGCGAGGAGGAGCAACTTGCTGCCTTCCGGGCCGTGCGTGATGGCCTGGAACAGCGTATTCGGGAGTGGTTGGCGCAGGAACAGCTGGGGGCGGCTGCGGTATGAGTGAGCAGAGGGAGGAACGACCAGGGTTGCTCCGCCGTGCGGGGGCTGAGCTGCTGGGAGCGGTGATCCTGGTGATGGCAGGATGCGGCTCAATCGTGGTCGAGGCTCAGACGCGAGCCCTCACACATCTGGGAGTGGCCCTCGCCTTCGGTCTGGTCATCTTTGTCCTGATCGCTGCCTGTGGGCACCTCTCTGGCGCTCACTTGAATCCTGCGGTGACCGTGGCCTTCGCTCTCACGCGGCATTTTCCCTGGCGTGAGGTTCCCTGCTATGTCGGCGCCCAGCTCGCGGGCGCCAGTGGGGGCGCGGCGATCTTACGTCTGCTCGTAGGAAACGCTGCCCAGCTCGGTGCCACCCTTCCCCACGGGAGTCCCTGGCAGGCTCTGGGCATGGAAGTGCTGCTCTCGGCAGTCCTCATGTTCGTTATCATGGCTGTCGCCACTGATACCCGGGCTGTCGGTCAGACCGCAGCGCTGGCGATCGGGGCTGCTGTAGCCTTGGATGCACTCTGGGGCGGGCCGATCAGCGGCGCCTCGATGAATCCTGCACGCTCGTTCGGTCCAGCACTGCTGGCTGGCGCCTGGCAAGATCACTGGGTCTATTGGCTTGGGCCTGTGCTGGGTGCCTGTCTCGGTGCTGGCCTCTACCAATGGCTTCGCGCTCCTTCCCGCCCAAGATCTTCCTTCCACTCCCCCGAAGACTGCCACGCCAGGGGGATACCTTCGTCATTCCCTGGTACCCAGGAGTAGCAGAGCAGGTGCCCGGGCGAGTCAAGACATGGGCCAGGCTCGCTGAAGAGCGCAGTGCCGGCAGAGGCCCCCTTATGGATGCTGTGGCCCTTGTGTCTGGCGCTCCCCAGCGCCAGGCAAGGCCTCGGCCTGGGTGAAGAGGCGCGCAGACCACAACAGTGCGAGCGTGGCCAGGGCAGAGAGTATCGCCAGGTAGGTGAACGCTACGAATGGTGAGAAGA
>NZ_JADGHT010000424.1 GCF_019683755.1 Thermogemmatispora sp. | reverse complement strand
ATTCAAGCGATGGCGGTGCGCGATGGGCCGGTACTGGTGGAGAATGTTTACGTAGCCGACAAGATGCTGCGCATCCCAGTGCGAGACTGGCGGCAGTGGGGTGGAGTCACCCGAGCAAGCCAGCTCACCAATGACTACGCCCGCTTTCTCTTCTCGCTTTCCTCTCCGATGCCTGAAATCTATCGCCAGAATATCAATAACTATGGCTACAACCTGCAGCCGGGCGCTGCCCTCTTCTTCCCCGGGGTCCATACTGACCTCGTGCGTCTGGCCTTTACCATTTCAACAGCGACCCAGCTCAAATAGCCAGTGCTCTCCCGCACCAGAGGAAGGAGCGAGCGACTGATGTTATCTGAGGATGCTGAGCGAACAGAGCGGTCTGAGCAAACAAACCTCTGCTTTCAGACAGACCAATCAGAAGAGTACTTTGCCTCACGAACCATTAACAACCGCGTGGCCCTGCGCCTACTTTCGCTACGCAGTCGCGAGGCCCAGACCCAAGAGCTGGTCAACCAGGATTATGCCCAGGTAGTAGCCAGCACCGATGGCTCAGCCCTCTATTTCTGCGTCTGTGATGGCGTGGGTAGCTCATACCGCGGCGATTTTGCCGCTCACTATCTAGGGAGCGCCCTGGTAGCCTGGTTACAAGAGCGCGAAGCCCTCACCGGGTCGATCAAGGCCATCGCCGCCCGTCTGCGTCAACGCATGAACGAATGGGCTCAGGCAGCACAAGAAGAACTCCGACGGCTGCCTCTGGCCCCGGATACGCCAGCTCTGGTGCGAGAGGTGCTGGAAGAATTGCGCGAAGACTACGGCAGTGAAACTGTCTTTCTGGCCGGGCGAATTGCTCTGGCGTCCTGGGAGACACCGCTACAGGTGGCTCGCCCAATGGAGGCTTTCCTCTGCTGGATGGGCAATGTCAGCGCCCGTCTTTTCGTGACAGGCGAGCACTCATTTACACTGGGGGGCAGTAGCGATGATGAGGGGCGCTGGTCAACGGCCCGCGGCTCGCGTGGACTGCTCAATGCCTGGAGCATGGGCCTCTCAACCATTGAGCGCCTGATTGTCTATACCGATGGTTTGCTCCCTCTGGCCTCTTCGCTGACAGAGTTGAATGATGACGAATTGCAGACGCGGGCTCGCGAGCTACTCCTGCTGCCTGAAAACGATGATATGACGGCCCTTGATCTGCATTGGCTGCCACAAAAGGAGCGGCGCGACTAGCAAGCATTCTGTGATGGGGCGAAGACAGCATCAGCAGCGCCAGGCATGGCAGACCACCCTGTCCAGCAAAGGTCACCCGTGTCAGGCCCGGCGGCAGACCTACAATGCGAGAGAAGAAGGAGTTTGAGCGGTGTCACGCTTTCAACCGTTCCCTGGCATGTTCTTGCGCATCGGATCATCCTATTTTGAATTCATGCCCCATCCTCTGATGCCAGACGACAAAGAAACAGTATTTGCACTAGAGGGAGGAGAAGCGCTCGTCTATCAGGTACGCAATCTGGATACACAGGAGCGCTGTGCGCTCAAGGTTTTCAAAGCCTCTTACCGTGGGCCGCACTTGGTCCGTGTCACGGAAGTGCTGCAGCGCCATGCTCATCTACCAGGTCTCTATCTGGGATATCGCATCTGTCTCACGCGAACCCACTATCCAGAGGCGGTAGAGGCCTTTCCAGAGTTGGAGTATGCCATGCTCATGCCCTGGGTAGAAGCTCGAACCTGGGCCGGGCTGATGTTAGATCAGGCGGCCAGTGTGGACTACACCTTTGAGCAGGCACGTCACATCGCGCTCGCCATGTCGCAGGTGCTGTGGAACCTCGAAATTCGCGGTCTGGCTCACGCGGACATCGCTGGGGCCAATGTCTTGCTCACACCTCAGCTCGGCGGCATCCAGTTACTGGACCTGGAGGGCCTCTACGCTCCGGGCCTGCCCCAGCCTAAGAAAGTCAGCTGGGGGTCGCCAGGCTATCAGCATCGCAACCTCCCGCGTCAGGGCCAGTGGTGTCCCCAGGGCGATCGCTTCGCCGGCGCAGTGCTGCTCACTGAGATGCTGACCTGGTGGGAGCCGCGGGTCCGCGCTCATGTGGCTGATCAGGCGGAGACGCTCTTTCACCCCCATGAATTGCAACAGACTCAAACTCCCCTCTGGAGGGCGGTGCGTGAGGTGCTGCTCTCTCTGAGTAGAGACCTGCTTTATCTCTTCGATCAGGCATGGGCATCCTCGAGCCTCGCTGAATGCCCCGAACTGGCGACATGGGCTATGACACTCTATTCAATTTTCGTGTAGTCGCATTGCATTATCAGGGGAAAATAGGTATCCTTTAATCCGAAGGGATACTGCGAAGTACTCCTTAAATTCGTAAGTTAGGATGCTTAAATAGATAGAGAGTAGGGGAAGCTTTGTAAGCCGGTGGGGTGGGTAAAGTTTTTGTTCCTGGTAGTAGAAAACAGGCGAGCAGGCGATGCAGGTGAAGCGTGCGAGACCTAAGCAGGCCTGGTTCGCCAGGCTATCTGCTTTGCTTTGCCGAAACTTCGCTGGTGGCTCGTTTGTTGGTGACACACACATAAGGAGGGTATACGATGTCCTCACAGGGTGATCTGATCGGCGGTCGTACCCACCAGATGGATGCTGCCGCTCAGCGTTTTCTCACGGAACTGGCTAGCTTTGAAGATTCCGCCAAGCGCATCACTGCTGCTGTAGCTGATCTTGAGGCTGACTGGTTTGGCCGTGGGAGTACTGCCTACCAGAATGCCATGAGCACCTGGAATACACACATTATGGCTGTCCTCAACGATCTCCGTCAGCTCACGCAGGGATTGCAGGGCAGCTCGCAGGCTTTGAGCGATCTGGACCAGCTCATGGCTTCGAAGTTCAGCGGCTACGAATAGACCAGCCCAGTGGCAGTAGCAAGCCTTCCCTTGCAGAATGTCCCCTTCGCGGCGGCCTCTAGCAATGCCTAAAGGAGGCCGCCGGTGCTCTCTATAGCGAGACGGCTGACCGAGACGGCGTGAGAGCGATTGAGGCCATGCTCCTGTGTGATTATGGAAGGGAGTAAGCAACGATGCGCAACAAGGTGTTGGTCACAGTAGTTGGGCCGGATCGGACGCTTGATCTAGAGCTTCCTACGGATAACACGATTGCTGAGCTCCTGCCCTTCTTTTGCCAGCTATGCGCCTCCTCATCTGCCAGAGTACCCGCTGAGGTAGGGTGGTCAGCCGCTGCTGGCATGGGGGAAGAGGCGAAAGTCAATCAAACCAATCGGGAATGGCTGCTCTTTAGCGAGGGATCTCACAGTCCTTTGGACCCGAAACAGACGCTGAGCGAGGCTGGTGTACTCGATGGTATGCGTCTCCTCCTGCGGGCCTTGCCTCCTGGCAGCGAAGAGATCGCGGCTATTGAGACGCAAGAGCTGTTTCTGCCCTCTTCCATTGCTCCAAGCGAGAGAACCGGCGGTATTGGAGTAACCTGGGAGCAACTTCCCTTGGCCGGAG
>NZ_JADGHT010000423.1 GCF_019683755.1 Thermogemmatispora sp. | reverse complement strand
ACATTTATTGTACCTGCGTCGGTAATCGCCGTCTGCCAGCAGGTTCCCCACTACACGGTGCAGGTGATAAATGTACAGCAATAAATCGATAAAAGATGGAAACATAACAAGGGAAAACGTATGAGTGGGCAACTCAGCATCATTCTGGTGCCACATACCCATTGGGACCGCGAGTGGTATCTGACCTTTCAGCAGTTTCGTATCCGACTGGTGCAAACCATAGACAAACTGCTGAATATCATGGAACACGACCCTGCATTCAAGCACTTCATGCTTGATGGGCAAACAATTGTCCTTGAGGACTACCTGGAAGTGCGACCGGAGCAGGAGGAGCGTCTCAAGCAATACATTGCAGAGGGGCGCATCCTCATCGGCCCCTGGTACCTCCAGCCTGATGAATTCCTGGTCAGCGGTGAGTCGCTGATTCGCAATTTGCAGACGGGTCTCAAGCAGGCAGCGCGATTTGGGGAACCTATGCGTGTCGGCTACCTGCCTGACTGCTTTGGTCATATTGCCCAGATGCCGCAGATTCTGCAGGGTTTCGGCATTGATAGCGCGGTTCTCTGGCGAGGTGTGGGCGATGAGGTCAGAGAAAGTGAATTCTACTGGGAGGCGCCAGATGGCACCAGGGTTCTGGTGATTTACCTGCCCGAGGGCTATGGCAATGCGCGCCTGATGCCCCTGACTCCCGATGCCTTCATCACCCGGCTGGAGATCGTGGTCTCGCAGCTGCTCGATCGCACGCCCACCACAACGGACACGCTGCTTTTGATGAACGGCTCCGATCACCTGGAGCCGCAGCAGGGCCTGCCGGCAACCATTGAGGCGGCCAATAAGCTGCTGGGGAACGTCTCGCGCTCTGGTCACAGCAATCATCATCAGTATGAAGGTATCCATATTCAGATTGGCACCATCCCCCAGTACATCGAGCAGGTGCGCCGGCGTATTGAGCAGCAGCAGCGCCAGCTCCGCCTCCTCAAGGGCGAGTTGCGTAGTAGCAAATATGCCCATTTGCTCCCGGCGGTGCTCTCGACGCGCATGTGGATCAAGCAGCAGAACACCGCTCAGGAGCACCTGCTACAGCACTGGGTTGAGCCACTGACACTCTGGGCCTGGAAGCTGGGCGATGACTATCCGCGCGGCCTGGTCAATCTGGCCTGGAAATACCTGCTGCAGAATCAGCCGCACGATAGCATCTGCGGCTGCAGCATCGACCAGGTCCATCGAGAGAACAGTGTCCGGTTCGCGCAGTGCCAGCAGATCGGTGAGGCGCTGGTCAGTCGCGCTCTGCAGCGGGTCACCGATACGATGAGCACCCAGCCGCCACAGCCGCTGGCGGGGCAGGAGCGGGCGCCTTTCCCGATCGTGGTCTTCAATATGGGGCCTGGGCCTCGCAATGCGGCCGTCTCTGTCGAGGTGCACATTGCTGAGTCGCTCCAGCGCGCGGTGCTCGTTGATGAGCAAGGGCGAGCCTTGCCTTTCCGGGTGCTGGGTGAGCATCGGCGTCGCATCGGCAGCCAGACCATTCAGCGTCAGGCGCTGGCGCGGATGCAAGCTGTGGGCACCTTCGATCGTCCCGGTCAATTCCTGGCGCTGACCCATGATACTATCAGGATCGCGATGGGTATCCCTGACGATCCCGATGAGATCGTCGATCTGCGCGTCCTACCGGCTGCCACTCCCGACCTGCGCCGCATCGAGATCGCGCTTGCTCCTTCTAATCTGCTCAAGGGCGACCGCGAGCGCTTGCTAGCCAGCGAACAGGAGGTGTTGCAGCTTCTTCAGCGTGAGGAGATCAAGGCGCTGGAGTTCGAGGTCTTTGAGCTAATGCAGCAGAAAGTCGAGTTCCTGGCCAGCGACCTGCCACCCTACGGCGCCAAAACTTATTGGCTTTATCCGGCGGTTCAGGCTGACCAGCTCCCGCCGCTGGCACATGCAACGCTGCGCTGCGGGCCACAGTCGATTGAGAACGAGTTTTATCGTGTCGAGGTGGACAGCGATTTCGGCACGCTAACCGTGACTGACAAGGAGACGGGGGCAGTTTTCCGCGGACTGCATCGCTTTGTCGACGGTGGCGATGTCGGTGACCTCTATACGTACTGTCCGCCCGCACGCGATACGCTGATCAGTACGCCGGCTCAGCCGCCGCGCATCGAGCTGCTGAGCGCTGGTCCGGTGCGCGCGACGCTGCGTATTAGTTCAGTCTGGCGCCTGCCGGCCACCTGCAGCGATAGCCGCGATAGCCGCAGTGAGCGCTTTGTCGACTGCCCGATCTATAGTGAGATCTCGCTCTACCCCGGGGTGCGCCGCATTGATATCCATACGACAGTAGAGAACAATGCGCGCGACCATCGTCTGCGGGTACTGTTCCCCATCCCCTATACAATAGAAAGGGTAGCCGCTGAGGGAACGTTTGAGGTTCGCCTGCGCCCCGTGACGGTTCCTCGCCCGGAGAACCTTAGCGATTGGGCCGAGGCGCCCGTCAATACTTTCCCGCAGAAGCGTTTTGTCGATCTCAGCGACGGTCAGATCGGCCTGGCGGTGCTCAATCGCGGCCTGCCGGAATATGAGGTTGTGCAGGGCGGGCCGGGCGTGGCCCCGGGACAGATGGCGCTGGCCTTGACGTTGCTGCGCTGCGTGGAGTGGCTCTCGCGCGATGATCTCTCCACACGCCAGGGTCCAGCCGGCCCCATGTACTACACACCAGAGGCTCAATGTCCCGGTCGCCATGAATTCGATTATGCGCTGGTGCCTCACCGCGGCACCTGGGAGGCTGAGGACGGTCTGGTCCTGCGCGAGGCCCAGGCTCTTAATCTGCCGGTTCGCGCTCTGGTTACCAGCCAGCACGATGGTCAACTCCCAGCCTGGACCTCGCTGGTCGAGGTCTCGCCTCCCGAGCTGGTTGTGAGCGCCATCAAGCGCTCGCTCGACGATCAGGGTTGGGTTGTACGCGTCTATAACCCGCTCGATCATGAGGTCGAGGCCACTTTCCGTCCCGGTCTTGCTGCCAGTCAGGCCTTTGTGGCAAACTTACTGGAGGAACCGCGCGAGCAGCTCGAATGGCAGGGAGGTCAGGATAGCTCATCGCTGCAGGACACACCTCCTCTCCGGCGACGGCTGCGCGCCGGCGAGATCCTGACGTTGTTGTTCCGTTAGGCCGTTTTCTCCAAGCCGCTCGTTCTAGCGCTAGCACCGCGCAAGCTGAGCGTCGGGCCTTTCTCTTCAAGGCCTTATCTCGCTCAGTCTGCGCATAGCGGCCAACGGCGCTGAGAAGTAGGCCTCATGCCGCAAGGCTGGAGGAGGAGCGGGGCGGTCGCTAAGAGGGCATGGCAAAGATTTTGGCTGCTCGCTCCCTTGACCGCCCCGCTTGGGAGTCTTTCTCTCCAGCGAGCCAACCATATGGGTACCGGAAGTCCTGAAAGGAGCAACGTTCAAGCGGGGATGTCCGTTGTAATTGTGTGTACTGAGCTATGTCTATTCTGAAAGGGGCCTTCATCCTG
>NZ_JADGHT010000422.1 GCF_019683755.1 Thermogemmatispora sp. | reverse complement strand
ACATGGAGCCTGGGCTGAGCGTCGGCAGATAGGGATGAGAAATATAGTATAATGAAATGAAGTGATTCAGAATGATGCCCCCCTAACTCAGCCAGCCAGAGAGAGACAAGGATGGAGAAGAACCGTGGCGCGCAAGATTCTCGTGGTAGACGATGAGGAAGTGCTCGTTGAAACCATCGCTTACAACCTGGAGCAGGCAGGCTACCAGGTGATCACGGCAGCAGATGGTTACAGCGCCCTGGAAGCGGCCCGTAGCGAGCGGCCTGATGTCATTCTGCTCGACATCATGTTGCCCGGCCTCGACGGACTGGAAGTCTGCCGACAGTTACGGCGCGAACCGGAGACCGCCATTATTCCCATCATTATGCTCACCGCCAAAGGAGACGAGATCGACAAAGTTGTCGGTCTTGAAGTTGGGGCCGACGACTACGTGACCAAGCCCTTTGGGCGACGGGAGCTGCTGGCGCGTATTCGTGCCTTGCTGCGCCGTGTCGAGTACGGCAGCGCCTTTGACGAAGAGAGCGCCCGGGGCAGCAATGAGGCCCCCGTACGGCCCAGGCGCGAGCTGGTGGCTGGCCCCTTGCGCATCGATCTCGATGGCCGGCGCATCTTCTGCCGCGACCAAGAGATCGAACTGCAGCCCAAGCAGTTCGACCTCCTCGTCTATATGGTGCGCAACCGTGGCACGGTCCTTACGCGTGATCAACTCCTCCACAACGTCTGGGGATACGACTACGTTGGTGACACGCGCACTGTTGATGTCCATGTGCGCTGGCTACGAGAAAAGATCGAAGAAGATCCAGCCAACCCCAAGCTGATCCAGACAGTACGCGGTGTTGGCTACTGCTTCCGCCGCTAGGAGCAGGGGGGAAGCTGCGAGAACGAACGCCAGAGGTCAGCGCCCAGCCAGAGTCAGGTCAGGTGTTGGGGATACATGCAGCGCCTATACGGACCAGCTCCTTAGGCGGTGCCAGTCTCAGGAAGCTCCAGAGAGAACCGAGCGGCGCTGTCTGATCCGGGGCGACTTCAAGGGCGCAGCCCTGCTATTCCAGGGCTGGCTGAAAGCGCTAACCAATAACCAAACGAAAATTCGACAGAAGGAGTTCACTGTTGGACATATTCGCAGCACCGCTCAAGCTTTCTCCAGAAGCGCCCATCGACTTGCACATGCATACCACCTATAGCGATGGGCGCTGGACAGCCGATCAGCTGATCGACTATCTGGTTCAGGAAGGCTTTGCGCTGGTAGCCGTCACTGATCATGACCGTGTCGACACCATCAACATGGTGCGGGAGCAAGCAGCAGCTAAAGGGCTGCCTGTGCTGGTAGGTGTCGAAATGAGCACCACCTGGCGCAACCACTCGGCGCACATCCTCTGCTATGGCTTCGATCCAGAAACTACTGCCCTGCGCCAGGTGATCGCGGACGTCAAGCACCGGCAGCAGGAACAGACCCACCAAGTCTATGACAGGCTCAAGCAGCGCGGCTACAGCTTTCCGCGGGCTGCCGAACTGCTTGCTGCCAGCGGAGGCGAGCCGCAGCAGCCGCGCGATAACGCCCTTCTCCTCATCGAGCATGGCTATGCGCGGGACTGGCCAAGCGCCTTGGAGATTCTACGCGAAGCCGGTCAGCGCACGATTCACGCGGAAATGGCCGAGACCGTTGAGGCTGTTCACCGCAGCGGAGGAGTAGCTCTAATAGCCCATCCAGGGCGACGCGAGCGCGGCTTCACCTATTACGACCCTGCCCTTCTAGACGAGGTCCGAGCCGAGGTTCCATTAGATGGGATTGAGGTCTACCACCCCTACCACAGTCCTGAAAGCATCGAGAGCTATCTCGCCTACGTTAAGAAACACGACCTTCTGCTCAGTACCGGTTCGGACTCCCACGGGCACGTTGGACGCATGCCCATCAAGTACCGCGCCGAGCTTAGCCGGCGGCTGCTTGAACGTCTCGGTGTGGAGGTAGGATAGAGGCGGCCGCCTCTATCCTACTCGCCATTGTGCACGATATACCAATCAGTCGAGGTCAGTCCCTGATAGGAGACCGTCTTCTTCACCACTCCAGGCGGCGGACCGGGGAACTGCTTCACTGGCTTGCCCTTCTCCACCAGGAGCATCGTATCATGCCAGATGGGGCCGGCCCCATCGACACCGATCACATTGAGCATCGGCGAGTTGTCATCATTACCGACCCAGACCCCTACCACCACGTCAGGCGTATAGCCCACCGTCCAGTTATCCATAAAGTTCTCTGACGTGCCCGTCTTAGCCGCCGCAGGGCGCACTACGCCAGGATTGCCGGCATAACACTGCTGCTGCGAGTTGCTATAGAGGTAGAGAGCGCTGCACTTACCGAACTCGTAGGTCCGGTTATTGTTATCGCTGAGCACATCGGTGACGACAAAGGCCACCTGGCGGCTGATGACTCGCTTACCTTGGGGAACGAAGCGATAGATCAAACGGCCCTGCGAGTCAGTTACCGTATCGACCGCATGAGGCGGTACACGGATACCACCATTGTCGAAGACGGCATAGGCAGCGGTCATATCCAGCAGATGGACCCCGAGTGTGCCCAGCACCATCGTGTAGTTTGGCGTACCGACATAGCTCGTAATGCCCAGCGCCTCCGCCGTCTTCAGCGACTTATCGACCCCGACTTGCATCAGCAGCTTGACAGCCGGGATATTAAAGGAGTTTTGCAGAGCGTAACGATAGGTGATCAGACCGTGATAGCTCCGATCATAGTTCTGTGGCGTGTAGGACGGCAGACCACAACACATTTGAATGGTCAAGGGGCCGTCATAGACCGGCATACCGGGGCTGATTCCTTGAGCGAAGGCTGTGGCATAGATGAAAGGCTTGAAGGCAGAGCCAGGCTGACGATAGCCCTGGGTAGCCACATCGAACTGACCAGTGTTCGGGTCGTTCGGGTGAATATTGCCAATCAGGGTGCGGATGGCCCCCGTATGCGGGTCCATCACCACCACCGCCGCATCGCTCATATGGTGGGCAGCCATCTTCTGAATCTGCTGCTTGGCGATATTGAAGACCTGCTTCTGCAGATTCAGGTCAAGGGTCGTATGGACGATCAGGCCACTGCGCGCGAGCTGAGAGACCTTTACATGCAGGACCTGGGCCAGCTCGTTGAGCGCATAGTTGATGAAATGCGGCGCATCAGGGCTATTCTTGACGACCCCGCGATGCAGGAAATTCGGCTGCTGCATTTCTACAATGGCAGCCCGCTCCTGCTGGGCAGTGATGTAGCCCTGAACGCGCATTTGATGTAAAACATCCTTGGCACGCTGGAAGGCAGCCGGCCAGTTGATGAAAGGATCGCGGGCAATCGGCGAGCTGGGGATGCCCGCCAGCATGGCCGATTGGGCAATGTCGAGCTGAGCAGCAGCCTTTTTGGTTGGCGTATCCTTGAGTCCGAAGTAAGTGAAGGCCGCCGCTTCGGCACCATAGGCCTGCTCACCGTAGTAAACGGTGTTCAGGTACATAG
>NZ_JADGHT010000421.1 GCF_019683755.1 Thermogemmatispora sp. | reverse complement strand
ATATGTGGCTACGCGTAGGGAAAGACGAGAGACCCGAGAGATGCTACAGGATGTACTGACGCAGCTCAGCTCTCTCCAGCAGCAAACGGATCTGGGCTTTCAACTGGTTGCCTCCGAGCTGTCTATGCTAAGGGAGCAGTTAGGATCATTACGGCGTCTGCTTCTTCATGAAGAGTAGTCGTTTCCGGCGTCAGGTTAATCATGCTTGGAGTCTTAGCATGGCGGGCGAATTGTTTGTGAACAGAGAAGCTGAATTACAGTTGATCGATGAGGCGCTGCAAACATTGCGGGATCGTCAGCGGTTGCTGCGCACGCCGGTAGTGGAGCTATGCGGAGTGCGGGGTATTGGCAAGACGGCGCTACTGCGTCAAGTTCAGCAGCGCTGCCTGGAGACGGATGTCCCCTGTATTTGGACGGAGGCCGGGCGCGAGGAAAGCCTCCTTGCTAGCCAAATCGCTGAGCAGGTGCGGCGCTATCAGATCCAGCCGGGGAGGGCCGAGGAGAATGGTCTCGGGGGTCCCGATTTGCAGCGCTCTGTGGAGGCCCTGCGTCTCTTAGCTCAGCGCGGGCGAGCGGTCTTGCTGGTCGATGCTGTGGATGCTGGTAATGAACACCTACTACGCTGGCTGGAGGCCCTGCTGCGCGAGCTATTGAAGGAGTATACGCTCTTCGTGGTGCTGGCGGCCTCACGTCTGGTGACCTTCGAGCACGAGCGCTCTGTTGCTCGCAAGATGACTGTGCTGGAGCTGGGGCCTCTCGATCGCCCCAGTTGTGAGGCCTATTTTCAGAAGATGGGGCTTCCTTTGGGATCCGAGGCGCGCGAGCTGGTTTTTTCCTGGACTCGGGGCTATCCTCTGGCGATGGAGGTGCTCACTGGGGCCATTCGAGGAGGCCTTGATCCCTTCCAGCAGGCTGATCGCCTCCAGTTACTCCAGCTCTTGGCCGAGCGCGTCATTCGCCAGGAGATTCTTAGGAAGTTGTTACCTCAAGAGCGTCCAGCCTATGAAAGCCTCCTGCGCCTTCTTTCGGTCCCTCGTCGCTTTAATCTCCTACTGCTTCAAGAACTTATTGAGAAATTCGAACCCAGATGGACCCGTGAAAGCCCTCTGGACTATTTCTTTCTGCCACGTGAGCTGAGTGACAAAACAGAGGTCGTGCGCTGGCATCTGGAGCGCTCTGGTTATGCAGTCGTGGAGCCGGTGCGCCAGCTCTTCCTGCTGATCTTACGCAGCGAGCAGCCAGAGCTATTCGTCGCGCTCCATCGCTGGCTCGCTACCTTCAATCAGCGCTTGGCCGGGCGTGTCAGTGGCTCCGATCGTATCCGCTATTTGCGCGAATGGCTCTATCATAGTGCTTTCAGTCTGGAGCCTGCGACGTTGGCGCAGGACATTCAGGAGCTCCTGGCAGCTCTGCCCTGGGAGGCTGCTGAGGCTCGCGTGCAGTTTGTTGAAGAGGTCCGTCAAGACCAGGAACTGCAGGAAGCCCTGGGAGAGCAGGCTGAGCGCTTGCTTACAGGACTGCAGGCACTTGAACACTAGACGACGGGAAGGGAAGCGTGCTATGGAACGCCACGGGGTGCCCGAGACCTTTCTCGGGCGAGATTATGAGCTGTCTCTCTTTCTGGATTGGCTAACGAATGTTCAGTCTGATGCTCCCTGGATTCTCTCTATCCACGACGCTGAGCCGGACCCCGCCCGCCGGGGGGGGATTGGCAAGAGCTGGCTCTTGCAGGCCTGTGTCGCGTTAGCGCAGCAGCGCTTTCCTCATCTGGCGGTCGTTCAGGTGGATTTCTTCCGCGTCGCCGATCGGGATCGCCTGGTGGTTGCACGGCGCGTGGTTGAGCGCCTGCAGGCCGCTTATCCGCACTGGCAGGCGCGGACTTTCGCCCAGACGTTAGAGACTTTCGCGGCACAGGGCTATCTCAGCAGCCTCTACCCAGAGAAAGATGTGGCTGATATCCGCATTCGTGATAGCCTGTCAGAGGCCTTGGCGCGCGATGTGGAGGAGTTATTGCCACTCTTGCCGCCAGGTGTGCCACAACTGTTGCTTGTTTTCGATACCTTTGAGCTGGTCGAGCGTAATCCCCAGGTGGCAGTTTTGGGTCTAGGTCAGCTCTTCCCCGAGCGTTATGGCCTGCCTCATGTGAAGGTTCTTTTAGCTGGACGCAATCCCCTGGATTGGCAGCATCCAACCTGGCGCGGGCGTGAAAGGGAAGTGCTGGACCTGGAACTCCCCCCCTTTTCTGCCGCTGAGGTGCGTCTCTATCTCCTGCGCGAGCTGGCTGGTCTGCTCGATGCGGAGACTAAGGCTGCTGGGATGACTGGCCTTGGCGGCTCGGGAGAAAACCCCGCTCAGACGGCGGAGAGCCAGACCCGTTCCGTTGAACGCCTCTATGAATTGACGGCAGGTCGTCCTATTTTGGTTGGTCTGGCCTGCGATCTGCTGGCAAGGGGCCTGATCACGCTGCCTGAATTGGTAGCCTTCCCCTCGGGACGCTTTGAGGAACAGCTCGTCGTGCGTATTAACGATCTGGAGCGCCCGCTCAATTGGCTGATTCTGGTCCTGGCTCATGTCTACCATCGTTTGTCGGCTCCTCTGCTCTCCTGGTTGCTGACTCAAGTCAGGCTGGCGGAGGATAGCGAGCGTGTCTCGGTTGATGAGTGGCTGGCGGCTTTGCGGCGGCTCTCGTTCGTGCGCATTGCCGGCGAGGGGGATGAGTTGGCTCTGCATGATGAGATGCGCCGGCTGGTGGTGCACTATTGCTGGGAGCGCCAGGACCCCGATCGGCGCTTCCGCCGCGAGCTGAGCCGGGCCGTCATCGCTTACTATGAGCAGCATGCCGGGCAGGCGCTCCCTGAGCAGGAGTGGCAGGCGAGTAGTGTCGAGCTGCTCTATCATCGGTTGACGCTGGATCGCGAGGAGGGCTTGAAGTGGTTTGAGCGTCTCTTCTCACCAGCTTTCTTGAGCTGGCGCAGTGGTTTTGCCCGCACGCTGCTGGAGACTGTGCGAGAATTTGAACCGCTGCTGACCCCGCCGCAGCGCTGGCAGCTCCGCGTTTGGGAGGCGCGCTTGCTTCGCATTGAGGAGCAGCCGGCCCAGGCGCGCGCCTTGCTGGAGCGCCTGCTGCAGGAGGCTGACCCGGCCTGGCAGGAAGAGCAACGAGGGGAGCTGCTCTATGAGCAGGCCCGCTGTGCCTTGCAACAGTATCGCTTCCGGGAGGCTATTCAGGCCTATGAACAGTGCCTGGCAGTGGCTCAGCGCCGAGGGAATGAGGAACGGGCCAGCACGCTCCAGGGCCAGCTTGGCTATATCTACCGCCGTCTCGGTCAGTGGGATGAAGCTCTCCACTACTACTTTGCCTCCTTGACGTACCATCAGCAGCGGGGCAGCCTGGCCTGGTATGCCAATCTGCTCAATAGCATTGGGCATGTCTACCGCTTGCAAGGCCGTATCCACGAGGCCCTGCGCTACTGCTTGCTGGGGCTGCGGGTCCGCGAGGAGCTGTGG
>NZ_JADGHT010000420.1 GCF_019683755.1 Thermogemmatispora sp. | reverse complement strand
ATCATAGACAGGTAGTATTAGGAGAGCTTACGCTAGGCCGGCTAAGCCGGCAGGCGCTGAAGCAAGGGAATGCTTGGAAGAAAGGAGAGAAGAAAGTGGGAGCGGGAAGGCCAATCTTCTGGAAAACTGGTTGGCTGTTGAGCTTAGCAGCGACGGGCCTGCCCGTTTGGTTCCTGGCTGGCGGCTGGCCGGACAAGTGGTGAGGGGTGGGGATGCTTCTCCTAAGCATGCTTGTCCGCCGAGGTCCTCAAGGTCCTCGTGATCTTGACCTGGCATCATTGCCTTGTTCTTTCTATTGAGATATGTTACACTGTTGGGCGTTGGAGAATTCCTGAATAGGAAGACAATTATTTTGCTCGATCAGGAGTGTACATTTTTATGAGCCATCAGGCTGACGAACAGTGGGAGCTGTTCGCAGAGTTAGAGCAACTGAGCAAAGGATTGGAAGCGTGCACGAGCGGGGTGGTGCAACTATCACAGTCATCATCGTCCCATGAGGAGCGGGGGGCGATAACGATTCGCCCTGATCCTGGTCGCGAGCGTAGGAAGGGAGCGCCGGAGGTCGTCCTGGCTGAGACCAAGGAGACGGCGCAAGTGATCGCGATGGCTCAGGCGTTACTGGCTGGCTCAGGGCGAGCGATCATCAGCCGCATGCGCTCAGAGACAAAGGAAGCACTCCTGGACGTCTTTCATGACTATACCATTCGTCTGCGCGAAGCCGCCAGAGCGATGGTCATCTCCAGGCCCGATTTTGTGCGTCCCGACACCGGGGGGCACGTCGGTATCATCACGGCGGGCACTTCCGATGTCCCTGTAGCGGAGGAGGCGGCCCTCATTGCCGAGGAAATGGGCTGCCGCGTGACCTGTATCTATGACGTGGGGGTGGCAGGGCTACACCGTCTGATTGGTCCTTTGCGTGACCTGCTCTCGAACGACGTAGATGCGATCGTGGTGGCCGCTGGCATGGATGGGGCGCTCCCTTCGGTCGTGGCAGGACTGGTTCCTGTCCCTGTCATTGGCTTGCCCACTTCGGTTGGCTATGGCCTGGGTGGCAAGGGCTTGGCCGCCCTCCTGTCAATGCTGCAGACGTGTGCGCCCGGCCTTGCCGTCGTCAATATCGATAACGGTGTTGGCGCAGGCATTACCGCGGCTCTGATCGCCAACCGCGTGGCTCAGGCTCGCAAGCATCCCTTGCGCTAGCTAGAAGGCTGCGAGATTTCTGTCTCTCTCTAGCTGGGAGCAGAGACTGTCTCGCCGCGTTGTTGGGTAAACGTGGAGTTTGAGTGAAAGAGAGGCGGGACTTTCTATGGCGAACAATAAGCGCGGACCGGAACCCGGATCGCAGAAGGCCAAGCATGGCGGTCAGGCTGTGCGTGAGAAGTATGGCACTGAGTTCTATGCCAGAATTGGCAAGAAGGGAGGCGAAGCAGTCAAGCAGAAACACGGCCCGCAGTTCTATTCTGAGATCGGTAAGAAGGGCGGCGAGTCGACAAAACGTCAGCAAGGCTCGGCTTTCTATTCGCGCATTGGCAAGAAGGGGGGCGAGCGGGGGCGTGCTGCTGGAGCCGCTAACTCCCCTACCACCCCGGCTGAGGCGTCGGAGGAGGGCAATGCCGATGTCGAGAGCAGCTAATGGCTACCTTACCTGACTGAGCGCCCAAGAGATGCAGTGGCTGAATCTCTGGCAAGCGCCTATCAATCACTACCTGGTCCACTGCTCTTGCGTGCTGGATTGAGTCGGACGTGAAGTGGCTAGTGATGGCTACTACCGCTCGACAATGAAGTGAATGAAAGCCCTACGGCGGGAAAGCTGTGGGGAAGGAAAAGCTGTCCAGCGAGGAGGCTGAACAGCGAGGCGGGGAGACTGGCCACGTTGGTTGTGGTCAGCTCCCCTTGGATGATCTGCATCAGAGCGCATTGTTTGCGGGAGGTAGACGGCTAGTAGAATGGATGAGCTTGGATTGACCTGCTCCCACCGGCTGGCTTCCTTAGACGGATACCTACTTACTGATCAAAGACAACTATCTTTTCGCTCGCCCTCGCTGCCGCCATAGGCATGGCGCTGCTCACAAGACAAGACAAGACAAGACAGGCAGACTGTTCATCCTGCTGGTGATCGCTCCATCCTCCTCTCTCTAGCGACGACGCAAAAAAGGAGGTGCACTAATCTCCTTCTCCTGCTCAAGCCGTTCCTGATAGCGGCGCGCCAAGCTGCGTAAGCCGCGCAGATCTTCCAGGCTACGCTGTGGGCGTGGCAGCGCGGGTGGACGCAGGGACGACGGAGGCGCTGCTGGAGCGGCTGGTGCTCCCTGAGAGAGTGAAGGGCGTGGCGTCAAAGGTGGCATAGGTACCATCTGATGAGCCGCCCGTACCGGTTCTGGCGTGCCTGCGCCGTTGGCTGCCTGGCTAGCCTGGGCCGGAGCCTGAAGCTGGGCTGGATGTGGTACCCCTGAGATTAGCGCCGGTGTTTGGGCCCTCAAAGGCTCCTCCATCCCTGCGGCGATTAGGGTTACACGCAGGGTATCCTGCAGCGTTGGATCGATGACTGCCCCAAATGTGATATCCGCGGCCTCGTCGACGACGCTCCGAATGCATTCTGCTACCTCATTCACTTCAAAGAGCGTCAGATCCTCTCCGCCGCTAATATTGAACAATACTCGATGAGCCCCCTTGATAGTCACATTTAGGAATCCGCCGGCAATTGCCTCCTGGGCAGCCTGCTGAGCGCGATTGCGGCCTTTCCCCTCGCCGATGCTCATCAAAGCGCTGCCAGCACCGCGCAGCACATTGCGCACATCGGCAAAATCAACGTTGACCAACCCGGGTACATTAATGACCTCAGCGATCCCCTGCACCCCCTGGCGCAGTACATCATCAGCGACCTTAAAGGCTTCCGCCAGGCTGCGGTCTCGTGTACTCGACATCAGCAAGCGGTCGTTAGGAACAGTGATCAGAGCGTCGACCTCCTTGCTCAGCTCGGCCAGGCCCTCCTGAGCCACGCGGCGACGCCGCGCGCCTTCAAAGCTGAAAGGGAGTGTCACAATACCAATCGTCAAGGCTCCCAACTTGCGGGCAATCGAGGCCACCACTGGTGCGGCTCCTGTACCGGTACCACCTCCTAGGCCGGCAGCAATAAAGACTAAATCGGCATCCTTGAGCGCGGCGCGAATCTCCGCAGCGCTCTCCGTTGCTGCGCGCATTCCCACAGCCGCGTTACCGCCCGCTCCCAAGCCCTTGGTATAATGGTAGCCTAAGCTAATCCGCAGCGGGGCCTGTGAGAGCTCCAGCACCTGTGCATCCGTATTCATGGCGATGAAGCGCACGCCCCTGACGTTCATATCAATCATGCGATTCACCGCATTTGTCCCTCCGCCGCCCACGCCAGCCACCACAATATCAACATGGCGCGGCTCATCGCAGCGCTCCTCAGTGGGCGTCTGAGTGGCGATAAGCTCCTCTTCCGTATCCCGCTGCTCCCAGCCGGCCAGGGTGTGCTCCTCCCGCATATCCTCTCCCACCTCTACCTCATGTCGGAGTACGGCCCAGCGGTT
>NZ_JADGHT010000419.1 GCF_019683755.1 Thermogemmatispora sp. | reverse complement strand
CCCGTAAACGGCGCAACAGCTCAGCGTAAAAGATAAAAGAGTGGGTCAATTGGAGTGACGGCATAGTGCTTTTACAGGGAGGAACTATGAAAAGGAAGAGCATCATCGTTGCGGTTGTCGTTGTAGTGGTCATCGTCGCTGCCCTCATCGGCGGCTTCCTGGTCTATGCCCAACACTTTGCCAGCAGCGTCAATCAGCCGCATCAGGCGGCAGGCCCGATCAGTGTTACCGGGACGCCGACCACGATTGCGGGATTACGCACTTTCCAGATTGTGCCAGACCAGACCACAGTCAGCTATAGCGTCTACGAAAACCTTATCATTGAGAATAAGCCGCATAACAAGGTCGTTGGTACGACCCATGCGGTTCAGGGCAGCTTTGGAGTGCGTACTGATCCCTCGCCTCTGATCGCCAACATGAAGATCACCGTTGATCTACGCACTTTGCAGACCGATTCGCCGCGACGCGACAACTATGTGCAGCGCAATGCTCTCCAGACCGATCAATATCCCTACGCGACCTTTGTCTCCGTACTCACCGAAGGGTTGCCTGCCAGCTACAGCGATGGGCAGAACGTCCATTTCAAGCTGATCGGCAACTTGACCATGCATGGCAAGACCAACCGTGCTGAATTCGATGTTCAGGGGAAGCTCAGTGGCGATACCATCACTGGCACAGCGACCACGACGATCTATATGACCGACTTCGACATTCAGCCGCCGAATCTCGCCAACATTGCCATTTCTGAGAATCAGGTGACGCTCAGTGTCACCTTCACTGCTCGCGCGACCGGAAGCTGAGCGGCTGCCGACTCCTCGCAGACAACGACGAGGCGGCCACTAGGATGGAGGCTCCCTCAGGGCCTCTCTCAATGACAAGAGGCCATAGACGAGCCTGGCGAGTCTTCGCCGGCCCGTCTATGGCCTCGCCATTTCATGGAGGGAAGCAAGCCGTAGCCTGCACAGGTGGTAGAAGAGGAGTGGGCTTCTCCCTGAGCGAGGGAGCGGCCGCTTAACGTACTCTACCGTAACCCTCGCCTGAGACGGCCTGGCGACCAATTGGCAGGAAGCCAACCAGGGCAGCAGCGGCGCCGACAATCAGATGCAGCAGATTATCGGCCAGGTTAATGTGAACAAGGCCGAGCAGCATCCCGTCGGGAGCCAGGCCTGGAATGAATCCCAGAATCCCTACCAGCAGGTAAACAATCCCTAGGGCCTGAGCATACAGGCGGGACCATCCCGTGAAGGCCGCTGCGATGCCGAGAACCCCCACCAGCAGATGAATCAGATTGTGCTCGATGTTGACAGCGAAGATGCCTAAGAGGGCCCCATCGGTCGGATTGAGGATAAAGCCCAGAATACCCACGAGCAAGAAAACGATTCCCACCACGAGAGCAAAACTACGAGCAAGGTCAAACTGTCTCATAAGGCCAAACCTCCTTTCTGCAAAGGGGGTACGTGATTGTGGGCTTGGCGGATTACTCCATACCTTCTTGCCTGGCCTGGCCGGCCACGATGCGACTGAGTGACTTCCAACTGCCCTTTGGCTTGCTGCCGCGGTCGGCAAGCCAGAGATCCAAAGGGCCATCTTTTGCGTATCCATCCCTAGAGAGAGCCTGTGATAGCAAGCGTGAGCGTGGCTGGTGACGCGGCTTCACTTGGTGTCAGGCCTATAATGGCCACTGTAGTGGCCTCTGTCTGGATCTTTTTGCTTGCGACGAGGACCGTGGAGTGCAATGAGTGCATCGGGGAAGAAGGAGGGGCAAGGCTCGGGGGGAAAAGCTTCCAGCTCTGGACACAGGGCGGCGCCCCCGCACATCCCTATTGAAGAGTTGAGCGACGAAACGCTCGTGCGGGCGATTTCGCTCGGTGTTGTCTGGGCGCTGGAAATGCTCTATGAGCGTTACCATCGCCTGCTCTATTCTGTAACCTATCGCATGGTCAAGGATCATCAGATTGCCGAGGACTTGTTGCAAGAGGCCTTTCTCGCTGTCTGGCAAAACGCCGGCAGCTATTCCTCGCGCATGGGCTCGGTCCAGAACTGGCTGATCTCGATCATGCGCCATCGGGCAATCGATTACCTGCGTCGCCTGCGCACTCATGCCGAGCTGCGCGGGATGCCTCTAGAAGACGCTGCCACCAGCGAAGAGATGGTATCTGCCGATGCCTGGGATGCGGTCTGGCGCTCTGTCCAGGGAGCACAGTTACGCAGAGCGCTGATGTTGCTCTCCAGCGAGCAGCGCTTGGTCATCGAGCTAGCCTATTTCCAGGGCTGGACCCACTCCGAGATTGCCCGCGCCTATGGCCTTCCCTTGGGAACTGTCAAAGCCCGGATGCGCCTGGGTCTGATGCGTCTGCGCAGCATCCTCGAACGACTCGGTAGCGTCGAAAGCTAAGGCGCTGCCCCCAGGATGGAGCTTGTCAGATCTCATCTGCTCGATGGCCTGACTGATGGGCGCAGTTCGACGGCGGGCACTCGCTCTACTCAGTGCTTAGCTGCTGGTAGACCAACGCTGTCTGCTGCTTTCCTGCCTGTCTTGATGAGGAAGGAGAGAGCAAGGCGATCATCCAGTGTCGGATCTTTATCATGTAGAAAAAGCAAAAAAGGTAGAGCGTACAGGAGCCAGCTCGCCCCGGCTTGGCACGCTGACAGGGAGCGTTACAATAAATGAAGCGGGTCGCCCTGGGAAGAGAGAGCAATGGAGACGGAGCCCCTTATGAATTGCCAGGAATTCGAAGAGCTTTCCGGTGCCTATGCCCTTGATGCATTAACAGAAGAGGAACGACGTGCCGCCGATGAGCATCTTGCTCAGTGCCCGAAATGTGCCCGGGCAGTGCAGCAGCTACGTAGCGTCGTCGAATTGTTCCCTCTTACCGTTCCCCCGGTTGAACCCTCACCACGTGTGAAGGAACGGATTCTCGCGCGCATTGAGGAGCAAACCCAACAGCTGCGCTCAAGTCAGCTACAGACAGCCCTGCCTTCCAAGCCAACGGATCGCTCTCAACGGGCCATCAGTTGGCGCTGGCGCTGGGCTGCTTTGGCCACGGCTGCCATCTTGCTGTTTGCCCTCCTGGGCGCGAGTGTTGCCTGGAATGTCTCTCTGCAGCAGCAGCTTAGCCATCTACAGCAACAGGTTGCCCAGCTAAGCAGCCCGGAGGCTCCTATTGTCTCCTCGCTCTATGGCACTGCTCTGGCCAGCTCGGCCCACGGCGAGATCATGTACTTTCCTCGTCAACAAGTTACTGTGGTCGTCGTCTATGGTCTCCCTCGCTTAGAGGGTACCCATGTTTATCAGGGCTGGCTCCTGCGTCACCAGCAACCGACAAGTATTGGTTTACTGACGCTTGAAAATGGCGTGGCCACCCTCAACTTTCAAGGCTCCCTGGCTGGCTACGATAGCCTTGCCATCAGTCTCGAAAACGGCCCTCAACCCAGCCTGGACGCTCCCAAAGGTCCGATCGTTGCCCTGGGTACGCTGACCAGTTCTCGGACAAGTTATCATAACTAGTGGAATATCCTCTCTTCAGAGGATAATCCATATATTCATGATAATAG
>NZ_JADGHT010000418.1 GCF_019683755.1 Thermogemmatispora sp. | reverse complement strand
GATTACTCCCCCCGCGGTACCGGGTGCTCTTCCCCCTCCATCTCACCCCTACGCCATTCTACTGAACGAGATTCTTACTCGACCTGCCAGCCCGTGGAACTGTGCTTCTGCCGGCACAGCTATCCTGAGCCATGACGCCTGGATTGAACTCTATAATCCTCTAGATCAGCCTGTTGATCTATTTACAGTCCATGCATCTCTTGACACCGGCCCTCAATCGTCTCCGTTCTTACTACCGTTGGCTTCGGCTCTACCTCCACATGGCTTTCTGGTGGTCTTCCCAGACTCTCAGTCCTTTTTCCCTTCTGCTCCTTTTGTTCTCCGTTTACTCATTGATGGTTCCACCGTCATTGATGAGGTGAATGTACCGCAATTAAACAGTGACGAGTCATTTGCACGGATCAGTGATGGCTCCCAGATCTGGCACACGACGACTTCCCCTACCCCAGGTTGCAGCAACTCTCCATCAGTCCAGCCCACCCCGCAACCAACGTCAAAGGCACTCCCACCAACGGCTGCCCCCACTGGCATAGGTAGACCAACTAATGGCGGACAGACGACCTCAGCTGCGCGAGCTGCTACCCCCAGGCCAGCAATTGCTGGCACTCAGCCAAGCTGGACCAATTTGCGTTTGCCGTCCCCTTCGCCCGCACCGACAACGGCTGCCCAGCCGCGAGAGGCTGATCGCTCGCTCTCTCCTCCTGCTGTGCCGAGTGAGTCGACTTCTGCAGAAGGCTCTCTGGATGGGTCCAGTTGGCTGCGCCCGGTGGTCTTCGGTGGTCTGCTAGTCGCTCTTGGCGGTAGTCTCCTCTGGTGCTGGCGTCTCTTTCGCTCCACTCCTCGAGAGGGTTAGAGGCCTGGTCTTCCTTTCAGGCCTCCGTCGACCCAGCAGATGGAGATGAATATGAGAAAGGAGGCTGTTTATCTAAGACAGTGAGCCGGCTGACCGCCTCCGGCTTTTTGAGGAAGCTGCTGCTCGCTGAGCCTCCTTTCCAGATTACCTGCCAAGGTGATATCATTCTCTTGGAAGGACTTGGATGCCGATACAGGCTGCTTTTCCTTCCTTCCTTCGGTTCCGCTGGAGGCCGGAGCAAGCAGGGAGCTTGAGCGATAGAGAAGCAAGTAGAGGCACAGCAATGCCGCAGCGCCTCTGGAAGAAGGGCCAGGCTTATGAGCATTACAGAGTTGCCAATGACCAGCACTAGGGGATCAGCGGCCCCTCCTTTCGAGCGTCTCTCTGAGGAGCGTAAGGCTCAAGTGGTGCGCGAGCTGAGCACTTTACTGGGCGAGCGCTATGTACTCCACGATCCTTACGACTTGATGCTCTATGAGTACGATGCCTCGATCGATCGGAGCCGGCCAGATATTGTAGTGCTCCCTTCATCAACTGATGAGGTCGCAGGTATTGTCAAGATTGCGGCACGCCACCGTGTTCCGGTGGTACCTCGCGGCGCTGGTACAGGCTTGAGCGGGGGAGCAATCCCCATCTATGGGGGCATTGTAATTGCCTTTGCCCGGATGAATCGCATTCTGGAGATTGACTATGAAAACATGCGCGCTGTGGTACAGCCGGGTCTGGTCAATCTTCATCTGAGTAATGCGCTCAATCCGCACGGCTTCTACTACGTGCCCGACCCGAGTAGCCAGCGTTCTTGTACGATCGGCGGAAATGTGGGGGAGAATGCAGGAGGTCCTCATACGCTGCTCTATGGGGTAACTACAAATCATGTGCTGGGCCTTGAGGTTGTGACTGCCGATGGCGAAATTGTTGAGGTAGGTGGCTGGGCGCCCGATCGACCAGGTTACGATTTGACAGGCCTGATCACCGGTTCTGAGGGGACGCTCTGCGTGGTGACGAAGATCGTTACACGCATTGTCCATCTGCCAGAGCAAGTAAAGACCATGTTGGCGGTCTTCAACAGTATGGATGATGCCTCCAATACAGTTTCTGAGATCATCGCCAGTGGCATGATCCCCGCCGCCATTGAGATGATGGATCAGATGATTCTGCAGGCCGTAGAGGCGGATATGCATGCTGGCTACCCACTCGATGCCGCCGCGGTCTTATTATTGGAGGCCGAGGGACTGCGTGAGGAGGTCGAGGACCAGACAGAGCGTATTGTCGCTATCTGCCAGCGCAATCATGCTCGCTCGGTACGCATTGCTGCGAATGAGACGGAACGCCAGTTGTTGTGGGCAGGCCGCAAGAATGCTTTCGGGGCCGTGGGTCGCATTAGCCCCGAGTTCTATGTGCAAGATGGCGTCGTTCCTCGCACGAAACTGCCGTATGTACTACGCCGCGTGAGTGAGATCTGCGCTCACTATGGCTTGCGCGTCGGTAATGTCTTCCATGCAGGCGATGGGAATCTCCATCCGCTGATCCTCTTTGATTCCCAGGTGCCCGGCGAGGTCGAGCGAGTACGTCAGGCCGGGCATGAGATCCTGGCGGTCTGCGCGGAGGCTGGTGGCTCTATCACCGGCGAGCATGGTGTGGGGATAGAGAAGCAAGAGGAGATGGCCCTTATTTTCAGTGCAGCAGATCTACGTGTGATGCAAAGGGTTCGTGAGGCCTGGAACCCAGAGCAGCTTTTTAATCCCGGCAAACTCTTCCCACGCCCCGGGCGCTGCGCCGAAGTGAAGCAGCTCTGACACGGCTTGCCCGGCCATTGAGGGCGGTAATAGCATAGCCCTCTACGCCAAAGGGCGTCTTCAAGACCGCTGCTGGCTGGCGCAGGCCTATGCTTGCCTGGCAGCTTGGATGATAGGGTTATTGTCGGCCCATAGCAAGCAGGCGGTGTTAGAGCACAGGAAGGAGGAGCAAACTGGCTAGCAGCAGGCCTGATGGGCTGACTCGCTGTCCAGGTTCAGGTTTGTCCATCCTGATCCTGTCGCTCCTCGGTCGTCGCTGGCGTTCCCGAGACATTGGCAGGTAGTTGTCCCTCAGCGCTGCTGAGCAGGGAGCGAGCCAGCGAGCGCATGTGTTCCAGGATCAGTTCGCAGTGGTGCAGCGCTTGCTGCAAACAGGTTTGTGTTGTCATTGAGGCAACCTGTGCTAGTCCCCCCGGTGCGAGAGCAAAAGGCAGCGGCTCATCAAGCGCCTCGTCAGGAAGCCTGTCGAGAATGTCATGAACTTCTTTGAGCCAACGCTGATAGCGGGCAATCAACGCTGGTAGGGTTCCCGCGGCGCAAAATTCGGCCAGGCTCGGGGAAGGATATGGCCTTTTGCCGATTTGACCAACAATCCAGAACTCCCCGACTTCAACGAAGTAGGTGGCCAGCATGAAGAGGGAATAGCTCTCGGGTGTCGGGAAAGGATGGTCAAGGAGCGCTGCTGGAACCTGTTGCAGCAGTTGAAGCACTTCCTGCGCAATTCGATCAAACTCGCTGGAAAATTGCCGGGCCTTGTTCGTCATAGCTTTCATTATAAACGCTCCTGGCTTCAGAGGCTAGCAAACCAGGCAAGGTAATGGACGGCAGGAGGCTTGCTCTCTTGCCTTCCCCTTGATGCCAGCGAGGCCAGCCTGGCTGGGCTGGCCTCGCTCCAGACCAAGCGTAATCGC
>NZ_JADGHT010000417.1 GCF_019683755.1 Thermogemmatispora sp. | reverse complement strand
GCGAGGTATGAGTGAGGCTGTGGCAGCCGGGGGAGGCGACGCTGACCACTCACTCAGGCGCATAGTAAGGGAGAGTCCCGAAGAGTGGGGCCTTGTTGAAGGTCTGGCACTGGCTCACTCCAATCCTAACCGCTGCTCTCCGCTCTCGTCTTGGCTGTCGCTCCCGGCCTCTCTAGGAACCTCGCCTGTGGAGGCAAGAGATTGTCTTTTCTGCCAGCAGGTATTGCAGTAACCGCTAGCCACCAGATCGAGTGTTAGACCGTGAAAGCTGTACTGCCGTTGGAGATCTTCATGCAGGTTGCCGAGGAGGTTCTCATCGAGATGGATAATGACCCGGCAGCCGCGGCAGATCAAATGGTGGTGGGCCTTGCCTGGGGCGCATTCATAGCGCGGTGGCTCGCCCGGGAGGCGATTCTCGCGCACTAGCCCCAGCTCCTTGAGAAGCTCAAGGGTACGGTAGATGGTCGAGAGACTGACTGAGGGATTTTGCTGCTGGACGCGCTCAGTGATCTGCTCGATGCTCAGGTGGGCATCGGCCTCGTGAATGACATTTAAGATCATAGAGCGCTGTGGCGTCAGACGGTAGCCGCGCTTGCGCAGAAGCTCGTTTGACAATTGAACATAATGGTGCATTGCTGAAACCCCCGCATGCTGGTCGATGTAGGCTGTTCTTCCAGCGCCAGGAACAGCCTGACAGCCTCGTTGGCGCTAAGGGATGAGGGATTCAGGGAGCAGCTTTCCTTAAATCCTAGCATGGTCAGATGTGGGGCGTCAATGAGAACTGAGGGCCAGTCGAAGCCAGCAGGCGTGGTGTAGTGCAATAGGCGGGGGCCACTTAGCTGGCGGGGGAGAGGAACGCTCTGTCTGCAACCACCAGGGCTAGAAAGTGACCACTAGTTGGCGCTGAGCTGGGCGTGGAGTCAATGTCTAGGGACATCGGGTCAGAAGCAGAGTTTAGCTGCTGGCCATTGGAGGTCAGTCAGCTTGCCTGATGAGAGGGTGCAATGAAGGACGAAGGAGAATAGCACCATGACTACTACGCATTTCTGGCGCTCGGCCATTGATCCTCTACGCGTGATGAGTGCGCGCGTACTGCACTGGGAGGAAGAACAACCTCAGCAGCGAGAGGAAGCGCTAGCTGTCGAAGAGCCTCTAGAGGTGCGGCTTAACCAGCGCAGTCTGGCTGTGATTATGCGGACCCCTGGACACGATCGTGAGCTGGCTGTGGGTTTCCTTTTCAATGAAGGCCTTCTGCGCTCGCCTCAAGAGGTGCTCCAGGTGACGGAGGCCGTCGACGCCGATGGTCTTCCACTTCCGAATGTCATTGAGGTCACCCGGCGCGCTGAAGGCTCGCCGGTAGAGCAAGCTACTGCCGCCTGTCAGGCTACCTTTGAGCGTCATTTTGCGGTCTCTTCCAGCTGCGGACTTTGCGGTAAAAATAGCATTGCTGATCTGCTCACTTCCATCGCTCCGCTGGAGCCCGATGGACTACGCATTCGGGCTAGCGTTCTCTATACTCTACCTGAACGCTTGCGAGCCGCTCAGGCGCTTTTCTCGCATACTGGTGGGCTACATGCGGCGGCGCTCTTCTCACGAGAGGGCGATCTCTTGCTGCTGCGTGAGGATGTGGGGCGACACAATGCTGTAGATAAACTGGTCGGCTTTGGCCTGCTTCAGAACAGCTTTCCCTATCGTGAGCACATTTTGATGGTCAGTGGGCGTACCTCCTTCGAAATTATCCAGAAAGCCCTCTATGCCCGTATTCCTTGTGTGGCAGCGATCTCTGCGCCATCGAGCCTTGCTGTGGAGCTGGCAGAGCAAGCCGGCATCACGTTGATCGGTTTCCTACGGGGGCATTCGATGAACGTCTATACGCACCCTGAACGTCTGCTCTCGGCTAGCTAAAGGGGCCTCTTGCATGCGAAGGAGGAGCGCACTATAATAATGCGGACTATGCGAGGAGCCATGCAAACTGACACCATAGCCGCGATTGCTACCCCTCCCGGTGTGGGTGGCATTGGCATTGTGCGCGTGAGTGGGGAGGCAGCTTTCTCCATTGTGCTCCCGCTCTTCCGCCGTCCTCGGGGGGAGCAGACGCTCCCGCCCTCGCACCAGCTCACCTACGGGAGAATCGTCGACCCGCGTAACGGCGAGGTGATTGACGAAGTATTGGTAGCCTTCATGCGGCGGCCCCACACCTATACCCGTGAAGATGTTGTTGAGATCCACGGGCACGGTGGGCCATTGGTTTTGCAGCGGATTCTGCGTCTTGTCCTGGAACACGGGGCGCGACTCGCTCAGCCCGGAGAGTTTACCTTGCGAGCCTTTCTCAACGGGCGGCTTGATCTGGCTCAGGCTGAGGCGGTGATGGATATCATCAGCGCTCGTACGGAGGCGGGGCTACGGCTGGCCATGCAGCAGCTCCAGGGGCGCATGTCAGCCCGCTTACGCGAGGCCCGGCAGGCTGTGCTAGGCGTGCTGGCGCGCATCGAAGCGAGCATTGATTTCCCTGAAGACGATATCCCCACTCCCCAGGCTGAAGAATTGCGTCCCCAGATTCTGGCGGCTCAGAGCATGGTCGATGAGCTGCTGCAGGGAGCGGAGGCGGGACGCCTCTATCGGCATGGTCTACGCACTGTCATCATTGGCCGCCCGAACGTTGGCAAATCCAGTCTCCTGAATGCCCTCTTACGTAGCGAGCGTGCTATTGTTACGCCAATCGCTGGCACAACACGCGATACTGTCGAGGAGGTGGCCAATCTCCGCGGCATCCCCCTACACCTGATCGATACTGCTGGGATCACCCCCACGGACGACCCTGTGGAGCAGATTGGTATTCAGCGTAGCCGCGCTGCCGCGGAGAGTGCTGATCTGGTCCTGCTAGTCTTTGACTGTGCAGAAGACTTCACCGCGCAAGATCGCCAAGTCTGCGAAGAGCTGCAGCGCCTCGGCTTTGGCGGGGAGAACAGCACGGCGCCCAATGGCCGCAGTGGACGTCCAGTGATTCTGGTGCTAAATAAGATCGACCGCCCGCACTCGCTCCCAATCGAGCAAATACGTCGTTTCTGGCCAGAAGCGCCGCTGGTAATGACCTCGACTCTCACTGGCGAGGGGTTGAGCCAGCTAGAGGAGACAATCGCTGAACAAGTGTTGGCCGGGAAAGCCCTGCAGAGCGATAGCGTCCTAGTAACTAATCTACGCCATCAAGAGGCCTTGCGTTCGGCCTCTCAGCATCTGCAGGCCGCCTTGGCAACCCTGGAGCAGGGCTTGCCTCTTGATTTCGTCTCTATCGATCTGCAGGCTGCCTGCCAGGCTCTCGGCGAGATTACTGGCGAGACGGCCAGCGCTGACCTGCTCGAACGCATCTTCAGCGAATTCTGCATTGGGAAGTAGCGCTCTCTTACTCCTGTTCCTGCTGTTGCTGCATCGATATATTTTTAATAGTAGGTATTTAGTAATTTAAGAAGAAAGATGATCTCTAGAAGCACTCTGAAGCGTTCGACACTGCTCCTTATCGTAGCGATCATACTGAGCAGCGTAGCCCTGACGGCTCTGGCCTATCG
>NZ_JADGHT010000416.1 GCF_019683755.1 Thermogemmatispora sp. | reverse complement strand
CTCCACTACCGTCAGGCCATCCTTTCTTTTAGGATAGGAAAAAAATAAGAACCAAGGAACATATAGAAACAGCGCTGCCTTGTATCAGGGACTCCAGGCGAATCAGCGCCGATCTGAGCGGCCCGCTTCCCCTCCTGGCTGTAGAGCTAGCTAGCTGGTTGAACAGCAGGCCGCCAGATCGGTGTTTACGAGGCAGCACGCCAGGCCAAAGCGCGTACTGGGGAGCCATCCAGACCCCGCAGCGGCAAGGGGAGAAAAGAACAGCGATAGACGACCCCACTGGCTAAGCGGTCCAGGCGCGTCAGATTCTCGACAATGAGGACATCATTGCCAAGCAAAGTGGCATGGGCATGGCGTGTCCCCTGGACACTTGAATCGACGCTGAGGGCATCAATGCCTACAAGCGAAGCGCCGGCCTCCACAAGCAAGCGCGCCGCCTCGGGAGAGAGGTACGGATGGCGCAAGTATCGCTCACTCTTCCAATAGAGATCCCAGCCGGTACGCAACAGCGCTGCTCCGCCCGCTGGCAGCGCTTTCAAATGAGGGCGGAGCGCTTCCACCCCGATCGGCGTATCCTCCCCGCACCCCTCTAAGGGGATCACAATGCCCGTCAGCAGGAAGCGCTCAGGAGGATACTGTGTAATGGTCTTGCCCTCGGGCATCAGATGAGAAGCAGCGTCAATATGTGTACCGGTATGTGTCCCTAGCGAGAGACGTGACACCTGCCAGGGAGGCTCAGTCTCTACCGGCTCAATGCGTGGTTCAGGATCACCAGGGAAAATCGTCATCCCCTCCTCTATTGCGTGAGAAAGGTCGATAAACTGCATCGGGCAGACCTTTCCCTCCTTTCGCATGCCAGTTGCTGAGTGCCGTCCCTCGCTGCTGGCTTACCTGGACGGCCCTCGCTTCATTTCGCCTTGCCTGCTCACGCTTATGCCGAACGGCTCTCATCCTCTGGGGCGACTAGCTCAACCGTCGGTGGAAGAGACTGCCGGAGATCTTGCAGCACCTCCTCTGAGACCCCCGGCCGGCGGCGCAGCAGATAGCGCGTCTTTGTTCTGCTGACAGCGATGCGCGTCACATCGGCTACCGCTTGGAAGCCTGCCACCTCGATACCGCGCCGCGAGGCAGTATTATTGGCATCGGCCCCGATCCAGAGACGGCGCAGGCCTTGCCGTTGTAATACCCTTGCTATATAGATGAGCAGCGCCGGATAGAGCCGCTGGCCACGGTAGGGCGGTAGAGTAGCACAGTCCCAAATATAGGCTCTTCCAGCACTGAGGCGAATCCTGATTCCTAACTCACCGATCTCTTCTTGATCAAAGGAGACCCAGCCGTATGAGGCCAGGATCTTGCCTTCGTTCAGGTAGACCACATAACACTGACATCCGCGCGCGAAGCGCTCTAGGATCACGGCAGGACTGGCTACCCCCATCGCTGCCGCCAGTTCCTCTGCATGCTCTGGGCCAACCCGCTGAAGCTTGACCGGCAACCGAGCTGGCGAGCTGGACATAATAGGACGATCAAGGTCGAGGACCCAGAACGTCCCTGTGTGCTCCACCTCAGAAGCAGACGCGTGACTCATCGCGTGCGCGCCTCCGCTCCCTCTTCCTCTAGCGATGACGCGCGTCGCTGACTGAGTTCGGCAATCGCCTCAGCTACATGCTCCTCTTGAATATTGTACGCCCCCGTAGCTACACGCAGCTTATGGGCCGTCGCCAATACATCAGCAATGGTATAGCCTTGCGGCGGCTCGAACTTATAGCAAGCCATCTCTAATAGCTGCCCGTTCGGATCGCGGAAGTAGATTGAATCCATAAAGCCGCGATCGATGTTGCCCGTGTTCCAGATGCCACGCTCATTGAGACGCTGAGCAATCTGGTTATAGGTAGCTCGAGAGACCGTGAAGGCCAAATGATGCAGATTGCCAATGCCTTCAGGATTGGGAGTCGGATCATTAGCACGGTCCGGGCGGACAAAGAAGGTGATCAGACGCCCATCCCCAGCGTCAAAGTAGAGATGGGTCTCCTCCGGCACATCAAGATTAGGCTGCTCCATAATGAGTGGCATGCCTAGAAAGTCCCGGTAAAACTCAATGATGGCCTCACGGTTAGAGCCGACAAAGGTGATATGGTGCACTCCCTGTACTTGAATCTTCGCCATATCTCTCTTTCCCTGACTAGCGCAATCTCCTGTTAGCTACTAGCTTGCTATATTATTTTCTCACATGCAAAGGTGACTTGCGAGGTTAACTATGCCAATCCTGTGGCCACGCTCTTCCTTCGCCAGGGCCTGAGTGCTGGGCTGGCTCCGCGCAGGGAGCATCAGTAAGGCGAGTCGACACATTGTAGCCCTGGGTTGGATAAGTCTATCTCCATAACCTTCACTTCTTCAGTTGGCGATATTGATCAGCAGAGAGCGCTAGCCCTGAACCTGAACATGATCAGGACCTTTGAGGCCAGTAGATAGAGGAGTGCTTCGCTCTCCAGAGCGAGTCGATGGGGTCAACAGGTGACTGTCCCTTACCGCCGCAGAGGAAGACCATGTAGCCCGCACATGGTGTGATATCTGCCCTCCGTCCTCACTCTACGCTCGTACGTTGAGTAGCGGTTTGTTTGTGCCATTCCCCGCGGGATCGCTCTTCCGCCGCTTCACGGAGGGTAAGGGAGAAAACAATCAAGGCAAGGCCGCACGCGGAAAGCTCCGTTGATCTCGCTCGGGCCAACACGAGATGCAGTCGGCAGCCCTCCGCGCGCGTTTGGCAAGCTGCCATTACTTAGCATAGGCACCGGCTGTCAACGCAGCGTCATTGCCCAGCCAGCTTTAAAATGTCGCAGCCGGAGACAACTGTGCTAGCTCGCCATGCGCCTGATATTGCTCTAACACCCGCTGCGCTTCCTGCAAGAGAGTAACCGCTTGCTCACGCAACGCGGCTGCTCCCGCTCGCCATGCCGCCTGACTACGAAGTAGCTGGACACGGGCCCGCTCTAGCGGTAGCCCTAGCGCCTCAGCCTGCTTCTCTACCTCGCTAAAGCGCCGCTCAGCCTCTTCCCAGGCACCAGACTCCGCAAGATACCAGGCCCAAAGAGCCGCTGCCCGCATAGCAAGCAGGCGACGATGTTGCCTCTGAGCCGTGCCTAGAGCAGACTCGAGGTAGGGAGCTGCTGCTGAGGGTTGAGCCCGGAGGAGCCAGATTTCAGCCAGCCAGAGCTGCAGACGCGTCCGCAGATGGTGATAGCCATGTTCATCGATCAGCGCTAAGGCCTCCTCCAGTAGAGCGGTTGCCTCTTCCAGACGCCCCTCACTGCGCGCACACAGAGCCAGACCAGCCCGATAGCCCGCCTGTCGTTCAAGATTGCCTAGCTCCTCAGCCAAATCCAACCCCTGGCTAAAGATCTCCTTCGCAGCACGCCACTCACCTAGATAGAGATGGAGCTCCCCCTGCGTACTTGAGAGGTGGAGCAATGCTCCCAGTAACTCATATGTCTCAGCTATACGACGCCCTTCGGCCAAAGCCCGTTTCGCCTCTTCTATTTCTCCCAATAACAGGCGGTGATAGGCATCATTG
>NZ_JADGHT010000415.1 GCF_019683755.1 Thermogemmatispora sp. | reverse complement strand
GGGCAGGGGACGAGGAGGGTGATGAGGCCCTGGGGCTGGGAGGAGAGCTGGAGGGAGGCACGCAGCAGGGTGCGTTCGAAGGCCAGGAAGGAGGGATGGGGGAGGCGAAGGAGTTCGTGGGAGGAAGAGGGGAGAGGAGCAGAGGAGGGAGGAAGCAGGCAGGCCAGTCTTGCAGGTAGTCTTCGAAAGGAATATCGTGGCTGGAATCGCCTCCGATCCTGCGGGTCTCTGGGTCGGCGATGAGGAGATCATAGTCCGTGCTGTCCTCAACGAGAGCGCGGAGGCGGTGGCCAGCATGGTCGGCGAGCAGCTTCCAGAGAGCGGCGTTATCAATGGATTGGGTATTGATTGGCTGGTTTTGACCGCCGAGGTGGAAATAGAGAATCCGATTCTCTGGGACCCTTGGAGTCCTGTAGATAGCTTTACCGAGAGAGAGATGTATTTTGCAATCTATACAAGCGAACCGACCGTAGATACTCATCCTTGCGGGACTCCTTTGTTTGCTGAGGTGAGAGAGTGCCTGTCTATACTGTACCGCAACGGGTCGCGATAAGCAGCCGAGCTTGCTGCTGGCTGGTCATCTCCTCACCTCCAAGGGGTGAGCCAGTGCTTGAGCTATGATAGCTGCGGGATTGCGACTGAACGTGATGCGCTGTGCCAACCTTTTTGTCCAAGCAGCCCTCGAAGGAGAGATCGGAGGGGCCATCGCTGCCGATCTCACAGGTACCGGCTTCGGCAAGCGTATGGGCGTAACGCGGGTCGCCGGAGACGAAGACGGACAGAGCGTACCCGGCGTGGTCTGCGAGCAGCTTCCAGCGAGCAGCATTGTCGATCACAATCCTATGAGTGGAGGCAGCGCGACCCATATGGAAGCAGATAACCTTGTCACGAGATGCATAACGGATGACTTTGCCCTGTGCGAGTTCCAATTTGCAGTCCATGTAAGCTCAGATGCCATGCATGGCCCGTACTAAACTAACTTTCTCCCTTCTTGAGCCAGGGAGAGGCAGCGCTCTACCTCTTGCAGCCAGTAGAGATCAAATCAAGCATCGCTGGAAGCGAGAGAGACATAGTCTTCCTCTTCCTTTTCCTTTCCTTGACGCTTTCGCCGGACAGGGCTGGCAATTGCCTCCAGCCCTGCTTCCTGCCCCTGCCGTGCAGCGTGCTCCAGAGAGACGTAGCAACCCTCCAAGCTCCGGCTTTCAGGAACGCAGCGCCGCTCTCAGGCTGCCCCTTCCGTTCTACCTGCTTCCTCTGCATGCTCGCTCACTCCCTCCGGTGGCGCGACCAGCGGCAGAGCAAACCAGAAAGTCGAGCCTGCCCCTTCTCGGCTCTCGACACCCACCTCACCACCCTGCTGTTGGATGAGCCGCCGACTGATATAGAGGCCCAGGCCAAGACTGGCCCCGGCGTTCTGGTAGGGTCGAATACCGGGCACCTGATAGAAGCGCTCCCAGATATGCTCACGAGCCTCTTCAGGCAGTCCTGGGCCGGCGTCGCGTACCCAACAACGCACAACGGGATCGTTACGTTCCACCCCCACCTCAATCGGTTCCTCGGGAGGCGAGTACTTTAGTGCATTAGTGAGATAATTATGGACAACCTGCTCAATGCGATCTCGATCGATATAGACAAACAGAGGCTCCTTCTCAGGTAGATTGAGCTGGATAGTGCGCTGAGGAAAAGCCAGTTGCAGATCCTGCACCGTCTCGCGCACAATCTCCACCAGATTCCAGTGAGCCTGGCGTAACTCTAGAGTCTCGTCATGATTGCGAGCCATCTCCAAAAGATCGTTAATCAAACGGTTCTGACGACGCAAATGCTGCTCGCCACGCTCTAAAAGCCCCTGCGCCTGCTCGAAGAGCTGCTGGCGCGTCTCCTCATCCAGCTCCGTCGGGCTTGCCAGACGGCGCAGCAAGCGACGGGCGAGCTGGAGATTACCAAGCAGAGCCGTCAGCGGCGTCTTTAATTCATGGGTGGCCAGGCTGATGAACGCATCGCGTTGACGCTCAAGTGCTGTTTGCTTGCTAATATCGAGCATAGTGCCGATGTAGCCAGCGAACTGAAGGCGCGCATCGCTGTAAGGGGTAGTACGAACCAGCATATCGTGATACTCACCATCGGCGCCCAGCAGGCGAAAGTGAGCCTCAAAGGGCTGCTGCTCTGTGAAGGCCATACGCCAGTGTTCCAGCACCCGCCGGCGATCAGATGGATGGATCACGGTGGTCCACTGCCAGCCCTGAGACTTCTCCAGTGAAAGCCCGGTAAAGCGCTGCCAGGTCGTATTGAAATAAACAGCGGCTCCTGTCGTATCAGTCTGCCAAATAATAATAGGGGCATGCTCGGCCAGACTGCGGAAGCGTTCCTCATTGGCCTTTAGCGCCGCCTCGGCCTGTTTACGCTCAGTAATATCGCGCGAAATAGCAAGCAAGTAAGCAATGCGGCCCTCATGATCGAAGAAAGGAGTGATGGTCACCTGCCACCAACGAGGAGACCCTTTCATCGTTGGGCAAAAGCCTTCAAAATGTCCCACCCGTCCAGAGCGGGCCTCAGCCAGGGCCTGCTCTGCCAGAAGGCGGCCCTCGCCTGACCAGAAAGTCACCCACTCGCTATTGAGGCAACTGGCAACATCCTCGATCTCCAAAGCCCGCAGACCGCCGCGATTAAGCCAGAGCAAGTGCCCCTCATGATCAAGCAGCTTAATGCAATCGGGACTATTGTCAATGATCTCGCGAGTATGGCTTTCCTGCAGTAGTTGCTCGATAGAAGGTCCTCTAGCAGAAGGCCCCTGCTCTGGAAATGTTCCTGCCATTGCGGCTACTCCTCTTTTCCTGATCGAATGAAATCCGAGTCACAACGCTCTTAATTATGCCACTATTTTCGCTCTTTGGGGATTCTCTTCTGCGGCTTACTTCTGCTCAATATCTCACCGCTCACTCACTGGCCTCATCCGCGTCAGATGGAGACGGGGGCGGAGTCTCCGCTGTTGAGGGCGAAGAAGGCCCGCCCACACGAGGGCCTGTAACCTCGGCGGAGCTGGGAGCGGACCCGGCTGGCCCGCCCATAATAATCTGGCGCAAAAAGACCGTATTAGGGATTGAAAGCAAGCGCGTCTGGCCTCTTTCGTCGGTGATCTCCACTGTCGTGTACATGCCCGACGTGGCCTGGAAGCGTCCCTCATACTCGCCAAAGCGCAACTCCTGGGCGGGCGAGAAATGGCGACGGATATAATAGCCCGCAATAATGTTGCGCGCCGCCTCCTGTGAACCGAAGCCGAAGCTTAAAGCGATGGCCAGCCCCAAAGCCGCCAGCAAGATCGTAAAGCTCGTCGTGAGGACCGTCGTATCAATGCCCAGCAGTGAAATAGCGATGATCACCAGAAAGGCCAGCAGAACGTACTCCACCAGCGCAGCCAACAGGCGGCTGTAGGCAATATTGACACTGCGTGCCAGGGCCGCCACAGTCGCAGCCAGAAAGCGTGCCCCTAGGCCACCAAGCAAGACCAGCAAGGCAGCGCTGATGGCTCGCGGCAAAAAGTGCAGAATAGCATCTAAAAAGTCAACTAAGCTTATAAACTCAAGTAAG
>NZ_JADGHT010000414.1 GCF_019683755.1 Thermogemmatispora sp. | reverse complement strand
TATAGAGGAGTGGTAAGAACATCTGGCCGTTCGTTTTTCACACATTTTTAATGTCTTACAATGACAGCAGCTGTCGACCGGCCTGGAAAGCGCAGAGAGAGCCGCAGCACACGCTGTCGACTTGCCATCTTTCGTGGCCGCTTACCGTAGATGGGCAAGGGCAGCGGTCAGGGCCGCCGCGGCGGCCAGCTGCAACGGCTGGGCGGTATAGGAGAACTGGGCAATCCAGAGCGCCGGACTTGCCGGGATCTGCGGCGAGCCAGCCCTCACCAGCTGATGGAGAGCAGCAAGCCCCTGCAGAATCGCCTGATCGAACTGAGTTCTAGAACAGGGAAGCAGATCATCAGGGCCGCCTGTCAGCGCGGCCAGTCCCCAAAGACTCAGGCCTATTCCTTCGAGATGGCCTGTCCCGCCAGCAGTCTGCTCTTGTAGTTGCTTGAGCAAATAGGCGGCACCTCGCCGCAGAGCCACATCGACAGCAGGATCACGGGGCCGCCGCGTCAGAGCGTGCAGCACCTGAGCAGTGCCGTAGAGCGGACTGCGATGCCAGGTGGCGCGCCAGGCCCCATCGGGCTGTTGAGAAGAGAGCAGGTAATTCAAGGCTCGCTGCACAGCCACGCCCTCGTATCCGGCGCAAGAGAGCGCATGCAGCACATGAGCTGTCACATCTGGGTCGCCAGCCAGCCCCGCCCAGCTCGGGAAGGAGCCTTCCGGTAACTGGTGCTTCAACAGAGCCGCCAAGGCCCGCTTGACAGCAGGATCATCCGCTAGAGCACCGCCTCCCTCAAGCAGCCAGATCACAACCCAGGCAGTGTCATCCAGATCACCCCCCGGAAATGCTGGCGTGAAGCTCCATAAGCCCTCAACCTGCTGACAGGTACGCAGCCACGGCTCCAGGCGGCGTAGCTCCTCGGGAAACCTGGCTCCCAGAGGCCGCACCAACGCGGCGTAGGTGAAACCAACGTAGGCCGTGACAAATAGCTCGCTATCATAGAATTGGGGGAGGCCTCCATCGCTATTCTGCGCCTCTTGCAGATAGCGCCACCCCTGCCGCCTGGCCAGCGGCCTGCCAGCGCCCAATTCGAGGGTCAGCAGCGCCATCGCCGTCAAATCGGTCACAGACCACCAGCTTCCATTGATCAGCTGACGAGCCTCCACAGCCTCTATCTCTCCAGCGTCACCGGCCTGCCAGAGTTGGGGAAACAGGTCGGCCAGCCCCGCCAGTTGCCAACACATCTGGTCCGGCTCCGGCAGCTGAACCGGCCTGGGTAAGGGAAGTAGCTCAGGGAGTGGTTCAACCCAGTGTCTCTCTCCGCGGTGTTCGGCCAGCCAGCAGAGGGGGCGAAAGCAACGCAGCACCTCAGGCGGTAAGCGCGGATAGAGCGCCGCGGCGACCGTCCGCAGAAAGCTGCGGGCCCTCAGCAGAGCCTGGCGCAGCGCGCGACGTACCTCCCCAGCGCTGTGCCGGTAAGCCAGCTGGAGAGCCACATAGGCGTGAGGAGTCATGATGAGCTGCTCATGCAGCTCTCGCCCCCAGGAGCCGTCAGGCTGCTGCTGTTCCAGCAAGTAGCGCTGGCAGCGTGCGCGCAGGTCGCTGGTTTGAGCTTCTTGTGTAATCTCAGCAGCCAGCAGCGCCCAGGCAGTGGCGTAGGGACAGGATGAAGCCCGGTGCCAGCCTGTCGGCGTCAGCGAATGAAAGAGGGCTGCCTGCAGGCTGCAGGCGAGTTCGTGAGCCAGAGGCGATGTTGTGACCATAGCGCTGCTCACTCCCCTCCTCATGAGCTGGCAGGTGTCCTGGCCAGTAACTGGCGTCGACGCCAGGAGATGAGCGCCACGAGTAGAGACAGTGCCAGCGGGCAAGTCAGGCCTGCCAGCCAGTGTATGAGCGGTGGACCAGGAACACGCCCGGCAAGTTCCAGGCAGATATTCCCCAACCACCAAAGCCAATAAGCAGCCGCCGCCAGCATGGTGAGCAAGCTCACCAGGACATAGCCCCAGGCGAGCAAACCCAGGGGCCTCGTCCTCTGCTGCCGCTCGCGCACAAGGGACCACAGCTGTTGAAAGAGACGAGTGCGCAACTGAAACTGTCCGAGCATATTGCACAGAATAAAATAGCCATCGGTTGGCATAAAAGGCGACAGATTAGTGACCACAAAGAGCAGGTTCACAAGGACCAGCTTCCAGAGCAGCTGCCGGGTCAGCAGGGGCAGAGGGAAGGTCTCTATCATCACAATAAGGGCGGCGGCGGCACAGAGATTCCCCCAGGGACCCGCCAGCCAGATTGCCAGGCGACGACGACGGGGAATGGTATAGAGGCCGCGCGTCTCCAGGTAGACCAGGGGAGCCAGGCCGGCGTAGAGCATGAGGTGCAAAGCGCGCGGCAGCAAGCCATAGCGAATGGCGGCCAGGCCATGCGCTATTTCATGCCAGAGAACGACGAAGCCCGAGAGTGCCAGAGAGAGCAAGAAGCCCAGGGTATAGGAATCGGCAAGCTGTACCACATGCAGGGAGAGCAGCTCGGGATGGAGCCACAGCGTCGCCGCAGCCCAGGCCACCAGCCCGAGGCCGATGGCATTGAGCAGCCACCAGACGGGAGCCTTAAGGATCGGCCTTAGCCCAGCGGCGAGTCGGCCAAGCGGTAGACTGCCTATCTCGATAGAGAGCTGGCGCACCTCGCTCTGAGCCAGCCTTGCTGGCGTCGGAGAGAGCAAGAGACCATTGGTGAGCAACAGGCTATACAGACGCTGCACGTGGCCGGGCGTCACGCCCGGAAAGAGGCGCCCAACTTCGTCTTCCACCTGTTCCAGGGTACGTGTCCCATCGAGCAAGCCCACGATCGTCAGGGCCGCCTGGCAAAACCGACGAGGAATCTGCACGTAGCGATCAACTTCGGCACTGCCAAGGCACCAGCGGGAACCGGTCTCTGCGCCGAGCGGCCAGACGCCCAGATCATCCCTGGCCTTCGGGTAGCAGGCCGATAGCCTCTCTGGCGCTCCCCCAACGTGGGTCGACATGGTTTCCGGTCTCTCCTCTCTTTTCAGTTCAGAATAGTGCCAGCCAGGGCCGCCAGCGATGTGGCGGCTTGTCAGCCTAAGTGAACAAGCGGGCAGCCGCAGAGCACCCACCAGCAGGGCAGAGGCTCACGCTCTCCCCACCATCCTATCAGGGGGCTAGACCCGGCAGCGCAGAGAGAGCGAGAGCACAGACTGTGCAGCTCAGGGAACTAACAAGATACGCCGCAGCCGAAGCCCCAGGCGGGGATAAAGGTTTCCTCGATCTGCTCGATCTCGTCGAGACTGACCTCGTGAATGCCCAGATCTTGCTCATCGGAGGCCATCATCTCGCACGCCTCAAGCTCAAGACGCTCCTCATATTGCATCGCTCGCTTCACCTCCTTTCAGCACTGAAAGTAGCATACCAATGCATGTGGCGAGAGAACTGACTCTCCCCCTCAGTCGGGCCACTCTGGATGGCCACCCAGCCAGATAGTTCACCTAGACTGACAAGGCGCCACACCTCCTGGCTTCCGGTGCGGCGTGACCCGTCCACAGCCCCTGCCTATCTTCCTCCAGCGATATCCCCACTTC
>NZ_JADGHT010000413.1 GCF_019683755.1 Thermogemmatispora sp. | reverse complement strand
CAACTCGACCTACATATGTACTTTCCGCGTGAGCTGCAGCTACTCTTTCTGGCCAGCGGCTTTGCGGTAGAGGCTATCTATGGTGATTACGAGCGGCGGCCTTTCGGCAAAGGTACCAAGCAGATCATTGTTGGACGCAAGAGGGCAGAGAGAGAACGTAGTATGGAGAGGAGGTAGAATAATAGAAGAATAGGTCGATAGATCGATCCGGCCAGAAGCTACCCGGCTGGCCAGCAAGTAAGCAGTGGACTGTTGGTCCAGGTCTCTGCTGCCTGTGTCATGCTGTACCCTGCCTGTCTCCGTGCGAGCGGGGGGAGTGGAAAGAGAGAGACAGATATCCTGGTTGTCAACGACCCCTGGCTCAAGCCGGGGCTGACCCGTGGCCGTGTTAGCCCGGGCTGCAAGGTTGATGAACGGCAGCCCACTGCCCCGCCGGACAGTATAGCGGCATTGGCTGGGTGGACCTGTCCTCTCCCTGTGATGTGAGGCGAAGCCGTTGCTGACTGACCGCCGGTCAGTGCCTTGGGCCTCACGAGAAGAAGGATACCATGAGAGAGACTGAAGCGTCGACCCCATGCGGAGAGCAAGGAGGGAGCCGCCTTCCTCCCCTGGATGTATCCAGGGGTTCCCAGCGGCGTGTCTGTATGGAAACCCAACCAAAGAAGCTGACGATTGCTGGCCAACGTACCTGCCGCTGTGATCCCTCTCATCTCAACTGCTTGACGCCCAAAGAATGGATCAAGTGCCAACTGGGCGTCTGGCAGTTCTCCTATGAGAAGCGTGATATTCGCGACAAACAGAAACATCCGGCGACCTTCCCTATCGCCCTGGCGCGGCGCTGTATTGAGCTGTTCACCCATCGTGGTGAGCTGGTCCTAGACCCCTTCATGGGCAGCGGCACCACTCTCATTGCGGCCCGCGACGTTGGACGCAACGCTGTTGGCTTTGACATCCATCCTGACTATGTGGCTCTAGCGCATGAGCGTCTTAGCCGTGAACCGATCTCCAATGATCCGCAGCTCGCCCAGACCCGTCAGCTTGCCCTGCACGACGATGCGCGCAACATCCCCTTGTACCTGGATCCCGAGAGCGTCGCCTGTATTGTAACCTCGCCTCCCTATGCCAATTTGCTTAACCGTGCGCGTCTCAACAAGAGTCGGCGTGGTCAGGCACGCAAGAACGACCAATACCACCGCATTGAGCAATATAGCCAGCTTCCGGAGGACCTGGGCACTCTAGAGCTAGGGGCCTACGCCCAGGCCATGCGTGAGATCTTCAGCGGGTTGCTGCCTTTGCTGAAGAAACGGGCTCACTGTGTAGTCAACGTCACCGACATGTGGTGGGAGAACCATCGCATTACCATCCACATGGCCGTCATTGAGGCCTTGCGTCTAGCTGGTTACGAGTTACGCAACATTATCATTTGGGATCGTACTAACATTGTCAATCGCGTTGGCATCTTTGGCTGGCCCAGCAACTATATCACAATGGGCACCACTTTTGAGTATCTTCTTGATTTCTGGAAACCTGAGTGAGGGCAAGACAGCGAAAAGCCCGTGCCCTCTTCCGTTCAAGGCGAGACACGGGCGGGATGGCGATGGCTGCCGGCAGACGGCGACTACAACGGTGGCCCAAGGAGCCAGGCGAACGCCCGGTCTCCTGGCCCATCGCGCTCGCTCAAGTGACTTGCCAGACATGGATCTGACCATCATCACCGGCGGAAGCCAGGCGCGTACTATCGGGCGACCAGGCTACGACGTTCACATCTTCGGGGTGCTCACTGTAGGTCAGGAGATGGTCGCCGCTGCTCGCGTCCCAGACCTGAACAGTTTTATCTTCGCTGGCGGAGGCAATGCGCGAGCCATCGGGGGACCAGGCCAGAGCCGTGACCTCATCGCTATGATTGGTATAGGTCAGAATATGGTGCCCGTTCGTAGCATCCCAGACCTGAACAGTCTTATCTTCGCCGGCGGAGGCAATGCGCGTACTATCAGGCGACCAAACTAAGGTTGTGACGCTGTCGGAGTGGCCCTGGTAGACAAAAATGGCCTCCCAGGAGCTAATGTCATAAATGCGTACCGTCTTATCAAGGCTGGCGGAGGCGATGCGTGTCCCGTCAGGAGACCAGGCTACAGCGCTCACCAGGCTGGTATGGCCGCGCAAGGTCGCCACGCGCTTGCCTGTCAGAGCCTCCCAGACAATGGCCTGCTTGCTCAGGCTGGCCGATACAATCAGGCGACCATCGGGGGACCAGCTCAAAGAGATCACGGAATCCTGATGGCCGCGGAAGGTCGTCACGCGCCGTCCGCTGGCAGCTTCCCAGACATGAGCGCTGTGATCGTTGCTGCCTGAAGCGATATAGGTGCCGTCGGGCGACCAGGCGGCGGTACGTACCGGCTCCTGATGGCCGCGATAAGCAAAGATCTCCCGTCCCGTAGTAGCGTCCCAGACCTGCAGGGTATGATCGTAACCACCGGAGACCACGCGCCTTCCATCGGGAGACCAGGCCAGAGCAAAGACCCGCTCGCTGTGGCCGCTGTAGGTATAGAGACGCCGCCCGGGCATCGGCGTCGAGGAAGACATCTCCAGGCGCGGCGTAATGGAAGAGGCGCCGGGTGAGGGCGTCGATGCCGACTCCTCAGCAGGGGGGGTCACACTGGCATCGGCTCCGGCAGGCATGACTGAAGAGGCGGCAGACACCTCTGGCGTGGCCGTCGTCAGCGAAGGCAGTGTCTGCGACTGATTAACAAGCTGGCTACTGGTTTGGAGGGCCGCAATACGTTGCAGCTCCTGCTTGATGGCCATCATCGAGGCAGGACGCTGCTGCTCATCCAGGCTCACCATCAACATAATCAGCTTCTCTAGCTCGTACTCCAGCGGCTGCGTATAGGAGTGCATGGCCGTGAAGCGGAAAGGCGACTGGGTAGGATTCTGGCCGGTCAGCAGATGGTGCAGGGTCGCACCCAGGCTATAGACGTCAGAGCGCGGCGTCGTCTGCGCTTTGCCATATTGCTCGGGAGCGGCATAGCCCCAAGAGGCGAAAGCGCGTGTATCGCGCACCTGACCTGGTTTAAAATGGCGGGCGATACCGAAATCGATCAGGTAGAGATGGCCCTCAGCGGTGCGCATCACATTGCTCGGCTTCAAATCACGGAAAATGATCGGCGGCTGGCGGCTATGGAGATAGCCGAGGACCGAGCTAAGCTGAATGCCAATATCCAGTACCTCAGCGATCGGCAGTCCGGGCGGACCATTGGGATGCTCTCGCTGCCAGCGCAGTAAGTATTGCTCCAACGACTCGCCCTCAATGAAATCCATAACCAGATACCACTGCCCCTCTTCGGAGAAGTGATCGTAAATGCGTGGCAAATTGGGATGCATCAGATTTGCCAGGAGCAGGGCCTCTTGCTTAAAGGCTGCTGTTGCTTCAGCGATCTCATCCGGGCTAAGACCGCTCTGGCTCATCTCTTTGATCGCCACTGCACGATCGCCAAACTGGGTATCCTGAGCGCGATAGACTGCTCCCATCCCGCCCTTGCCCAGCAGCAGTCACTTATACACATCTGACGCAGCCCACGAATTATACGGTGTAGA
>NZ_JADGHT010000412.1 GCF_019683755.1 Thermogemmatispora sp. | reverse complement strand
TGTCAGTATTAGCCAGCTCCGAGCAAGCATGGAGAAAGGAAACTGGTTCCTTTCTCTGGCGATCCCGTGCGGCACAGAGATCCTACCGACCTCTGCGGGCGGAGTGCCGGCTGAGTGGGTCTTGCCTCCGAGCAAAAGCTATTGCGGAACATTGTTATTTCTGCACGGTGGAGCCTTCGTCATGGGCTCGCCGCGCAGCCACCGCGGTTTGGCGGCCCGCATTGCGGCAGCGTCCCATCTGCGTGCCCTGGTTATCGATTATCGGCTAGCGCCTGAACATCCCTTTCCAGCAGCGCTTGAAGATACGCTGATCGCTTACCGCTGGCTGCTCAAAGAGCATTGTCGGGCCTCAGAGATCGTCTTAGCTGGCGATTCCGCTGGGGGCAACCTTGTCCTGGCAGCCCTGCTGGCGCTGCGGGCCGCTGGTGAGGCCCTTCCTGCTGCGGCGGTCTGTTTATCCCCCGCGACGGCCCTTGACGGCAAGGGGGAATCGCTGCGCACGCTTGCCGAGCGCGATCCCGTCTTGCGTGCTGAGACAGTTGGCCCCCTGGTCGCCGCCTACGTAGGAGATCATGACCCGGCAGAGCCGCTGCTTTCGCCACTCTATGGTGATTTACACGGCCTGCCGCCACTGCTGCTGCAGGTAGGCAGCGATGAGATTCTGCTGAGTGATGTGATCTCTTTTGCTGAGCGCGCGCGTCAGGCAGGGGTAGCTGTAGAGCTGGAGATCTGGGAAGGCATGTGGCATGTCTGGCAAATCGGAGCCCCCTGGATGCCCGAAGCAACCAGGGCAATTCAACGGATCGGAGCTTTTATCCAGCGCCAACTAGCCGTCCATACCCAGGCCGCTTGATGAGATTGCCGCCACAAGCAAGCGAAGCAGCAGGCACAGGAGTGACCGTCGCCGTAATGGCTACGCGAAGGGCACTTCGCCTTTGCCTGCTGCTGTTTATGGGGTCTTTTCTGTTTCTTTCAGCCAGAGGCGTGGGAAAGAGTGCTGCGCCAGTGCAGCGAGCAGCTCAGGTTCATTGATCAGGCAGAGGCAGCACCTCTCTGTTGGGAGAATTCCAACTAGCCTGATCTGCTACCTGCTGGGCGAAGCTGCGCTATATCTCGGGGTAATTGGAGGGCGACTCTAGTACCAGTTGAGCAGGTTGTCCTTGACAGCGCGCGCGATGATCAGGCGCTGAACCTGGCTTGTTCCCTCGACAATGGTAAGCTGGCGCGCATCGCGATAGAAGCGCTCTGTAAGCGACTCGTGCATGTAGCCCAGGCCTCCCATGATCTGGAGAGCTTTATCGCAGGCTTCGACGGCGGTCTCAGTGGCAAAGGCTTTGGCCATTGAAAGAAAGTGTGCGTGCTCCCGATCGGCCTTGCCTTCGTCGACCAGTAGAGCGGCCTGATAGGTCAGTAAGCGCGAGGCCTCAATTCGCATGGCTACATCAGCAATCATCATTTGAATGGCCTGATGCTCGATCAGCGGCTGGCCAAAGGTCTGGCGCTGGCGTGCATAGTCAACAGCATACTGAATAGCGCCTTCGGCGGTGCCGACCCCGCGCGCTGCGACACAGGGGCGCACCGAATTGAGATTCCACATGATGAGCTTGAACCCCTCGTTCTCACGGCCCACCAGATTGCGAGCAGGTACACGCGCCTCCTCGAAGATCAGTTCACAGGTGGGCACGCCATGCACACCCATCTTACGGTCTTCTCTGCCAACGCGGAAACCAGGTGTCTCACGGTCGACGATGAAGACGCTAAACCCGCGAGAACCAGCCTGGGGATCGGTTTTAGCAGCCACAAGAAAGAAATCTGCGACGCTAGCCCCTGAGATGTAACATTTGGTGCCTGTGAGAATGTATTCGTCACCTTTGCGGACAGCACGGGTAGCGATATTGGCCGAATCGGAGCCAGCTCCTGGCTCGGTGAGGGCAAAGGCGCCACGCAGCTCACCGCGCGCAGTGCCTGCGCAGTACTTCTGCTTCTGCTCTTCAGTACCGGCTTTCAGAATGGCGCTGGTGGAGAGACGAGTCAGGAGAAGGATCAAGGCACAGGCGTTATCGACCTTGGCCACCTCTTCTATCGCCAGCGCTAGCCCAAAGATGCCAGCTCCACTGCCTCCCAGTTCTTCAGGGAAGCCCAGGCCTAGCAGGCCAGTCTCCTTATAAACCTGGAAAATATCTTCGGGGTAGATCCCAGTATCATCAAGCTCAGGTGCGCGAGGCGCAACGACTTCTCTGGCGATGCGTCTGGCTGTGTCGCGGATTAATTGCTGCTCTTCGGTCAGATAAAAATTCATCGCGCGTAGACTCCTTTACTGCAGCCGGAGATCCAGACAAGATAAGCGGAGCAAGCAGCTCTGCTGTTCCAAAGCGGCAATGAGCATCACTGCTCCTGCGGCCCATTATATCCCAAGGCTGCCGGCAGATGCCAGCCGAGCAAGAGGAACGGGGTTCGCTTGTCAGAGTGACCGCCATAAGGCTATAATCCCAATGGAGATAGAGAGGAGGGCATCCAGGTGCTCATGCCAGTGCCTGGCTTGTAGTCATCCTCTAGGGTTTTATCTGCCAGGGCAACAGGTAGCCAATCCGGTAGGAGAAGGTGGCACTTGAGGAAGATATGACAAGGTATCCATCATTCTGGGAAACGATACCACAACCGATTGTTGGGCTGGCCCCGATGGACGGTGTGACAGATGCGCCATGCCGCACCATGCATGGCCTGTATGGGCGGCCTGACCTGGTGATTACAGAATTTACCAACGTTGAGGGCCTGTGGCGAGGCAGCGATCGCATCTTTCGCGATTTCCTCTATACTCCCGCCGAACGGCCTGTCGTGGCGCAGATCTTTGGCAATAACCCCGAGTCTTTCTATCGGGCTGCGCACGTGGTCTGCGAGCTGGGTTTCGATGGCGTTGACATCAATATGGGTTGCCCAGCGAAAAGCGTGGCCAGTCGTGGTGGCGGCGCGGCCCTGATTCGTACGCCAGAGTTAGCCAAAGAGATCATCCGCGCCACCCAGCGCGGAGTGCGCGATTGGGCCAACGGCCAGACGCTGGAGGACCTGGGGATGGAGCCTGAGCGCATCCAGCGCATTCGGCAGATGAATGAGGAGCGCATCCGCATCTGGGGTGACCAGCCGCGCAGCGAACGACGGCTGATTCCAGTCTCGGTCAAGACACGTCTGGGCTATGACTCGATTGTAATTAAGGACTGGGTACAGCACTTACTAGAGACGGAGCCGTTTGCCATTTCGCTGCACGGGCGAACATTGGTACAGCACTACAAGGGTGAAGCTAATTGGGAGGCCATCGCCACCGCCGCCGAGATTGTGCGCCAGACAGATACCCTGATTCTCGGTAACGGCGATATCCATTCGCTCTATGAGGCGGCTAAGCGCATCCGCGAAACAGGCGTTCATGGGGTGCTGATCGGGCGTGCTAGCCTGGGTAATCCCTGGATCTTTCGCGATCGTGAGCGGATGAAGAGTCTGCTTCAGGCCGGCCTCGAGCCGACAGAGGCTGATCTGCCGCCGCCTAACCCGAGCCGTGAGGAACGTTTGCTGATGGCCCTGGAACACGCCCGCATCTATACCAGGCTGAAAGG
>NZ_JADGHT010000411.1 GCF_019683755.1 Thermogemmatispora sp. | reverse complement strand
GAGCGGTCCTGGCAGGCCCAGCATCTGGCGCAGCCAGTCAAGCGCGACCTGCTCTAGTTCAGTAGCCGCCGGCGAGGTGCGCCAGAGCATAGCGTTAACGTTGAGGGCGGCAGTGAGGAATTCGCCAAGGATGCCAGGGCCAGAGCCAGTAATGCCGAAGAAGCCCATGAACCCCGGCGCATTCCAGTGAGTGATGCCGGGCAGAAGAATCCGCTCAAAGTCGGCCAGGATGGCCTGCATCGATTCTGGTTGCTGCGGCGGCTGAGCCGGTAAGGCTCGCCGGATGTCGCCCGGCTGCGTGCGTGCCAGGACGGGATAGTCGCCGACATGCTCCAGGTAATCAGCGATCCAGTCAACCACCTGGTGAGCGTAGAGGCGAAAACTGTCTGGGTCCATGTCACCAATGGCCTGTTCCTGTTGGGCAGGATCAAGGGTTGCTCGCTTCTGCTCTCTTTCTTCCATAAGCCAGTTCTTCCGCTCCTCTCGACTTCGATCGTCTTGCCGCTTGCTGCCTCTTGTATCTGGCCGCTCCCTCGCTTGGAGGCTGCTGCTAGCCTGGGCGCCGAGGAGCGCCAGGGACCGTCTCATCGAGGATCTGGCTGGCCAGGCGGCTGCCTGGCACCTCTCTCGACCCGAGGACCATACCCTAGAGAAGTCACGCGGCGCGCTCGCTTAGATCTTATCATATCTGATGAGGTGAGAGGACAGGCCACCAACTGGTCCCCCAGCCTAGAGCGGGGAGCAAAGAAGGGAGTGGAGCACAATAAAGACCAGGCAGACCGCCAGCTCCTGCCGTTGTTCCTCCCCGTGGTTGACCGATGAATGGGGAAATACGAGCAGTCAACCTCATCGCACGGCGCTGGCAGGTCTGTCCTGGTCCACAGTGTTGCCCGGCCTGGCTGGCAGCTCTGAGCTGACCTTAGCTGAGGCCGAATTTCTGCGCTAGCTCGCGATTCGAGGGTTCTACCAGAATGGTACCGTCGGGGAAGACAATGGTTGGCACGCTGCGCAGGCCACCATTGACCTGCATGACATAGGCAGCCGCTTGCTCATCTTTTTCTATATCGATATAGTCATAGGCGATGTGGTGTTCATCTAGCCAGCGTCTTGCTCTGCGACAATCGCCACACCAACTTGTCGCATATACCTTGATTTGCTGTTGGGTAATAGTCGAAGTGGTAGCGTGTCTTTCCACTGAGATAGCTCCTTGGGAATGCGTTGATAATGGAGTGCGGAATCCCGGGTTACATTTTATAAAAACAAGTCCCCCGGCTCATCTATTCCTTGCCCCCTGGGCCTCTTGTCTAGCGTGCCATTCTGCAACCATTTCTGCTGCCTGCGTGTTATAAGGAGCAGAGGAAGCAGAGGAGAGGGTCCCAACAGTAGAAGGCAGGAGAGGAGGCCAGCACGAGCAGTGATATCAGAGATATTGTCGGCATTCATCCCCACTGCGATCACCTACCCACATGATCATGCCTGCCGCGACAGGAGGCTAAGGTGGGCTGAGAGCTGGAGCAGGCGATGCCCATGAGCCATGTTGATGAGCAGACGTTACTGCAAGACCTGCTGACCGATCCTGACCGCTTTTTTGAACAAGTGGTGCTCTATTATGAGCAGCGGCTCTTTACCTTTGCTCTACGCCTGAGCGGCAGCTATGAGGAGGCTCAGGAGATTACTCAGGATGCTTTCGTACGCGCCTATCAGGCGCTGACGACCTATTCCACGGAGCAGGTGCGCAATCTGGCGCTGCGTTCCTGGCTCTATCAGATCGTGCTCAATGTTGCGCGCAATCGGCTACGCAAGCGCCAGCGCTTGCCTTTCTGTATCTCTTTGGAAGAGGCTGGCTCTGATTCAGCAGAGGAGCCGGCCAGTGCACCAGTCGAAGAAGGGCCCGAGGCACGCGCCGAGGCACGCGAGCGCCTGCTTTTGCTAGAGCGAGCGCTGCTGACCTTGCCGCTGATCTATCGCGAAGTGGTCATCTTGCGCCATATCGAGGGACTAAGCTACCCGGAGCTGGCACGCCTCCTTAACCAGCCGGTGGGCACTGTGAAAGCCAGAGTACACCGCGGCCTGGCGCAGTTGCGCCAGGTGCTTGTTGACCATCATGCCCGTGAGGTGCTCTATGATTGAGCGACAGTCTTGCAGCCTATCCCAAGCGCGAAGGCTGGTCCGCGAGCTGCGCACCCCCCAGCGGGAGGCTCTCCCTCCACCCAAGCTCCGCTCTTATGTTTTGTTTCGTGTCGGACTGGCTGACGGCTACTTGCGCTTCTCATCGCCGATCGGGCCAGTCTTTGTGGCACTGAATACGTGTGGGATCTCGGCGCTAGAGCGTGCCGAGGATGCCAGCAGCTTTGAGGCGCGCTTTCGCGCTACCTTTGGTCGGGCCATCTTTCCGCTTGAGCATGACGAGGCGCCCGCCTGGACCAGACAGATCGAAGCAGCTCTCCAGACCGGCCAGGCGCCAAATCTGCCTTTCGATCTGCGCAGTTGTAGCCCTTTTGAACAGGCCGTTCTGTACAAGGCCCTGATGATCCCCCGTGGCGAGGTGCGCCCCTATGCCTGGGTGGCGCGCGAGATCGGACAGCCGCGGGCTGTGCGCGCCGTAGGCAACGCTTTGGCACGCAACCCCATCCCGCTGCTGATTCCCTGCCATCGTGTGGTGCGCAGTGATTACCGACTCGGCAACTACAGCCTGGGCGGTTCGTTCAATAAGCGAGCTTTACTCCAGGCCGAAGGGGTCGACCTGGCCCTACTAGAGCAGCTCGCCAGCAGGGGGGTGCGCTACCTCGGCAGTACGACAACCCATGTTTACTGCTTCCCAACTTGTCCTTATGCGCGACGCATTGCCCCCGAGCATCGCCGTCCTCTGTCCTCTCCAGCGGAGGCAACGCGTCTGGGCTATCGCCCCTGTCAGCACTGCCGGCCCGCGCCTCCCTCTGGTCAAGGCCCAGACTTCGCCCGCTAGTAGCCCGGCCACGGCCTCCCGGAGCTAGCGGCCATCAGTTGGCTTTGCACCGGCACCCTGGCTCAGGCGCTCTAGAAGGCGCTCGATCAGGCGCCGACCACCGCTGGCGACGAGACGCGGACTGCGCGTCATGATCCCCATAAGCAAGCCAGGGGTGAATTCGCCGCGCATGGCCTGGGCCCATTGGGCCGGTGTCAGGCGCCGGAGCAAGATCAAAGCCTCATCCCATTGTTCATCACGGTAGGCAGCGATGTGGCGGTTGATTAGATACGCTAGCTCCATCTCGCGCCCAAAGCGTGCCCGCCAGCGCCGATCGAAGCGCTCCAGGAAGGTCGCAGAGACATCGCCTTGCCTGACGGCCTCAGCCGCAACCTGACCGGCCAGGCGTCCGGCATAGATAGCGAAGCGAATGCCCTCACCTACCAGCGTCGACCCCTGACCACCAGCGTCGCCCGCCAACAAGAGGCCAGCGCTGGAGAAACGCTCTGCTGGTCCTTCGGCTGGGAAGAGGCCTGTGTGATACTCCAGCGGACTGGCGCCGCGAAATTTGTGGCGCAGGCGCGGCTCCTCATGCAGCAGATAGTCCAAATAGGCACGGGCATCATCGTCACTGTCGGGATGAATCACGCCCACCCCCACAC
>NZ_JADGHT010000410.1 GCF_019683755.1 Thermogemmatispora sp. | reverse complement strand
GTGCTGCATAGTGCACAGTGGCTCGTCTGACGACTGGTCCTGGGCCTTGGCTCCCAGCACGACGCCTGACAAAAAGGCCGATTGCTACCCCCTGGCGAATGGGAAAGACATTTTCATCAGGTCCTGTCAGCTCGCGAGAAGTTGCCCGCTGGCTGTTGCCGTGCAGATCAAGCAGATAGATTTCATCAAAGCTGGCGAGCAGACTCTCGCGCATGCGGCGATGAGTCAGGCCGTCAAGATAGGTGTGGCTAGTGATAAAGGCTAGAAGGCCGCGACCTGCCTGTTCGATATACCATTGACCGCAGCGAATAAACTTGATGAAATCATCATCGAGATTCAGCTTGCGTTCACCCAGATCGCGCTTGTAATCCTGCAGGAGGAGGCGTAGCCAGGGGTAGCGTGTGGGGCGTCCAAAGTTCCCATAGGGAGGATTGCCGATGAGCACGGGCAGACCCGTACGCGCTGGTTCCCGGGCCAGCCAGAACAGGCCATCGCCGAGAGCAAGGCTCAGATGATCTGATTGCAGACGCAGGTCGTAGCCGCAGGCAGCCAGTTTCAAGCCAAGGCTAAGATGGGCAACCAGCCAGGGTGCAGGCAGAAGTTCGCAGCCGCGCAGATGGGGCAGGAGCTGCTCAGTCACGAAGCGCTGCCAGCGGTCCAGCGCCGCTTGTTGAAGAAACTGACTATACAGAAACTCCATCAGTCCACTCAAAAAGGCCCCGCTGCCAGTCGCCGGATCAACCACTTCGAAGCGTCCCAGCTCGCTCAGGCCCTGACGCAAGGCAAAAGCCTGCTTCAGCAGCAGATCGACACTGCGCACCATATAGGAAACCACCGGCGCTGGCGTGGCGTAGATGCTTCCGACCTGACGCAAGTCAGGGCGATAGTGACGCAGAAACTGCTCATAGCAGTAGATGAGCGGCTCTTGCTGCAGCACCCGCGAGAGCAGTGTGGTGGCCTGCGTCGCTGGCTGCTCTCCTGCTGACAGGCAAGGGAATGCCGCGCTGAGTGCTTGCAGCTCAGCGATGGCCTCGGTCAGTGCTGTAGCCAGGAGCACCTGTTTAAACGATGCTTGGAGGATCGGCGGCAGCCAGCCTAAGAGGTCAATCGGCTTTAGCCTGCTCCTTGGGCACTGTGCTTCTCTCTCAGAGGGTGTCTCGGCGTCCACCAGGGCGGCTGCAAGGGCCAGGCTGCAGAGACCCTGCGTATAGAAATCGGCCCATTCCGCCAGTGGCAGGTCTGGCCCTATTACATCAGCGGGCGAATGGAGGGCGCCCGTTTGTAGAGCCTGCTCGCAGAGAGGGCGCAGACGCGTGATGGCCAGTCTGGCAAGCTGCTTTGCCAGACGGTTACATTGGCGTACGATCACTGGCTGACGCCGGTAGACGCGCATCGGGGCAGCGACTGGCTCCGATGCTGCGGGCATGAACTGCGATGGCATGGCTATGCTCTCTTCCTCCGCACCTGACTTACTCAAGCAGTCTGGATCGGCTCGGCACAGACTTACTACAGAGATAGTGGCATGCTGCTCTGAATTATAAAACGCCGTCGCATTTAGCTTGAGGGCATGATTGGGGATCAAGGCAGCGGAACGGAGCGAGCAGGAGATAGAAGAGAGCGATCTGGGATACCTTGCAGCTTGTTCCTGGTGGCGATAGAATCAAGAGGCAAGCAAGACTGCAAGAATAGCGCTCGCTTTCTCTGACCAGGCTCGTTCTTGCGCTGGCGGAGCGTAGAAGCTAGCCGGCCCGGCGAGGCTGGGCTAGTGGCTTGCTGCCACAATTCAGACGCTGGATCAAGATGGCGCGCGAAGAAGCGTCTTGCGGGAGGAAGGCGTGAGTCAGGAGGACCCCGTAAGCCGACAGGGCAGGCTGCCGGATGATCTATTAGCGCGCATTGCGCTCACGGAACGGCGTCGCCGCGCGCGTCTCTCTCAGAGTACTACCTATCTACCCGACATACGAACAAGCGGCGAGCGCCTCGTGGCCTATCTCTGCCTCACTCTGGAGGTCAGTGCATTGGCGGCCTGGCTCCAGCTATTTGCTGAAAGGCATCTCTTTGAGAGCACCAGGCCACTGGCGCCGCTCTGGGCACTCTTCCCGCTTGGCGCGGCGATGCTCTGGCTCACTCGCCTCTTCGAACTGCGTCAGGTACGCAGCGCACCGCCGCTGGATGAATTTGACCGTCCCGGCTCTCCTCTGCCAGGCAGGGGTCTCATTGTGGGCTTGCTGGTTGCCAGCACCCTCTATCTTTGCTGGCTCAACAGCTATGCCGCTGCCTCCCCCCTATATCAGCCCACCTGGCTGCTGGCGCTGGGCAGCGATCTCCTTGCCCTGCGGCCTGCCGCCTATCGCTCGGCCGCCATTCTCTGCTGTGTGATACTGCTGAGCTGGCGAGGTGCCAGGTGGGCACGTCAAGAGCCAATGCCAGCAACAGTGCGCCGAACTGTCAGCGTGAACGGCCTGCTGTTCTTGTTAGCAATACTCGTGCTCCTTGGTGCCGAAGGCAAGACTGGTCAGACTTTGATCAGCGTGAGTACCCAGATTTTCTTTCTACTCATCCTGCTCTTTATCTATTGTGCACTGTTAGCACAAACGTTGGCACAGGCCAGTGCTGAGCGCCGTCTGCATCCTTTAGGTCTGGAAGGAAGCATCACAGAGCAGGAACGCACTATTCTGCTCCTCTTCCTTGGGCTGGGGCTGGTCATCGGACTCCTTGGTCTGGCCGTGGCCATCCTGGCAGGAGCCAGTCTTTTCGAGACGCTGCGTCGTGCACTGGCACTGCTCTCTATTCCATATGATTGGCTGGTGCGTGGCCTAGCCCAGATCATTGTCTGGTTGCTCACGCCGCTAGTCTGGCTGCTCCAGGCATGGCATTTCCAGAGCAGAGGGCTGGTCATCCATCCGCCGCGGGGGCCAGGACAGCCCGCTCTCAAAGGAGCGGGTGAGAGCGCCAGCCTGCCGCCGGACCTGCTCCTGATTAGCCGCATCCTCATGCTACTGGCGATCCTGCTGATTGCTCTGGGCGGTCTTCGCCTAGTCAGCAAAGCCCTACGTCAGCGGCGCGTACGGCTCTATAGACGACAAGAGTTTGAGGAGAGCCACGAGAGCCTATGGTCCGGCGCCCTCTTCTGGCAGCAGCTACAGCAATTGCTCAGGACGCTGATGAGCAGACTGGGAGGCCTTCCCCAGCGCTGGTACCAGGGAGCCACGAGGCTGGCACGTCGCACAATGACGGCTGCACGGCAACAGCAGAGAGGCAGTAGCCTGCTGAGCATGCGGGCCATCTATCGGGCCTTGTTGGACGAGGCCCGGCAGCAGGGCTATCCGCGTCGGAAGAGTGAAACCGCGCTTGAATATCGGTGGCGTCTGGAGCGCGCAACGCCTCTAGCTGATCCACGTCTGGGGCCGCTCACAGGGGCCTATCTGGCTGCCCGCTACGGGGGCCATGAGCCTGATGCGACCCAGTTAAGTCGGCTGCGTGCAGCCTGGCAAGAGCTGCAGAAGCATTGGCGACGGCCCTGATCCTGGGGACGAACCTGCTAGCTGATGACCAGGCCGGGCGGAGGGAGTAAGGTGACGAAGAGAGTTGGGTGGGCAGATGTGATCTGCGTCAAAGAGCCTCTGTC
>NZ_JADGHT010000409.1 GCF_019683755.1 Thermogemmatispora sp. | reverse complement strand
TGGCGGCTTCGCCATTTGGGAGTGCGCCCGAGGTGGCACGGCTGCGCGCGCTGCTGGCGGGTCCCAGGCGGGGGAAGCCTGGCCCCCAGTCAGTTTGAGCAAGAGTATGCAGGAAGCCAGCAACGAAAGCAAGGCCCAGGCATCGCTTCAGCTTCTCCACTGCTGGCCGCCAGGCCCCGGAGAGCGGCAGCGGCGCGGTGGGTGCGGGCCGCTCCCGGGAGCGGGGGCCGGGAGCCGCTTGCTTGCTCCTTGCTGGGCGAGACGGGGCCACTTCTGTGTGTCGGAGATGCCTCCATTACAACATCACCATGCCCCTATGCAAAGCCCGTCAGCCGTGTGCATGTGAAGGAAGGGAGATGAGAGGCGATGCAGCAGGCAGCAGATGGAGCAGCGCGGGAGGAGCACGCGCGCGCTGCTTCCGGTCCGTGGTGGGTCCAGCAGGGCTATCCTCCTTTTGAGGAAGATGAGGCTGGCTGGCCCCACGCTGGTCAGGTGGTACGATACTTTCGTCAGCGCAAGCGGCGGCCTGACGGCAAGTGTTGGACACAGGCCGATCTGGCGCGGGCGCTGGGCATTTCAGAAAGAGCGGTGAGAAATATGGAAGAACGCAAAGAAGGGCTCGACAGTATCAGCCGTCGGCGCTTTTTGGCGGAGACGCTGGCGATCCCGCCGGTGCTGCTTGGGCTGGCAGAGATGCCCGGTTCAGGTGGGGTCAGCGCCGCCTTGCGAGAACAGGTGGGGCCTGCTGTGATCACGCGCAGAGCCGTTGATCCGGAAGCCGCAGCGCAGCGGCTGGAGGCCCTGTATCACACGCACTGGCGGCAAACAGCAGTGGCCCGGTTAGCCGAGGCGAAGCAGATGATGAGCTTGCTCTATGAGGCGCTCCCCTGGGCCCGGTCTGATCAGCCGAAACTGGCCTCACTCCTCGCACAATATCACTTGCTGAGCGGGGAGGTCCTGCGAGATCAGCAGTGCTTCCAGGAGGCAGAAGAGCACTTTGCGAAAGCTGTGAGATGGGCTCAGCATCTGGATGATGTGGCCCTGCTCGGAGTAGCGCTGGAACGGCGCATCACGAATTGGTATGATGCACATGATCTCCGCGGAAGCCGTGATGCAGAGGAAGCTCGGTCCTTGCTGAGACGGCTTCCTCCTCTGGTACAAGCCGGCCTCCTGATCCGTCTCGGCGTGTTTGAGGCATGGGTTGCAGCCCAGCAAGGGAAAGTAGCCTGGTCTTCGGTGGCGCGTTGCTTTGACCAGGCCATAACGCTCTTATCTCACGGTTCCTTAGAACCTGTGTACCATTTGCGTGTTGACCTGACACGGTGTCTGGTGGACCGCGGGGCTGCACTGATCGGTATGGGATGGAATAAAGAGGCGCTAGCGGTGCTGCCTGCGGAAAGCCCAACAGAGGAAACCGGGCCTCGTCGCCAGCACGCTTATGCGGCCATCCTGATGGCCCAGGCCTATGCCAACCTGGGCCAGTATGAAATGAGCGTGATGCTGGCTCAGGAGGCGATCCCTGCTGTCCAGCAGCTCCAGAGTGCCGTCAATTTGGCTCGGTTGAAGTGCCTCACTGACCAGTTGGCGGCTTCGCCATTTGGGAGTGCGCCCGAGGTGGCACGGCTGCGCGCGCTGCTGGCGGGTCCCAGGCGGGGGAAGCCTGGCCCCCAGTCAGTTTGAGCAAGAGTATGCAGGAAGCCAGCAACGAAAGCAAGGCCCAGGCATCGCTTCAGCTTCTCCACTGCTGGCCGCCAGGCCCCGGAGAGCGGCAGCGGCGCGGTGGGTGCGGGCCGCTCCCGGGAGCGGGGGCCGGGAGCCGCTTGCTTGCTCCTTGCTGGGCGAGACGGGGCCACTTCTGTGTGTCGGAGATGCCTCCATTACAACATCACCATGCCCCTATGCAAAGCCCGTCAGCCGTGTGCATGTGAAGGAAGGGAGATGAGAGGCGATGCAGCAGGCAGCAGATGGAGCAGCGCGGGAGGAGCACGCGCGCGCTGCTTCCGGTCCGTGGTGGGTCCAGCAGGGCTATCCTCCTTTTGAGGAAGATGAGGCTGGCTGGCCCCACGCTGGTCAGGTGGTACGATACTTTCGTCAGCGCAAGCGGCGGCCTGACGGCAAGTGTTGGACACAGGCCGATCTGGCGCGGGCGCTGGGCATTTCAGAAAGAGCGGTGAGAAATATGGAAGAACGCAAAGAAGGGCTCGACAGTATCAGCCGTCGGCGTTTTCTAGCCGAAACCTTGCAGATTCCGCCGGTGCTCCTGGGGCTGGCAGTGGCTCCAGCCGTGCCAGCATCGTCGGTTGCTGCAGGCTACGCGCCTGAGTCGGCAGCTGCGCACGTGTCGCGCTTTGCCGTGGACTATGAGCAGCTGCAGGAGCAAGAAGAACGCTATTGGCAGGAGTATCATCGGGGAAATGCCACAGCAGCCCTTCCCAGGATTCAGACGACCCTGCAGGCCCTCTATGCCCAGCTGCCTTTTGCAGGCAGCGAGCGGTTCCGCACGACGCGCCTGCTGGTGTCCTATCACCTGCTGGCCAGTGCCATTACCCGAGATCAGCGGGCCTATAGCCAGGCCATTGAGCATGCCAGCCGGGCTATTGAGCTGGCCCAGAGCCTGGACCATGCAGAACTGCAGGCCGTGGCTCTCTACCGTCGCCAGACGGTCTGGCTGGATGCCAGGCATCGGCAGCTTGCCCTCCAGGATGCGCAGCAGGCCCGGGGGTTGCTGCCCTCTCTGCCTCCCTGGCTGCAGGCGGCGGTGTTGATCCGTGGTGGCTTTAGCCAGGCGTTTGCCCAGGGTCGTGTTGAGGGGAGCCGAGCCCTGCGTGAGATGGAGCACGGGGCAGCGCTCTTACAACGGGAGCCGGCTCCGGGCGACGCGCGGGCGGGGCATTTTCTGCGGATGGATCTGCGCCGCTACCGAGTGGATAAGGGCGCAGCGCTGCTGGAAATGGGGCGCCCAAGGGAGGCGTTGGAGGTTTTGCCGCAGCAACGCCGGGCAGGGGCAGCTCGCCAGAGTGCCTTTACAGATCTGTTGATCGCGCAGGCCGCAATCGAGCTGGGAGACTACGAGATGGGGGCAGCCCTGGCGCTGGAGCTGGTGGGGCCGCTGCGTCAGATTGGGAGTCAGGTGAATCTGGAGCGGGCGAGACGGCTGACGGAACGGCTGGCGGCTTCGCCATTTGGGAGTGCGCCCGAGGTGGCACGGCTGCGCGCGCTGCTGGCGGGTCCCAGGCGGGGGAAGCCTGGCCCCCAGTCAGTTTGAGCAAGAGTATGCAGGAAGCCAGCGACGCCGACGATGAGGGCGTGCGGAAAGAGCGCCTGCATGTCGAACGCCCACATGCCGGTCCCCACGTCAGGGGGCCTGCCTGTGTTGACGCCGACGCGGCTCGCCGCGATCCCTCCGGGACCAGGTCCCTGCGTGGCGGGAGCAGGAGCGCGCTCCTGCTCCCCGGGGACGGTGCTCGGGCGCGCTCAGGAAGAGCCTCGTCGTTCTTGTGAAGCCCGTTGCCTCTCCCAGCACTGGCGCAGATAGCGCGTCCAGGCGCGCATCTCTTCCTGCCCTCGCTCCAGGTAGCTCGCGCGCAGCGCCTCCGGCGGCGGATCAGCGGCATAGACGGGCCTGATC
>NZ_JADGHT010000408.1 GCF_019683755.1 Thermogemmatispora sp. | reverse complement strand
CTACGTGAGTGCACACGAGGCTGTCGATGGCGTTGTGGCGATGTGTGCTCCTCTTCATCTCTATTCCTGGACCTTGCCCTTTATTCGACTAGCTCGTCGGCTCATGCCACGCATCCGCTGGGCCTGGGAAGATATTCGTGACCCGGCTGCGCGCTATGCCTACAGCCGACAGCGCTTGAAAGAGAGCTATCAGTGGCGTGTGCTGGTGGCTATTGAGAATCTGCTGAAGTTTCTCCCGCATCTGCAGCAGGCTCTGCCGGCAGTGACAGCACCGACTCTCATCATGGTTGCGCGCCACGATCACGTGGTGCCCGTTCGCGATGGTCAGGCCATCTATCAGCGAATCAGCTCGCGCGAGAAGTACCTGGTGACCTTCCATCGCTCCTACCATCTGATTACGAAAGACTACGACCGTGAAGAGGTCTTTGAGAAAACAGCGGACTTTATCGATGAGCAAGCTCGCAAGCACGGGGTGATTATCCAGGGAGAGAGCCACCAGCGAGCATGGCAGCAGGCCGGTACACCGTTTGAACCACCACCCACGCTGGATCTCCAGACACGCTGTTGGCGCTGGTGCCAACAACAGTGGCAGTTGACGAGTATGCGCGCGGCCCAGCTGGCTCAGTGCTTCACATCCTGGGCTGCTCTCGTGTATACTCAGACGGCGAAGAAATTGAAGCCCTGAGGCAAGGCGGCAACTAGCATTGGCTCATCAGGTGAGTGATCTGAGTGATCCACCACGCACTCCAACCGGTCCTGTTTCCGAACCCCGGAGCCGCTACCTGCGCCTATCAAGGATCGGCGTGTTGACTATGCTGAGCCTGATCGGGCTGCTCTTGGCCTGCTTCAATGGCCTACTTATCTACGGCCTGACTCCCCAGGCTCAGCAGGCGGCTGCACGCTCAGCGACGGCAACTGTGCGCGCTCTTGAAACCCGTGTTGCCTCTCCAATTGTGTTAACTCCGACTCCGACCCCCAATCCTTCGGCAACGCCAACGCCGAATCCGCCGATTTTCTGGCCTAATAATAATACACCTAACGCTGTGCTCCAATTGCCAGAAGGACACTATTTGATCTATGAACAGCCATATAATCCTAATCTTCCAAGCAATCCTAAAAATAGCCGCAATCCCAATAGCCAGCAAGGCAATCTCTTCCTGGCTCCTTTAGGTGGTCAGCCGGAAGCGCTCCAGGCGCCGGGCTACATCTACAATCAGGCGGTGCGGCCCACGCTTACACCTTCCGGTCAGTTACTTTACAGTGGCGATGGCCTCTGGCTCCTGGACATCTTTAGCGGTCAGGCCATCCAGATCGCCACCATCGACACTGACGAAGTCATTACCTCAATGGCGCTCAGCGCTGATGGACGCTGGCTCGCCTGGAGCAGTGAGCCAGCGAACGGGCGGGGTACGATTAAGATCTATGCCGGACCGCTAGCCAGTACCCGGCTAGTCTATCAGCAGTCGACTGCTGATTGCCCTTGTTTTCGGGTCTTTGCCGTGCTGCCTGCGAGCAGCAAGCAAGTGCTGGCCTATCTCCTGCTCACAGATAGCCGTGGCAGTCATGAAGCGATTCAAAATGGCCTCTGGGTCCTGCCGATTCCTGTGGCTGGTGAGCAGGGGCAGCAAGAGCCGCAAGAGATTCTTGACGAGGACCCGCAGCAGGGGCCGCTGCTGCTCTCGCCTTCTGAGCGTTTCCTCCTCTATTCTCCCAATGAAGGACAGGTACCCTATCCCACTGATAACAGCGTTCCTGCAGACATTGCTGCGCTCTCCTACGCCAACAGCCTCAGCCTGGCGTCTCTTGCTGGCTCTCCTCCGACGCTTGGCGCAGCTCAGGTGGTACTGCCGGCGCAGCGGGCACTGCGCAGCATTGCCGACTATCACTGGGTAACCACGCCGCTCTTTACGCCAGATGAGCGTGCGCTAGTCTACGTGGAATTTTCGAGTGATGACCAGCCACCCTATGGGCGCCATAGTGCCCTCTATACAGTGCAGATCAGCGATGGCAATGGTCACCTGCGTATCGCCAAACCTGCTCTGTTGGCCACCTCGACAGCGGCCTTGCTGGAGCTAGGTACCTGGCTCAATGGGCACACCGTCACCTTCTACGCCGATGGCAATATCTTTGCCCTTGATCTCAGCACTGGGGCCATCGCGACCCTGGTGCAGGCGGGAACTTATGTGCGGGCCATCGCTGTCATTGGCACGGGCCGCATTTAGGGAGGCATCTTGACGGGCTGGACGGAGAAAGCGACAGACAAGAGCCCCGCTTCTCGGCCGTCGGCTGACTGTGGTCCTCGATTGCCATTTGCCCCATCAATCGCGCGGCAAGAAAAAGGGAGCTGAGCGGGGGGGTAAAGGGCATGGATAGGATCATGTGACTCAGCCGGGTCACAGCGAGATTGCAGGCTCAGCTCCTTATATTCAGTTTACTCAGTCTACCAACAGGCAGGGGGCGCTCTCACCCCTGATGGCATAGGAGTAGAGTAGAGGGAAGAAGAGGATAGGCCCTCTATACCACGAAGGGTCTTGGCCCGAGCAGGAGGGGACCAGGCGAAGCAAAACAAAGCTTTCCCTGCCAGCCAGGCTGACCACTAGCATGGGCAGGAGCGATTATCTGGTCGAACTGAGCTTCTTGGCCCGCTCGTTGCATCCCTGTGCGAAGCAGCCTGCCCACTTCCGTACCTCCAGATTGCCAAAGGAGCACTGTGAACCCGCCAACCAGCCGTGTCCTGCAAGCGTATCCGTTCTGGCTCCTCCAAAGCGAGAACTACCCCACTCTGCGGTTTCTGCCTGCCATCAGCTACTCTCCTGTCTGGCTGAACGCGGCCAGGCATTGGAGAGAGCCAGCCATAGCTCCTCACACTAGAGATGAGACCAGGATAAGCCTGGCTCTGTACCGGCACGGCCCGAAGAGCAAAGAGGCGCAGCCTGCTAGAGGGCGCGCCGTCCCAGCGGGCGACCGAGCAAGAAACCCAGGACAAGGCCTGTGATGAGGCCGCCGATGTGGTCAGAAAGGGCGATGTTGCTCCCAGGGGCAAAGCCCAAGGCTAGGTTAAGGCCTAACCAGAAAAGCCAGTTGACAATCGCTCCCTGTCCGAACGGTCCTAGTGCGCGCCGATTCATGATAAAGAAAGCGCCAAGTGCGCCGAAGGTACCGAAGATTGCTCCCGATGCACCCACGCTCAGCACCGTGGCGGGCATCAGAAAGTAGGTGGCCAGGCCTCCTACGATGCCCGAGGCAAGGTAGATGAACAGATAGCGCAGCTTGCCATAGAACAGCTCGGTAGCGCTCCCAACCAGGAACAGCGAAAACATATTTAAGAAGATGTGCAAGATGCTCGCATGCAGGAACATCGCCGTGAAAATGCGCCAGTAGTCTCCAACCTGGCTGACCTCGCCTCCCATCTGGTAGAGCACATTCACGTCGATGAAGAGGCTGCGGCTCAGGAAAATTTCCACCACGAAGACGGCGATGTTGATGAGGATCAGCGTATTCGTGATCAGGCGCGGATAGCGGTTCAGCATGAAGCGGCCGCGTAAGATCTGGCGTTGGAGCTGACTGGGCTGTGACCACGGCGCCTGCTCCTGCGGGAGGGGCTGGCTGGGGCCAGTGGCTGGGCTTGTTG
>NZ_JADGHT010000049.1 GCF_019683755.1 Thermogemmatispora sp. | reverse complement strand
ATAAAATGACAGGACAGCCAGGTAAGAAGCGTTGCATAGAGGCCACTGCCGAACATTGGTCACCCCTCTGAGCTGAGCCAGGCTTCGTATTGGCTCTTTCGGCCTAGCCTAGCAACAGAGGGGGCAAGCAACTATGAGCTAGCTCGCAGTCTGAGAGTGAGCTAGATTACATTCAGCTTCGCCGCCCTGGGCCTCTTGCGCCAAGGTGTTTTCGACAAGACACGCAGTAGCAGCAGGGCAAGGATGAGTGTCCAGAAGCAGAAGGCCAGGTCCTGTTCGAGGACCGAGCTATCAACCATGCCCTGAATAAGGGCCGCTACCATAGCGCCGCCAAGGCTGAGCGCCCCCCAGACTAACCAGGGATCAGCTTCGGCCTGGCGGTAGAGGCTGGCCAGAATGCGAAAGAGTAACCAGAAGAAGAGAGCGAGTACGGCCAGGAAGGCTGCTAGCCCCACAACACCCACACTCACCCAGATCTGCAGAAAAATATTATGTGGATGGGAAAGATCTGGCTCATACCGTAGGCCGGTCGGCTGATGCGTCTGTGGATCTGTGGTAATCCAGTAGTGATAAAGATTTGTGGTATGACAGACGTTATTAAGGCTATAGTGGCACAGCCAATTATCGAGGCCATAACCGGTAATGGGGCTATCCATAATCATATGGAGAGCACTTTCCCAAAGATAGATACGCTTCGTTAGCGTTCCCACTCCTTGGGCATTAGCATGTCGCTCCAGTAAATAGCTACTAATGTTGCTATGGAAGCACAAGAGTCCAAGCCCTGTCAGAAGGATAAGGCCCAGCCCGCAGATCAGCAGGAGCTGCCGATCGGCAATCGTACAGGCGACAAGAAAGACCACAGCGCCAAAGCAAGCTGCCCAGGCTCCACCGGAGCGCGTCAGATAGAGCACGAAGAGGAGTGGCAGGCAGAGGGCCAGGACCAGCAAGCGACAGCGCCAGGAGGCCAGAAAGCCGCTAGAGGTTGTGCGCGGCATGAGGATCAGGGCCAGGCCAACCGGCAGTGTGTAGTCAAAGAGGAGTCCTACGCTGTTCGCACTGCCATAGACGGTATTGATGCGTGGCAGGGCGCTGAGATTGATGCCTTGGGAGAGTAATTCAAGATATTGGCCGATGCCAAGGAGAGCAATCAACAGGCCCGTTGCGAAAAGCGCCAGTAGGAGCCTCACAAGGTCCTGCCGCGTGCGCAGACAGTAGAGAGCCAGGAGCAGGTAGAGGAGAGGATCAAAGACCTCCTCCCGAAAAGCGCGAAGAGCTACCGTGCGATTATAGGCGATCACAATGGAAAAGGCCGAAGCCCCCAGAAATAGGATGATCGGCCACAGCAAAGGCCCCAGACGCGCCCGCAGTTCGGACCACGGCAGCCAATATGGCCAGCGCCGCCGCTGTAGTACAGCCTGCAGGAGCACAACAGCCAAACAGCTCCAGAGAGTGATCTCAGCAGCACTAAAGCTATAATGGTTCAACACTGGCTTTTGTAGCAAATAGAAAGGCAGGCTCAGCGGCAGCAACGCGATGGCTATTGCCGGACGGTACCAGCAAAGAATCATAAAGATCAGCAGAAAAGGCAAGGTCCAGAGAGGCTGAAGATGAAAGAACGGCCCTGATCCCAGGTGGGGATTGCCGGCGGAGTAGTAGAGGGCCATCGAGAGAAGCAGGCCGGCTTCTAGCAAACGATCAAGCCAGAAAGGCGATGGAGCGCGGCGGCTGGGGGAGTCAGAAGCGGTAAGGCTGGAACCGGGTGTCCCAGATCCAGCGAGAACGGCCCGCTGTGTCTCGATCTCCGGCGCATTGGAAGGAATGACTTTTTCGCTCATTTTTAAACAAAACCTTCTCGATTTTGCGGGTTTAGCTTGCTCCCCATAGCTATACATCGAAAGAAAGGGCAAAATCGTCGCACCTTGAGCAACTGGTCAGGGGTACAAGAGGCGAGATAGCAAAGAGGCCCTGCTTCCGCTCGTTGGGTCGCACACGAGAGGGGAGAGCAGGAGCGGCCCTTTCTGATGCTTTCATTGTAGCATATGCTTGCTAGAAAGCAGCCGCTTCTGCTCAGAATAGCCGACTCGGGTAAGCGGGATGGACAGAACCAAGGCCCACCACTGCCTTGCTGTGGCTAACCACGAGTCCAAGGAAGGCGCTTCTGGCCCTGATCAGTACGAGCAGGCCGACGCGACCCTCTGCGCAGATATCAACGGATATCAACGGCGTTTCTTCCCCCTTCTACCCCGGGGGGAGCAGAGCAAGGCTAGTGCAAGGCTAGTCTCTCTGCCCGGTCTTCTCTCCTACTCCCTCGTCGCCTGACAGGTACAGATGAGGTTGTGCTGCGGCACCTCACTGCGAGGTTCCACCAGTAGCGGCCTCCGAGGGCAGAGTTGGCGACGACTCCGCAGACCGTAGGGGGACCGGTTTGCGCGTTGCCCGCCAGAAGAGTACCCCAAAGACCAGGAGGAAGACTCCATAGATAAACGCCTGCAACTGGGTCGGGGCATCACTATAGCCAAGCAAGCTATGGAGCAGGCTGCCGATGGCGCTCTCTTCGCTCAGCCAGCCGCTGCTATCCCATAGGACCGCGGTGCCAAATGGTATCCAATGCAGTTCTTCCTGCATGGTTTGTATGGCATTACCAAGCAGGCCAGCGGCGAAAAAGAGCAAGAGGAGTCCCATAATGCGGAAAAAGAGGCGGTAGTCAAGGCGGTAGCCCAGGCGGTAGATCAGGAAGCAGAGAGCCAGGGCGAGCGCCAAGCCAAAGAGCGCACCTAGCATTAATAGCGGGGCCTCGTGGGTTTGCAAAGCGAAGGCCAGCGTAAAGAAAGCCGTCTCCAAGCCTTCACGCGCGACAGATGTGAAGGCCAATAGACCCAGCGCCAAACCTGAGCTGGCCATACTGGCCTTGGTCATCATCTCGCGCTTCAAGGTGCGGCTATGGTGCTGCATCCAGAAGGTCATCGAGGTCAGAAGCACCACCGCCAGTAGATAGGTTACGGTTTCAAAAGCGGCCTCGAACCAGGTCCCATCGTAGATACGGACCGTGACGTATAAGGTCAATGCCGCTAGAAAGGAGCATAAGACAGCCAGCGCAACGCCGATCCAGACTGCACGCACCTGGCGCATCAGTTGCAACTGACGGAGAGCCGCCAGCAGGATGCTAACGATGAGGCTGGCCTCTAACCCTTCACGGAGATAGAGAATTGCGGTTGCCAGCATAGAACAGTCTTTCCTCGCTCCACTTTCCCCTGAATAGCGCAGCCAGTGAGCGGATTCCCTTCCTTCCTTGCCAATCTTTACCACCGATAAAATCCAAGTGCGCTACTCAGATATAAATCTATTCTGATGATAGCAGCCACGGCAAGAGGTGGTCAAGGGAACAGCCAGCTTCGTGCCCACAGCTCGCGCCCAGGCTGTATCGGAGCTAGCACCGCAGCGGCTTCGCCTCCTGCTTATCCTCCCCCCACCCCAGCCCTGGGCAGGGCTGGGGACTACCCTTCTACCAATAGAGAGGGGCCTGATTAGCGCGTGACCCAGATTTTGGGGGCAATAGACTTCATAATGGAGACTTCCCGTCCATCGACCAGGAGGACTACGCTCTCTTCGCTATCGTCGGGATTGAGCTTGCGTCCCTGGGAAACCACTGTCAGGCGTGTGCCTGGCGTTAGCCCACGCTGATGCAGGTAGAGGATGAGGGCCGACTCATCCTCGACTACCTCTGAAATGAGGAGAATCGTCGCGGTCTCTCCTGGCGCCAGCGTGGAGAGTCGCACAGCACCACAGTCGCTGAGATAGGTCCGTGCGTTGGGCACCAGACCAGGGATGGGATTGCCATGCGGACAAGTGGTTGGCTCCTTGAGGTTGAGAATCACATGCTCTTCAAATTTGCCCGAGATGACATGCTCCAGGCGGCAGGCTTCTTCATGGACCTGGTGCCATTCCATACCTAGCAGGTCGACCAGGAAGCGCTCAGCTAGCCGATGACGCCGTAAGACTGACTCGGCAATGCGATAACCAGCTTCAGTAAGCCGTACCTGCCGCTTATTATCCATCTCTACATAGCCATCACGCACGAGACGTTTCAGCGTCTCTGTAACTGTTGGAGGGGCTACGCCAAATTTCTGAGCCAATCTGGCCCCGATGACCGTTTCCCCCTCCATGCTCATGTTATAGATTGTTTCAAGATATTCCTCAACAGTCTGACTCACTGAGTCTGCGGTCTTCATGTTCCTTCCGTTCCCTTTGCTGCTGGCCAGAACTCGTGCAAATGGCAATACTACCCCACGAGCAGTATAGCATATCAAGCAGGCAATGCCAAATCAACGCTGGCTTCCTTAAGAAAGGCGCAAGGCATGTCTACCGCGGAGGGGACACAGGCCATTTTCACCTCCTGGGTCCCTAAGCACAGGCGCGAGCACAGGCCGACCGAGCAAGAGCGGATACTTCTATGCAGGCAGCCCTCTTGAGAAGACCACTCCTCCTTTTCCCCATGAGCCTGCTCATCACGTATACGCATGTTCACACTGAGCGAGCCACCTTTTTATCAGGTCCCAGCAGCGCCACCCGTCTGACACAGCCTGCTTCAGCCGAGAGATCAGGCCTCACCAGTTCTGAAGAAAGAGCCAAGGGCACCTGTGGGCCTCCACAGGCCTGATAGCACACCTCACTACGGCCAAGCAGCTTTTAGCGCTGATACCTATCTTCTACTAGGATAGAAGCAGATGCAAGTTACAGTCCTTGTTGGCGACAACGGGTGACCTGAAAGTCCTGTTGCTCCCTTACCTGTTGGCGTTTTGGACAGCCGCCTGCTTCATGTGATACGATGATAGTGATTGCAGCCCCCGCTCACAGCACTGGCTTTGAGGCCAGGCGCAGCCGGGTGGCTGAGTATGTTTTCGTATGCTTTGAGGAGATTCTTTCTAAAAAGGAGCGAATGAGCAGTAGCACAGTACTAACCAATACGATCTACCTTGTACGTCACGGAGAGAACCCGGCCAATCTGACCAAGGAATTTTCCTATCGTCTTGTCGATTACCCTCTCAATGCCAAGGGTCTGCTGCAAGCCAGGCAGACCGCTGATTTTTTTCGCGGCCTGCCCATTGATGCCATCTACGCCTCACCGCTGAGGCGGGCACGCCAGACAGCCGAGATCATCGCTGAGGCGCTGTGCCTGCCTGTGACCCTGCTAGAGGAATTTCGCGAAATCAATGTTGGCGACCTCGAGCGCCGTCCACCAACAGTCGAGCACTGGAAGCTCCACGACCAGATCATTGCCGATTGGTATAGTGGCCACTACTTGACGCGCTTCCCCAACGGGGAAAACTTCCTGGAGCTGCTACAACGCATCCGTCAGGGTCTGCACAAGGTCATCGCCGGTCAGAGCGGACGCCGGATCATCATCGCTGGTCATGGAGGGATCTTCACCGTGCTGGTTAAGGCGCTCTGCTATAATGCGGACCGCGCCCCCATCTATCACGGAGCGATGGACAACTGCGCCATCACGGAAATTGAGCTGCACGCCTTCGAGGAGGTGCTCGTCGGTAGCTTGCGCCTGTGGGCCAGCACCGCCCACCTCTCAGGTCAGGCCGCCGAGTTGGTTCCCGGCCAGCTCCAGTACGCCGAAAAGCCCACAGTGCCACCCGTCGCTGAGGGACTTTCCGCCGCCACTTGACAGGGCCTCTCCAAGTCATCTATACTCATACCCAGATAGTAAGAAAAAGACAACAACGATAGACAGTCAGCGACGAGCAGGAGAAGTATACGGTTGCGCTGCGCGCCAGAGAGTCGGGACCGGTGGAAACCGATGCTGCAGCAGCCGTAGAATGGGCCTGTGAGCTGGAGTGCGAACCTCGGCGCCGTTGAAGTTGAAGAGACGGCGAGAGCAGTAGCTAGCTCCCGGAGCGTCCCCCGTTATCGAGGACAGGGTATCAGAGCGTACCCGGCAATGAGGGATCTTGTCCGCCGCGGGCTGCGGGGTGAGGTATCCTTTGTTTGAGAGGATACCCTGCCAGGGCAATTAATGCTGATGGACTTTCCAGGTCTTGCTCCTGGAGAGCTGTTGACTCCCCTGCCAGCGGGCGTCAAGGTCCGAAGAAGGGTGGCACCACGAAAGCTTCACGCTTCTCGTCCCTTTGACGAGAAGCGTTTTTTTATTGATTTCGCTCCCACCCTACTGACAACACGCTCTGGGCCGCATCACAGGGCTCTTTGTCTCTGCACTCAGCAGAGCAAAGAGGCGGGCAGCATATGCCCGTGTCAGTATCAGTGCCAGTCGCTATGGAGCGGGTAGCAGGTCCCGCTGGAGGTCTTTCTTATGACGACGATCGGTCACGATCAGCAGGTACAAACGAGCAGCAGTAGCGCGCCGCCGCTCAAGAAGCGCACCTTCTCCGGCATCCAGCCCAGCGGCGATATTCATCTGGGCAACTACCTGGGGGCGATCCGCAATTGGGTGCGCACGCAGACAGAGTACGATAACATTTACTGCATTGTAGATCTCCATGCGATCACCTTGCCCATCGATCCCCAGGAGCTGCACCAGAATATTCGTAAGCTGGCCGCCATTTACCTGGCCTGTGGCCTCGATACACGCTATTGCAAGCTGTTTGTGCAGTCGCATGTACGCCAGCACGCCGAGGCGAGCTGGATTCTGGGTTGCTTCACGCCGATGGGATGGCTCAATCGCATGACCCAGTTTAAGGTCAAGGCTGGCGAGAATCAGGAGACGGTGGGGGCGGGCATCTATATGTATCCGGTGCTGATGGCCTGCGATATTCTGCTCTATCAGACGCACCTGGTTCCCGTCGGCGAAGATCAGCGCCAGCACCTAGAGCTGACCCGCGATCTGGCCCAGCGCTTCAATCACCTCTATAGGCAAGAGATATTCACGATCCCGGAGCCGCTGATTCGCGAGGTGGGGGCCCGCATTATGTCGCTCACCGATCCGACGCAGAAGATGAGCAAGTCTCATCCTAACCCTAACTCGCGCATCAATCTGCTCGACGACCCGCAGACGATTAAGCAAAAGATTGCGCGAGCCACCACGGATTCGCTCCGTCTGATTCGCTTCGACCCCGAGCGGCCAGGCATCAATAACCTGCTGACGATCTACCAGGCCTTGACAGAGCAGTCGCGCGAGGAGATCGAGGCAGAGTTTGAGGGCAAGGGCTATGGCGACTTGAAGGCGCGCCTGACGGAGGTCGTGGTGGCTACCTTGGAACCAATCCAGCGCCGCTATGCCGAGTATATGCGCGATCCGGCAGAGCTAGAGGCGATCTTACGGGCAGGGGCCGATGCGGTGCGTCCGCTTGCAGAGGCCACTTTGCAGCGCATGAAGGAAGTGATTGGTCTTGGCTAATTGCCAGCCATCTGTATTCAGGCTCGGCCTAGACCAAAGGAGAAGAAGAGGCTGACTATGTTTTCGCCATCCCTGGATGAAGTGCGTTCCTTGCGTCAGGAGCTAGAGGCTGAGAGGCAGGCGACCAGCGATAAAATCCCGCTGGTCCCGCTGTATCGCGATGTACTGGCCGATACCGAGACTCCGGTCTCAGCTTACTGCAAAGCGGCCCGCGGCCCCTATACCTTCCTGCTGGAGAGTGTGGAGGGCGGCGAGCGCATGGCCCGCTACTCATTCATTGGCATCGATCCCTATCTGGTCTTGATTCAGGGCGAGCAAGAGGCAACGCTGCGCTATCTGTCCTATGAGGCCGATGGAACGCAGCGCTGCCGCTCGCTGGTCCGCCTGCCCTCTTATGATCCGCTCCACCTGGTTGAGCAGGAACTGGGACGCTATCGCTTGCTCCGGCCACACCAAGGAGGCGATGATGCCTTGCCGCGCTTCTACGGCGGTGCCGTGGGCTATCTGGCTTACGAGGTGGCTTCCCGCTTCGAGCGATTGCCGGTTCCTGCTGCCGATGAGCTGGGCCTGCCTCTGGCCATCTTTAGCTTTACAGAAACAGTGCTAGCCTTCGATCATCTGAAGCATCGCCTACGCGTCATTACACACCTCCATTTAGATGCCCCCAATCTGGAGGCGGAATACGAGCGTGGCCAGCAGACGATCGAGCGGGTTGCTGCTCGCTTGCAGGAGGAGCTGCGCCTCCCTCCTGAGCCTGAGCCGGTCTATGAGGGTCTCCCAACGGTGACCTCTAGCTTTACGCGCGAGCAGTATGAGGCAATGGTGCGTCGCGCTAAGGAGTACATTGTGGCGGGCGATATCTTCCAGGTGGTGCCATCCCAGCGCTTGCGTCGTCCAGTCAATGCAGCTCCATTTACGGTCTATCGCGCTCTGCGCACCATTAATCCCTCTCCATATATGTTCTATTTGGACCTGGCGGATTTCGTGGTGCTCGGCGCCTCGCCAGAGCTGCTGGTACGCGTCGAGGAGGGCGAAGTGACAATTCATCCGATCGCTGGAACCCGCCCGCGCGGCAGCAATCCTGAACACGATCGCTTGCTGGAGGAGGAGCTGCGCCGCGATCCCAAGGAGCGCGCTGAGCATGTGATGCTGGTGGACCTGGGACGCAACGATGTGGGACGCGTCAGTGTGCCCGGCAGTGTCTCGGTCAGTCAGTTTATGGAAATCGAGCGCTATTCCCATGTAATGCATTTGGTCTCGAATGTGGTCGGGCGGCTGCGCCCAGATCTGACGCCTTTCGATGCGTTGCGTGCCGGCTTCCCCGCAGGGACGGTAACCGGCGCGCCGAAAATTCGCGCTATGGAGATCATCAGTGAGTTGGAGGGCACGCGTCGCGGGGTCTATGCCGGAGCTGTCGGTTACTTTAGCCATTCAGGCAATTTGGATACGGCCATCGCTTTGCGAACTATGGTCATGAAGAACGGACATGCGTATATCCAGGCAGGCGGTGGCGTGGTGGCGGATTCCGATCCCGCCGCTGAGTATCAAGAGAGTATGAATAAGGCTCGCGCGCTGCTACGCGCCGTGGAGGTGGCTGAGGAGATGGCACGGGCACAGCGACCGCGCTACGCCCGTACCTGAACGGCTTGCCGCCGCCCCGTCCTGCCTGTTTCAGAGGCCACTGAGGCCTTTCTCGGTAAGCAGAAAGAGAGGCGCAAGTGATGATCTTGCTCATCGATAACTACGATAGTTTTACCTATAATCTGTACCAGTATCTGTCGGAGTTGGGGGCTGAGGTACTGGTACGGCGCAACGATCAGATCACACTCGACGAGATCGCGGCTTTGCAGCCGGAGCGCATTGTGATTTCACCCGGTCCCTGCACGCCCAACGAGGCCGGCCTTTCGTGTGAGATCATTGCTACCTTTGGTCCACGTCTGCCGATTCTGGGGGTCTGCCTGGGTCACCAGGCTATCGGCCAGGTGTATGGCGGCCGCGTGATCCGCGCGCCAGAGCCGGTGCATGGTAAGACAAGCCTGATTTATCATCGTGGCCTGGGCTGTTTGCGCGATCTTCCTAACCCCTTTGAAGCGAACCGCTACCATAGCCTCATTGTCGAGCGCGCCTCTCTCCCGGCTGAGCTGGAGATTACCGCCGAGACAGCAGATGGTCTGATTATGGGCCTCCGCCACCGTCGCTATCCTGTCGAGGGGGTACAGTTTCATCCAGAGTCCATCATGACGCCCGTTGGCAAGGAGCTGCTACGCAATTTTCTCACCGGTTAAGTTAAGCTCGGGGTAAGGCAGCGAGGCCGCTCAGCTGCTACTACGGGATAAGATGGAGTGTCGACCGCAGGCCGCTGAGCCTGTGCTCAGTCAAGGAGGCGACCAGCGAAGCGAGTTGACCGGCTGGCTGGTAGGCTGGCTGGCTGATTAGTATAGAAAGAGCGAGGTGCTCCCGATGATTCGCGAAGCTATTGCGCAAGTTGTTGCTGGCGCTACGCTCAGCGAGGAGGAGGCGGCGGCAGTGATGGAGGAGATTATGTCGGGCGTGGCGACTCCTTCTCAGATGGGAGCTTTTCTGACAGCGCTGCGCATGCGCCCCGGTGGGGAGGCTCCCCAGGAGATCGCCGGTCTGGCACGCGTGATGCGAGAGAAGGCGCTGCGCGTTCATCTCCGTGATGAGGTAGCGGCGCGCGCTCTGGATACTTGTGGCACAGGTGGCGATGGGGCGGGTACCTTTAATTTTTCAACGGCAGCGGGGATTTTAGCCGCTGCCGCTGGGGCCCATGTGGCCAAGCATGGCAATCGCTCGGCAACCAGTCGCTGTGGCAGCGCCGATGTTCTGGAGGCGCTGGGTGTACGTATCGATTTGGGACCGGAGGCCGTGGCGCGCAGCGTCCAGGAAACTGGTTTTGGCTTTATGTTCGCCCAAACTTATCACCCAGCAATGAAGCATGTCGGCCCAACCCGCCGCGAGATCGGTATTCGTACGGTCTTCAATATTCTGGGTCCGCTGACAAATCCTGCCGGGACACGCTACCAGGTCTTGGGTGTGGCCGATGGCTCGCTGCTACGCAAGATGGGTGAGGTCTTGCTTTTGCTCGGGTGCCGGCATGCGCTCATTATCCACGGCGAGGATGGAGTAGATGAGTGCTCACTCAGTGCTCCAACGCGCGTCTGCGAGGTGCGCGAGGGACAGGAGCTGCGCGAGTACGTCATTACTCCCGAGGACGCGGGGTTGACGCGCTGTAGCGATCGCCGCCTCTTCCAGGGAGGCGACCCGCAGCAGAATGCTGAGACGCTGCGCCGCCTGCTCAGTGGCGAGATCGATGGTCCCCTGGCCGATATGCTCTATTTGAATACGGCAGCGGCGCTACTGGTGAATGAGTGTGTCTCCTCGCTGCCAGAGGGGGTCAAGTTGGCACGCAGCATGGTGCGCGAGGGTCGCGCCAGGCGCAAGCTAGAGGAGGTTGTGGCTTTTTCGCAGTCGCTGGCTGCCAGCAGCGGCGCCTAAGACCAGACGAGGCGCGGTCATGAAGCAAGGGCCAGGAAAGAAGAGCGACCCAGAGGTGAGCGATGTTTCTTGAACGGATCTTGGCACGCACCCGGTGCGATCTTGAAGAGCGTCGGCGCTTGCTCCCACTGGAGAGGCTGCGCGAGCTGGCGGCTGCCCAGCCGCCGGCTCGTGATTTCGCCGCGGCTCTGCGACCACAAGCAGGTGAGCCGGGGCTGCGTTTGATCGCAGAGATTAAGCGTGCGTCGCCTTCGAAAGGGCCGCTAGCACCTGATCTTGATCCGGTGGCGCTGGCACGGACCTATGAGGCAGCCGGCGCGGCAGCTATCTCGGTCTTGACGGAGCCACATTTCTTTCTCGGCGCGCCCGAGCACCTGACGGCGGTCAAGAAGGCTGTCAGCCTGCCTGTGCTACGCAAGGACTTTATCGTTGATGAGTATCAGGTCTATGAGGCCCGCGCCTGGGGAGCCGATGCCCTGCTGCTGATTTGCGCAGCGTTGACCCCTCAGGAGCTGATGCGCCTGCTGAGGCTTACGCGCGACTTGGGGATGGAGGCCCTGGTCGAGGTCCACAGCGCGGCAGAGACAGAGATGGCTTTAGCTGCCGGGGCGCGCGTGATCGGGGTCAATAGCCGCGATCTGGTGACCTTCAATATGAATCCTTTCTTGATTCGAGAGCTGCGCCGGCTAATCCCTGCCGATCGTATCTTGGTGGCTGAGAGCGGGATTCATAGCGAGGGCGATGCTCGTCGGCTGCGACGCTACGATGTGCACGCGATGCTGGTGGGTGAGTCGCTGGTGAAAGCCGGCGATGTGCAGGCCCAGATTAAGCGCCTGTTGTGGGGGGCTAATGGCGGTATCCAGGTGAAGATCTGCGGTCTGCGTAGCGCTGAGGCGCTGCGCACAGCTATAGAGAGCGGGGCCGATTTGCTGGGCCTGATGTTCTACCCCCGGAGCAAGCGTTACCTGGAACCGTCGCAGGCCAGACGCTTGCTGGCCGAGGCAGGCTATCTGGCTCTGGCAGAGCAGGGCCAGGTAGTGCCGGATCTGGTGGGAGTGTTTGTCAATGAGGAGATCAGCCGCATCAATGAGATAGCTGAAGAGCTAGATCTGCACTTTGTGCAGTTGCATGGAGAGGAGTCACCAGAGTTATGCGCGAGCCTGCGGCATCCGGTGCTGAAGGCGGTGCCGGTGTACGGTTCCGCAACCCAGGAGGAGGCACGCCGCTATAGAGCGGTCGCCTGGCGGGTGCTGCTCGACACGCCAACAGCAGGCTATGGCGGCAGCGGTCGCACTCACGATTGGGAGGTCGCGCGCACGATTGCCGCGGAGCAACCAATCATACTGGCCGGTGGTCTGACGCCAGCCAATGTTGCCGAGGCCATCGCTACAGTGAGACCTTGGGGTGTTGATGTGAGCAGTGGGGTTGAGAGCAATGGAGAGAAAGATGCGCACAAAATTCGCGCCTTTATTGAGGCCGTGCGCCAGAGCAGCGAGCAGTTTCCCGCTGCAGAGACTGTCGGCTGAGGTTAGCTCAGGCCGACGAGGCTTTGCCCCTCACTTACTTTCTTCATATCTGCTTGATGTATCAGGTGAGGCAAGATCACGATGCAACAACGTGTAGACCAACAAGGGCGGCAGCCGGCGCAGAGTGAGACGTATCAGCACGGCGCCTATCCCGACCTGCGCGGTCGCTTTGGTCCCTATGGAGGCAAATTTGTGCCAGAGAGCCTGATGCCTCCTTTGGCAGAACTCGAGGCGGCCTATCACGAGGCGCGTCACGACCCGGCCTTTGAGGAGGAGTTACAGGGGCTGCTACGCTCGTATGTGGGACGTCCAACGCCGCTCTACTATGTGCCGCGCTTCTCGCGCCTGGTGGCGCCGGGGGTGCGCGTCTATCTGAAGCGCGAGGATCTGGCTCATACGGGGGCCCATAAGATCAATAATGCTCTGGGTCAGGGCCTGCTGGCGAAACGCATGGGCAAGCGGCGCATCATCGCTGAGACAGGTGCGGGCCAACATGGCGTGGCCACAGCCACGGTCTGCGCGATGCTGGGGCTGGAGTGCATCATCTACATGGGCGCCGAGGATATTGAGCGTCAGTCTCTCAATGTCTTCCGTATGCGCCTGCTGGGCGCCGAGGTGCGCTCGGTCGATAGCGGCAGCCGTACCCTTAAGGATGCGATCAATGAGGCTATCCGCGATTGGGTGACTAACGTCGAGACGACCTTTTATCTGATCGGCTCGGTCGTCGGCCCTCATCCTTATCCGCTGATCGTGCGCGATTTCCAGTCGATTATTGGCCGAGAGGCGCGGGAGCAGATTCTGCAGTTGGAGGGACGCCTGCCGGACCTGGTCATCGCCTGCGTGGGCGGCGGGAGCAATGCGATGGGCATCTTTTATCCCTTCGCCGATGCACCGGAGGTGCGCCTGCTCGGGGTTGAGGCAGGCGGCAAAGGCATCGCTTCGGGCCAGCACGCCGCGACGCTGGTGGCAGGCCGCCCGGGCGTGCTCCACGGAGCCTTTAGCTACTTGCTGCAGAACGAGGACGGCCAGGTTCTGGGGACACATAGTATTTCCGCTGGCCTCGACTATCCTGGCGTCGGCCCTGAGCACAGCTATATGAAAGATACAGGGCGAGCCAGCTATGTGGCAGCCGATGACGCCTTGGCCCTGCGCGGCCTGCAGGCTCTGAGCCAGAGTGAGGGCATCATTCCCGCCCTGGAGCCAGCCCATGCTCTCGGCTACCTCTTGGAGATGGGCGCCCGGGGCGATTTGGACCCGGGCAGTTTGATCATTGTCAATCTCTCGGGGCGTGGCGATAAGGATATGCTGACGGTGGCCCGAGAGTTGCAGGTCACGATTTCATAAATTCAGCAGAGCACAACTATGCAGCAACATCAGCAGTCTGAGACCATTGAGCGTCACGCAGCGCTGCCAGCGCAGCGCATTGGGCAGGCTTTTGCTCAGGCCAGCCGCGAGGGACGCTGCGCCCTGATCCCTTACCTGATGTGCGGCTTCCCTTCGGTAGGGCAGAGCCTGGCGGCGGCAGAGGCAGCTATTGAGGGCGGGGCTGATCTGATCGAGCTGGGCCTACCATTCAGCGATCCGCTGGCCGATGGGGCGACCATCCAACACGCCAGCCATCAGGCGCTTGAGCGCGGCATGAATGTGGCCGCTTGCCTGAGCATCGCCAGCCAGGTCGCGGCCCGGAGCACTGTGCCTCTGATTCTCATGGGCTACTACAATCCGGTCTTGGCCTATGGGATAGAGCGCTTCTGTCGGGAGGCAGCCGCGGCGGGCGTCTGTGGACTGATTATCCCCGATCTGCCGCCCGAGGAGGCCAGGCCCCTGCTAGAGGCCGCTCACCAAGAGGGCTTAGCCCTGATTTTTCTCGTGCCGCCAACAACACCTGACGATCGCATCGCCTTGATTGCACGCGTTGCAGCGGAGGAGCCACGCGGGTTCCTCTACTGTGTCTCGCTCAGCGGGGTGACCGGAGCCCGTGAGCATCTGCCGCCACATCTGCAGAGCTTTATTGCACGTGTGCGGCGCCAGAGCACTCTCTATAGTCTGCCGTTAGCGGTCGGCTTTGGGATCTCGCGCCCTGAGCATGTGGCGGAGATTGCTCGCTATGCCGATGGGGCGGTTGTCGGCAGCGCCCTGGTCAATCTTTTGGAGCGTTATGCCAGCGATGAGCAGGTCCAGCGGCTGGCGGTTCGGGACTATATTCGCAGCTTGCGAGACCGTACGGTTCGTCAGTCCTGACACCTGGGTCTGACCGCCGGGCGCGGCGGAGCGCTTCACAGTGCTTGCGGCACCCTTTACAATAGAAGGCGTGCCTGCTCGCCCCTCAGCGCCGAGCGCGAGAGCCGCAGCAGGTCGCCGCCATTCTTGGACGAAAGGGTGATGGGCGTGTACTGTCGAGGCATCCGGGGCGCGACGACGGTTGAACGCAATGATCGTCAGGAGATTCTGGCCGCCACCGCCGAGCTGCTCCAGTTGATGGTAGAGCTGAATCAGATTCGGAGTGAGGATATTGCCAGCGCTATTTTCAGCGTGACCGAGGATCTGGATGCCGCCTACCCAGCCCAGGCCGCACGTGAACTCGGCTGGACCGAGGTAGCACTGTTGTGCGTGCGGGAGATCCCTGTGCCGGGCAGCTTGCGTAAGTGCATTCGTATTCTGCTGCATGTCAATACCGAACGCAGCCCTGCGGAGCTGCGCCATGTCTATCTGCGCGGCGCGGTGCAGCTACGCCCCGAGTTCGGTTTCACGTGCTCGTGAGCAGGCACCAAGCAAGAGAACAGGCGACCCAGAACCTGGCTGCCCTCTCTCCCGTCGGCTGTTGCTGAGCCTCCAGTATGGGAGCCTGGAGGCTGACTGAGCACAGGCCAAGCAGCCCAGGCGTCTCAGGCAGGCGCTGGTTCGTCCTTCCCATCTCTGCCTTGCTCGCTTTCCTCGCTGGCTTTGATCATAACGACGATGGCGTCGCAATGGAGGAAGGAGACTCTTTGTGCACTGTGTGGCCAGGGCAGTCCCTCTTGTGAGCTGTTTTCTCAGCTCTTATTCATCAACCGACTAACCAGCCGCCAGCCGCTACCTTGTCTTCTCGGAGTGGCTGAGCTGACAGAGCCGGGCGGGGCATGGCCAGACTTGAGCGGTCCTTGTTGCTGCCAGGGGGTCTTTGCCCGCTTTCTCTGCCTGACAGCAGCACAAAGCTCGCAGTCTTCATGCATGCAGTCTGCCAAATGATAAAGGAGCCACGAGCCATGATCGTTGTGATGAAGCCTAATTGTAGCGAAGCCTCCATTGAGCGTATTTTGCGTTTTCTGGAGCAGGAGGGCTTGAGCGGCCATCTTTCGCGCGGAGTTGAGCGCACAGTGATCGGTGTCATCGGTTCGGTCAATGTGCAGAATCCTCCCGGCAAGGGAGTGATTACCCCAGCTCTTGGGGAGGCACTGGAGGCTTTTCCTGAAGTGGAGGGTGTCTTCCGAGTCTCGAAGCCTTATAAGTTGGCGAGCCGGGAATTCCACCCTGACGATAGCATCGTTGAGGTACCAGTAGCTTGTGTGGCCGCAGGCAAGGTACGCATCGGTGGGCCCGAGGTCGTTATGATGGCCGGCCCTTGTACTGTAGAGAACGAGCGGCAGCTGATGACCACCGCCGAGGCGGTGCGCAAGGCAGGAGCGGTCATCTTGCGCGGCGGGGCTTTCAAGCCTTCGACTTCCCCCTATGGCTTCCGCGGCCTGGGCGAGGAGGGCTTAAAGCTCCTGGCCAAGGCTTCGCGCGAGTTCGGTATGGCCGTGGTGACTGAGGTCATGACACCGACCGATGTGCCGCTGGTCTGTGAGTACGCCGATATTCTGCAGATCGGTACGCGCAATATGCAGAACTATATGCTGCTCGATGAGGTGGGACGCGCTAAGAAGCCGGTCCTGTTGAAGCGCGGCATGGCGGCGACCATTGAGGAATGGCTCCTTGCGGCTGAATATATTCTTTCTCAGGGCAATCGCGACGTTATCCTCTGTGAGCGCGGTATTCGGACCTTTGAGAAGAGTACACGCAACACAATGGATCTGAGCGCCATTCCGCTAGTCAAGCAGCTCTCGCATTTGCCAATTGTGGCTGACCCAAGTCAGGGAACAGGCCGGCGCGATCTGGTAGCACCGATGACGCTAGCCGCGGTAGCTGCCGGCTGCGATGGGCTGCTGATCGAGGTTCACCCTAACCCCGAGGTCGCTCTCAAGGACGGCGCTCAGTCGCTGACGACTGAGCAGTTTGCCGAGCTGATGCCGCGCGCTCAGGCGGTGGCCCAGGCCATTGGGCGCTCGTTTGTGACCGCCTAAGTAGATAGACAGACAGGCAATCAGAAAAACAGAGCACAGGCTCGCTATCTTCGCGTGAGGCATGCGTCGGCTTCTTCTCGTTTTTTCTGCCAGCGCATGCCTCACGCCTCACTTATGTTCTATAGATTACTATCCGATATTGCTATTCTTTACTTCTTAGATGAAGTTAGGTTCTTCCATACTGGAGATACAGGAGTTGCTCGGCTGCACCTCCGGATCAGCCAGAAACTGGCTCATAATCAGGTTGGCGCAGGTGCTGGTGAGAAAGACACCGTGGCCGGTACCTGGGAAAACGAAGAGGTAGCTATGGCTCAAGGTTTTCTGAGCCAGGAGGGCATTGCTGGTCGGCGTGATTGGATCGTACTCACCCGAGAGGATCAGTGTCGGCAGGCTGCTAGTGACCGGTTGTTTTTGTTCTGGGGGCACCGATGGAACGTTCCAGAGCTGGCAGACCCGATAGTCGAGTTCCAGGCTGTCCAGCATCCCTGGCTGCAGCTCGGGCCGCAGCGCAGAGACAGACCTGTCTAGTTCCTGGAGCGAGGTGTAGCGCATGTCTTCACCGCACTCCACTGAGTAGTACATGCCATAGCTGATGTCCTGGGCTAAGAGCAGCTCGCCATAGGTCTCGGCGATCAGGGTGTACTGCCCATGATCGATCTCGCTGATGGCTCGCGGCAGCTCAGGAATAAAGCTGGTGACGTAGAGTGAGGCAAAGACCCACTGAGCGAAGCCATCGCCAGTCAGCAGAATAGGGCCATATCGGAGGTCGTTGATGGTCACGGGGTGGGCGTTGAGGCGATTGACCAGACGATAAAAAGTGGTTTGCAAGTTGGGATAGCTCTCTCTGCAGAAGGGGTCGGCCTGGCAGCCTTTGAAGAGGGTATCAAAGGCATGCTGCATTGAGGCCGACAGGGTCGTAAAGAGATTGCTCTGCGTGGGAACAGTCGAATCGAGGATGACGCTGCGCAGGTCCTGCGGGAAGAGCCGCATGACGGTGAGGGCCAGCCGCGTGCCGTAGGAGACACCATAGAGGTCGACCTGGCGATAGCCAAGGGCGTGAATCAGATCGTGCACATCCTGGGCATCCTCAATGGTAGTGTAGGCGCTCAGGTGAACACCTTCGGCAGTGAGCCGATCGCGGCAGGAACGCATTGCCTGCAGGTAACCAGCATCATTAGCCTGATGGCTGAGATTTTCGTCTTTGGTCTGCTGATTGAAACGATCGACTTCGCCGCAGTAGAGCGAGGGTGAGGAATAGCCCGTACCGCGCTGATCAAAAAGGATGAAGGTGCGCCCCAGTGTCACCGCCTGGCGATTGACTTGATTAATATAGGAGCCTAGATCACTGAGCGTCGCCCCCCCAGGTCCGCCAGAGAGGTAGAGAAAAGGTGTGGCATCAGCCGCTTGAGGCGTAGCAGCTTTGAAGATAGCCACCGCCAGGCGGATGGTGTTGCCCTGGGGCTGGCTGCGATCTTCAGGGACGGTGAGCGTGCCACAGATGAGATCGCGCCCCTGGACGATCCCAGCGCCCGGCTGAAAGGGACAGGGACCCTGGTGAAAGTTGGCTGTTGTGGCGGCCTGAGTTCCCGCTCCTGGGGTGACGGCCACCTTTGCCCCCCCTGTCGGCTGAGCACCAGTGGTGTTGCTTTCTGCGCGAATGGCTAGCACGAGATAGGCGGCCACCCCACCCGCAAAGAGTACAAGAGCGACAAGCAGGATAACCAGAATGAGGCGCCAAGGGGCCGGCGACCGCCGGGAGACGGTCGTCGGCGGAGCAGCGGGCGCTGTTCCTACGCCTGGTTCCACCGAGGAGGGGGGCCAGCCAGGCCTAGAGGCCGGCCTTGCGACCGTGATCTCTGCCCCGCCGCTCGTATAGGGACCTGCCGCCGGTGCCGTGGGCGTGAACGGCGGGGAAGCGCTCGCTTCTGGTTGGGACAGGGGATAGATCATATCGTTGCGCTCCTGGTAACGGAGGCCAGGCGGAGCATATTCATAGTAGGGGGATTCTGGCACATCCGATGATCCTCCCGGCGCTCCGGCGCTTCCTTGGTCAAATGGAGATGTGTGCTCTGCCATCAGCAAACCTTTCTAGCATGGCCCGGCATTGCTACTACCAGGTTCTTTCATGCAGATACGGGTGTCTAGAGGAAAACCCTCCTTGCTCCTCCGCCATTACCCTTGATGGCATCCTTGCCAATGAGCCTTACCACCGCTCGTCGTTCTACTCGCGCGTGGCACGCTGATGAGCGCGCCAGGCAGCCTGCTCTTGCTGCAACTGGAGCAGCTCTCGCTCTAGCTCAAAAATCCGCTGCTGAAGTAACTGTTTTTGCTGCAAAGGAGACATTAAACGCAGATCTTCGATCGCCTTATATCCCCAGCGCAGCAGCCCCCGGGGGACAAAGGCCGCGGTCATGTAATACTGCGTGCGTACATTCGCCAGGTAGGCATTGAGCTGTCTGAGATCCAGTTTGAGCGCCCGGAGTTGGAGTCGGAGCTGCTGAATGCGCTCGCGGTAGGGGTCTTGTAACCGTCCTCTGCGGTACGGCGGCCAACGGCGGCCTGCCGTTAAGCGCCCAGCCATTGCAGAAGCAGGAGCTGATTGTAAGACGCTCCCCGCCTCTTGCACCGCGGCTCCTTCTTCCTCCAAAGGAGCACCGCACCACGTGCAGAAACGATTGCCAGCCACCACCGCTGCGCCGCAGCGAGAGCAGAACATGCTATCGTCTCCTCTATTGGTTTCAGTATTTCACCGGCTCCAGGCCGGCATTGGCGGATTTCTGGCCTTCGATCAAGGTCATTATAGCAGATGCTGCCGCGAGGGGGAACAGCAAGCCGCTAGGGAGTCGCGGAAGAGATCACGCTGCTCGTGTCGCTCTCTTCTAATGATGT
>NZ_JADGHT010000048.1 GCF_019683755.1 Thermogemmatispora sp. | reverse complement strand
GGAGGCAGGTGCTGCAGTGGTCAGCAATGCTTAGCCCGAGGAAGAAGGGTGGAGAGACTGACATCCTGAGCAAACCGGTATCACCCAGAGCGGGCAGTGTGGTACACTAAAGCAGGTTGACCTGTTCCTGCGAGTCGGGCCTCCGCGACGCGACCTGATCGGAGAATAGAGCATGCAGTCAGTACAGGATCTCGCCGCTGCTGTTCAGCGAGTGATTCGCAACGTTGAGAGTGTGATCGTTGGCAAAGCTGAGGCGGTGACCTTCACCCTGATCGCCGTGATTTGTCGAGGGCACGTCCTGATCGAGGATGTGCCAGGCGTGGGCAAAACCGTTCTCACTAAGTCCATCGCGCGCTCAATCGGTTGCAGCTTCAAGCGCATTCAGTTCACTCCAGATCTTCTGCCTAGTGACATCACCGGTGTCTCAATCTACAACCAGAAGACGGGCAATTTCGAGTTTCGCCCTGGGCCTATCATGGCGCAAATCGTGCTGGCCGACGAAGTGAATCGGGCGACGCCCAAAACGCAGTCAGCTTTGCTGGAAGCGATGGAGGAGTCGCAAGTTACTGTTGATGGCCGCACTTATCCCCTACCTGAGCCGTTCATGGTGATGGCCACTCAGAATCCCATTGAATACGAAGGGACCTTTCCCCTGCCTGAGGCCCAGCTTGACCGTTTCATGATGAATATCAGTCTGGGCTATCCTTCTCCTGCCGACGAGATCAATATTCTGAACAGTCAGCAAGATCACCACCCACTTGAGGATCTACAGCAGATCATGACGGCGGAGGAGCTACTAGAGATACAGAAGCAGGTTCGCTCTATCCACGTCGACCAGTCTATTCGTGAGTACATCGTGGCGATCACTAACGCCACGCGCCATCATGGCAGCATCTATCTGGGAGCCAGCCCTCGTGGCTCGCTGGCCCTCTTCCGTGCTGCTCAAGCGCTAGCGGCCATTCGTGGGCGCAGCTATGTGATTCCAGACGATGTCAAGCTGATGGTCAAGCCAACGCTGGCGCATCGTATCATTGTTACCCCAGCGGCCCGAGTACGCTCGGTCACCTCCTCGTCCATTCTGGACGAGATCCTGCAGACCGTACCGGTTCCGGGGGCTTGGGTCGGAGGAGGAAAGGCGCGCTGAGCTATGCGAAGCTGGCAGACCGTCTTTCTCGTGCTCCTGATAGTGGTGACAGGCTTTCTAGCCATCAGTAGCGGCTGGAAGGCTCTCTATGTAGTCACCTACGTGCTGCTAGCGGTCTTTCTACTCTCGCTCCTATGGGCCTACTCTAGCCTGCGCGGCCTGGTCTTTCATCGGGCGGCTCCGTTTGGACGGGTACAAGTGGGCGATACCTTTGATGAGCGCCTGATGTTAGACAACGTTAGTATCTTCCCCAAGCTCTGGGTGCAGATCGTCGACGGCTCGACGCTGCCCGGCCATCGCGCCGGTTACGTCGCTAGCATGGGCGGTCGTAAGCGGGCGCTCTGGCGTGCCCGTACAGTCTGTCGGCGCCGTGGTCGCTACCAGCTCGGCCCGGTCATCGCGAGCAGTGGCGACCCCTTCGGCCTCTTCCGACGCCACCGTCTGCTCTCACCAGCCTATGAGATTCTCGTCCTGCCGCGTGTGATCCCGTTGACTACCTTTACCTTCTTTACCGGTGGCCTGCCCGGCAAGGGACGCAGCACCCGTCGTGCGCTCCATACGACAACAAACGCCACAACTATTCGGGAGTATGTCAGTGGTGATTCACTTAGCCGCATCCACTGGCCCTCAACGGCGCATTATAATAAATTGATGGTGAAAGAGTTCGATCTTGATCCGGCAATGGATGCCTGGATCTTCCTCGATCTCCATCAGGCGGTACAGGCAGGCGAAGGGGAAGAATCGACAGAAGAATACGGCATCACCATCGCGGCTTCGCTTGCCGTTTACCTGCTACGTCAGGATCTGTCGCTTGGCTTGATTGTCAATGGCGAGCGCCGTGAGTTCCTGGCCCTGGATCGCGGTGACCGCCAGATCGAACGCGTGCTAGAGTTGCTGGCGGTGGTCAGGGCAGGAGCCGGGCCGGACCTCAAAGAGGCGTTGGCGCTGGATGCCTTGCATTTTGGTCGCAATACGGCGGCGATTGTGATTACTCCCTCTACCTCGCGCGACTGGCATGAGGGCCTGAGGCATTTGCGTCGCCGTGGAGTCCAGGTGGCTGTAATTGGGCTAGAGGCCGCGTCTTTTGATGGACGACCTGCGGATGAAGATACGTGGGCCTTGCTGGAAGGGGAGGGTGTCCCTGTGCTGCGCATTAAACGGGGCGACTCGCTAGCGGAAGCTCTCGAACGTGGCCCAAGCGTGCGCTCTCTCCAATGGAGGTCTTGATATGGGCCAGGCCACTGCTGACCGTTTCTCTCGACTATTCTCGCCGTCTGAACCCAGTCCAAAGCGGGCTAATTCGCCCTCTCCCGATAAGCCTGGGCTGAGTTGGTCCTCTCTGAGGGAGCTATTCCGCCTCGAAGAAGGCTACTTCTCGCTGGTGCTGGTGACCGTGGTGGTCTACAGCACCATCTGGTCGGTGCAGGTCGCTGGCTGGGTCGCTCATCTGGAAGTGCTGACCCTGACGACCGCTCTAGGCCTGCTGCTCGGTCTGCTGGCTGTGCGTCAGCGCTGGCTCTCTCCTTGGCTCATTCAGCCTCTGGCTCTGGCGCTTGGCTTGTTCATCGCTTACTGGCAGACCGCGACTGCCGATTTCAATGGCAGTTTCCCATTGCTCTTTGCGGCTCTGCGGGCCTGGGTTGCTATCGCTCTGGCTGGCGGCACCAGTAGCGACGATTCGATCTTTCTCTTCTTGATCACTGCTCTCAGTTTCTGGTTGGCCTATGCCAGCGTCTGGCTGGTCTATCGTACCCGCCTGCCGCTGCTCATGATCCTGCTGAATGGTGCTCTTCTGCTCATTAATCTCAGCAATGTGCCTGTCGGCTACCTCATTTTTCTCTTTGTCTTCCTGTGTGCTTCTCTCCTCCTCTTGCTGCGCTTTTCGCTCTTCGAGTCGATGCGTCGCTGGAAGCGGCTGGGCCTGCGTTGTGCGGATGATCTGGGCTGGGACTTCATGCAAGCCGGCCTGCTGGTTTCGCTGGCAGTGGTCATTCTCTCTTGGATTCTGCCGGGCAGCTATGTCAATGCCGATGCTGCTCAGATCTGGGACCTAGACAGTAATCCCTGGGTCCAGGTCGAGAATGCCTGGAACCGCCTGATCGCTGTCAATGGTGGGGTCATCCCTTCCAATCGCGGCAATTTCACCAATTCGCTGATCCTCGGTGGCAATCCGCACCTGAATAACGATATCGTCTTCCGCGTCACGAGCAGCGAGGGGGGCCAATACATTGCCTCGCTGGCCTACGACACCTACGATGGACGCGGCTGGTCGACGAGTCCTACCTACAGCATTTCTCTGCCGAAGGGCCAACAGATCCCACCCGAGGGCACGCCCGTCCATGTTGTCACGTTGCAGATCACGGTCGTTAATCCCCCGGGCGAGCAGCAGCCCTATCTCTTCACGCCCTGGCAGGTGGGCCAGCTTGATCAGCCCGCGGTGGTCCTTGTGAGCAAGAACACCACCAGTATCGTGGCCGTGCTGCGCAAAGAGGGCAAGCTAGCAGCAGGCGATCGCTATACCGTCCAGGCTTACGTCTCCTCGGCAGACGTCAAGACCCTGGAAGCGGTGCCTTTCCCCTCTGAGGCGCCCAAGCTGCCCTCTAACTACGAAGGACCTCTCCCGACAAATTATTATGATCCTGCCATTCTGCAGACCTATCTACAGCTACCTCCTCATCTCGATCCAAATATTCGCATGTTAGCAGAGCGGGTAACCGCTCATGCTCACACCATGTATGACAAGGCGGTTGCCTTAGAGAACTACTTGCGCAGCTATACCTACTCGGTCGATGTGCAGCTACCTGCGGGCGACGAGCCAGTCTCCTGGCTGCTTTTCCGCAGTGGCCATCGGGCTTTCTGTAACTACTTTGCCACAGCGATGGCAGTGATGGCGCGTGAGCTTGGTATGCCGGCTCGCGTGGTAACAGGCTACGCGCCCGGCGATTACGATGCTGCTACTCACCAGTGGATTGTACGCGGCACTCAGGCCCATGCCTGGACTCAGATCTACTTTGCCGGCTATGGCTGGATCAATTTCGAGCCTTCGCCTGGCTTCCCTACCTTTACACGCCCATCGCCCAATCAGTATAGCTCTTCTGATAGCGGCTCGATCAGCACAGCCGGTCAGGGAAGCTCATCGGGTGCTCGGACGCTGCCTCGGTTGCCACTGCCAAATGACGAGGCTACGGCGACGGGAGGCGGCAGCCAGGAGGGCGGCCTGAGCTGGCAGCAGTCATTGAGCTACTTCGCTTTGAGCGTGGTTTTCGTTCTGGCCTGCCTGCTTATGCTCTTCACCATCTGGTGGCGACGGCTCTTCCGCCACCTGCGTTTGACGGCCCAGATCTATGGGCGTATCTGTCTACTGGCCAGTTGGGCCGGTCTCAGTTTGCAGCGCGCCGAGACGCCAAACGAGTACATCCAGCGTCTCAGTGGCGTGGCTCCCGAACAGGCGCCACTCTTGCAGCGTCTAGGAGATCTCTACGTGCGCGACTTGTGGGCACCACCTGGCAGCCCGGAGCATCCTGCTTCCTCGGGCGAGATGCGGGAGGCCCCCACCCTCTGGCGTCAGGTCGAGCCGCGCCTCTTCCTCTATCTCTTGCGCCATCCCTATGCCCTGAGCAAGATACCGGTGCGCGTTGTTCGCTGGCTCTGGGAGCGGTTACGCCATCTGTGGCGCCGAGATAGCTCCCTTGATCTCCCTCTACCTAGCCCTGTAGAGGATCTCTGATCTGACCTTTACAGGGGGCAGGTCGGGGTCGGGACTACGCCAGGGGCACTTGACCTGCTCTTTCTCTTCCGATAAACTGTACTATGCCACCTTGGGGCTTTGTGAGCCAGGGTGGCATGTGCCCTTTTTAAGCTGATCCTTATGGAGTGATGCGATGATTGATCGTGTTGTGCAGGAACAGGATCGGGAGATGCTAGCTACCATCCGGGAGCAGGCTCTAGAGATTCCCGATGCCTACCCGGTGAAGCTGCAGGTACTCGACCTGGCTCGCCATGTGGTGATCGCCCCGGATGGCAAGCGCTATGTGTTGGCAACTTTCGATGATCGCCGCCTGGGCCGCGGTTTCGTTACCGCCGTCTACCCTCAGCAGAATGGGTATCTCACCCTCTATCGGCTGGTAATCTACGAGCATAGTAGTCATACCCCGCAAGAGGCTATTGAGTGTCATAAAGAGCTTGCCAAGATCATTCAGCAAGGCAAATTGACGCAATTTGTGAAACAGGCGAAGGCCGGGCAGAATGGCCGTTAAGCCCGGTGCTCTGGCTGGGCTGGCCCGGCCTTCGCTCCCCCTGCTATGCTATAGCCGGAGATTGCCTCCAGCGCCCTCTCTTTCTGGCTCATTGACCCCTCGTGATCAGCCCTTGACAAAGCTAGTTCTTCACCGTATACTCGATATAGACCTTTTCGGAAAAGTAGTCATCCTCTCGAAACAGGTGGCCCCGTGCTGCTAGTTCGGGCGGGGCCTTTGCTGTCCCTATCTGACGTTACGCAAAGAAAACACTCGCCGCGTTGAGCGCAAGCCCAGGGAAAGGAGGGAGCAGCGATGAGCAGTGTAATCCGCATCTTCTTGCCTCAGTGGCAGCCATTGAGCAAGGGGGGTGTTCTGCCCTTCGCCACCTCTGCCTTTTCCGACGGCTGCGTTGATCTTCTTGTCCTGTTGCTCACTACTCAGGATGGGGCTAACTCAGGGATCAGTGGGCCCGTTGAGGGTATATCGCCGCCTGTGTTGCGCCTGGCGCCTGATGTGTAAGGCACCGCCAGGTGTGTAAGAGCGACCCTCAACCGTGGGCACTGAGACCGAAACCTTCAGTCCCACGGTTTTTTGTCGCCTTTTTACACCCAAGGCGCTGAACTGATCCGCTGATCTCCGAGTGAGGACGGTCTTGGAGCGGTGAGCTGGAAAGCCTCGAAGGAACTGAGCTGAACAAGCTGCCGTGGCCTGTCATCCCGCTCTGTGCGCTTGCCCAGCTCCTCGCTCGTCTGGCCTCTATCTCCTGCCTGGCTGAATAGTGGAGTGGCCCACTGCTGTCTCTCTCATCCGGCTCGCTCTCCAACTGGTGAGGTCACCTCAGAGCTGAAGTGGCTGCCCCTTTGGACAGATAGGAGACCGGTCGAGTGAACATGGCGACAGGCCTGAGCCAGCGCTATCTTGTCGGTTAGCAGAGCCAGTCGCTCCTTTATGGGAGGCTTCAGCCTGGCTGACAGGTAGGGACAGACAAGAAGACGCTCGCTGGCTATAGAAGCAAAGGAGGTTTTTACTGCATGGCAGTAGAACGCCCGCTACCAACCATAGCAACTCCACTCGTTGTCGATCAGCAGGAGCAGGATGCTGTTGTTGTTGAAGAGGTAACCAAGGTTTTTAAGCAATCAGGGGCATGGCTGCCCTGGCGCAGAGGCCGCAAGGAGCGCGTTGTACGCGCGGTGGACCGCGTGAGCCTGCGGGTGAAGCGCCGTGAAATCATTGGCGTGCTCGGCTCTAACGGTTCAGGTAAGTCAACGCTGATCCGTATTCTCTCTACGCTGCTCATTCCCGATAGCGGGCGGGTTCGTATCTTTGGCTACGACGTTGTGCGTGACGAAGCCGTTGTCCGTCGCCTGATTAACCGTGTAAGTGTCGAGGCTTCTTTCTTCAAGAAGCTCTCGCCGATGGAAAACCTGATCTATGCAGCGCGTCTCTACAACCTGCCCGGGCGGGAAGCTCGGGAGCGCATTGAGAGCATTCTCGGACGCCTGGGGATCAGTGCCGCACGCCTTAAGCAGCCGCTGGAAGACATGTCCCGCGGTATGCAGCAGAAGGTTGCTATTGCGCGCGCCTTCCTGACCGCTCCTGTGCTGCTGCTCTTGGATGAGCCGACAACCGGTCTCGATCCTCGTTCGAAGCTTGACGTCCAGACCTTTATCCGTGAGCTGCGCGAGGTCCACGATGCGACGATTATTCTGACGACACACGATCTGGAGGAAGCTGAGGCCCTCTGTGACCGCATCGCCATTATCGATCAGGGACGAATTGTGGCCCTTGGAACGGTTGCCGAACTGAAACAAGAAGTGGTGCGGCAACTGGGATTATCGAGTTCGGCCAGCATGCATCAGGTCTTTATGCACTTTACAGCGGCTCATCACATCACAGAGGAGGACATCCACCGCTACGGCAGTTGGGAGAAAGCTTTTGAGGCTTTCGAGGCTATGCGTGAAGAAGAGGAGTAAAAAGATATTATGCTATTAACAGCTTTGATTCATCGCGGACGTGCAACCTACGCTTTCTTTGAGCGCAACTGGAACCTGACCAAACGCTATTGGGCTTGGGAAATTGTCTGGTTGCTCTACAACATCGTCAATGCCCTCAGCGTGACTTTCATCGGGGCCGCTGCAGAGCAGATTACTGGAGCGAAGGTCAAATTTGATACCAACTCCCTGCTATTGGTGCTAGTAATCGGGACCTCGGTCTGGTCCTATCTGAGCGTAACCTTCGATGGAGTCACTGACATTATCAATATGGAGCGGTGGGAAGGAACTATCGAATACACCTTCATGGCTCCGATCTCACGTTTCACCCATATGGTCGGGAGCTGCCTCTATGCCGTAGCTCATGGCCTGCTCTTTACGTTCATCCAGCTGCTAGTTATTGCAGCATTTTTCCATATCGATCTAAGTCATGCTAACTACTTATCAGCGATCTTCCTGCTCATGCTAGGAAGTATATCTTTTATCGGATTTGGCATTGGAGCTGCCATTTTGCCTCTTCTGTATACCGAGAAAGGTATGCAGATGTCATTTATCGTCAAAGCCGTGCTACTGCTAGTATCGGGGGTCTATTATCCCATCTCAGTGCTGCCGGGCTGGATGCAGCCGCTGGCGCATATTTCGCCAGCTACCTATGTACTGGAGGGACTGCGCGAAGCAGTGATGCAAGGCCGGCCTCTCTGGTCTCCTGAGATCTGGAGTTGCACCTGGCCCCTGATTCTCACGGGCCTGATCAGTGTGCCGGCCAGTGTCTACGCTTTCAGCCTGGCTGAGCGCTATGCTAAACGAGCGGGGAAGCTGAAAAGAAATGGCTAAGGCCCAGGCTCTGGCTGCTCCTGTCCGGGACCGTCACGCCGTGGGCAGCGAGCTAGCTGGGGCTGGGCCATCACTGCCGGGGCTTCCCTCCCCGAAGGAGGTCGGCGAATGGCTGTTTACTTGCGCGATCTTGTGGCGCGTGCGCCGGCGGCGACCGATCTGGCGGCTGTCGAGGCGCTGTTTGCTGCCTGTGCGCAGATCGAAGGGGAGCGGGAAGGACATCAAGAAGATGAGGATCTGAGAGCCTGTTGGCAACGGGCTGATTTTCACTTGAGCAGCGATGCGTGGTTGATTCTTACGCGCCGGGGAGAAGTCATTGGCTATGGCGCGGTGTGGTCCATGACGGACGGAACGCTTGAAGGAGCCAGAGGGAGGGCATTGGCCTTCTGCGTGCGCGTCCATCCTGCCTATCGAGAGCGAGGCATCGGGACGCTGCTGTTGCGCCTGGCAGAGCAGCGCGCCCGTACCTTAGCAGAGAAGGCGGGAGCCGCAAGAGGTGACGACATTTGGCTCACGACAACGGTAGCTTATAGTAATCATGCTGCACGGGCTTTATTGGAGCGTGAGGGGTATCAGTTAAGGAGGAGTTTTTGGCAGATTGTCATTGATGGTCAGGCCTCGGCTGCTTGGCCTGAGCGAGGACGTTTGACTCTGAAACTAGAGCTGGAGGACGAGAGAGACCTGATCCCTGCTTATAAAAGCCCGGCGCGCCTGTTAGAGCCTACGGGCAGAACAACAGCGCGCCACTACTGCTGCTATGAGAAGTTGCTCCTGCCTGGGCCGCACGAAGGTGCGTTAGAGACAACGGAGCGCAACAAGATCGAGGGCTGCCAGTGAGCTACAAGTGGCAGGTCAGTTTCTCTCCCCCTGCTCGTCTATGGCTGCTCATAGAGGGCGGGCGGGTTTGCAACTGGCCTGCTTGATTTTCGGGAGGCTGTGGGCACCGCGTTACTTTCTTTCTGCCTCTCCCGTCCTGATGATAGAGAGCTGTTCGGGGGAACAAATTTATCAGCGAGAGAGAGGATTGTCATTAATGCCACTGCTGGTTCTTTCCCTAAGCAGTGCTTCCGAGGGTCAAGGATTGCGTCTATTGTTGCTTGTACTACTCGTTGTTGCGGTCATTCTGTTGATCAGTGGGGGGGTCATTGCCGTCTGGACCTTACGCAGTTACCACAAAGCGACGGTCGTTGGACCCTACGACTCCGCAGGTGGAGGCAATGGCCAAACACCTCGCTTCGAAGGCTTTTGATCAGTGCAGAGTAGGCCAGCTAAGCACGGGTATAGACAAGCGACCTTAAGCTCGGCCCTGGCAAGGCGAGCGGACGCAGCGCTGAGACGATAGAGCTAGTCGAGAGTAGGCAGGTAGGTTGGCTGGAAATTAGGGTGCAATATGGTGCGGCGATCAGCTATTCCGCTGATTGTGGGGACCTTCCTCTTGCGTATCAATACGGGGGCTGGGGGCATTGTCCTGGGACTGTTCCTTGCCCGCCTTGCTATCCACGCAGGTCATCACATCACTGCCATTCAAGTGGGCCTGCTGGCCGTCGTCTACTATGCGACCGAACTGACACTTGCTCCTTTTATGGGAGCCTTAAGCGACCGTTGGGGTCGGCGCCTCTTTATGGTGCTTGGCCCGCTGCTGGGTGTGCTGGTGATGCTCCTGGTGCCACTGACGGCAGCGGTCTCGCCCTTGCCTTTCTTGCTAACCTTGCAGATGCTTTCAGGATTGGCTACCGCTATGATCACGCCGGCGGTTCTGGGATATCTGGCCGACTTGACCAGGCGAAATGAGCAGGGGCGCATGCGGGTCATGGGCTTCTACGAGCTGGCGACCAGTGGAGGGATTGCAGCAGGAGTCGTAGTCGGGGGCTTTGCATGGGATCGTTTTGGCCCCGGAGCCTTCGCCCTCTTGGCCTTCTTCTATGCCCTGGTCACACTCTGTATGTTTCTGGCGCCGCGGGTGGCCCAGGTCACTGAGGCTGGTGGCCCGGCCTTACTCGTCCGACGCTATCTGTCGATTCTGCATAAACCGCGTCTCTTTATCTTCATACCCGCCTGGATCTGTATCAGTGCCCTTTTGGGCATCTGGGTCAGCTCACAATTGCCTTTCCTGCTCTCCCGTCCTGGCCGCATGGGTGATCAGCTCCTAATGGGGATCATGAGTGGACCCGGTGGCGGTGGCCGGCTCAGCCTTGTCCTGGGAAGCTATGTGCTCTTCTTCGGCCTCTCGCTGCTCTTCTGGGCCTGTTTTCTGGCCCACTTGCCTCGCCTGGTCATGATGCTCACCTCTGTGGCTGGGCTCTATGTCGGCGTGTTGGCTCTGTGGGGCATGAATCACCGTCTCGGCGGCGATCTTGCTCCGGGCGTCTGGATTCCTGTCTTGCTGCTAGGTATCTTCGCTGAAAGCAGCTTTGCCCCTTCTGCTCTTGCCTATCTGGCTGACCTCACTGAAGAGAGCGCAATGGACCGTGGCCTGCTGATGGGCCTCTATTCGGTCTTTCTTGGCTTGGGTCAGTTACTTGGCAACGGCCTGGCTGGCCTCTTCGCTCATCGTCTCGGCTTTGATGGCCTGATTTGCCTGACAGCTATCCTCGGGCTTATTGCGCTGCTCTCGCTCCTTTCGCTACTCCGTCTTGAGCAGCACTATGTGACCAAGGCCAAGGAGACTGAAGATGCCTCGGTCCCTGAGCGTTCGCACATCGCCTCTTTCTAGCTAGCGTGAGGGCTTACTTTCCTCTGGTGGGAAGATATAGAAGGTACTCAAGGCCCGTGCCACTGCGCGCTGTTCGTTTTCATCCTCACCCAGATGATAGACAGTAGCCTCCAGCACAGCAGTAGTTCGGCCCTGATGAATGATGGCGGCCTCCGCCAAGAGCTGGCCGCCGCGCACGGCACGCAAATAATTGATCTTGGCCTCAATCGTCCCAGTCCGTGTCCCTGGCGGGTACGAGGCCAGCAAGGCCATCGCCATAGCGGTGTCAGCGAGGGAGAAGATCACGCCGCCATGCACCAAACCTTGAGGGTGCATGAGCCGTTCATCGACCTTTAAGCGAACCCGTCCTCGCCCTGGCTCTGCCTCCTCTACCCGCATACCCAGAAGCTGACCGAAGCCTGAGCGCTGGTTCACCTGTTGAACAAATTGAAACATGTGTCCTTGTTGATGTTCTTGATCCATTCTTACCTAATCCTCTGCTCAGCAATGACGTGCATAAGGCAATGGAAGGGTTGCTCCAAATGATCATTTCTCGCTGGAACTGCGGCGGCTAAGGGCCTGCTTAGCGACGGCGCAGAGCACGCTCCATCTCGCGGCGGGCGTCGCGCTCAGCAATGGCGGCTCGCTTATCGTAGAGCTTGCGTCCGCGGCAGAGACCTAGCTCAATCTTGGCAAGGCCTCCTTTGAGATAGAGCTTTAGGGGAATCAGCGTCATGCCCTTCTGGCTGACTTTGCCGAGAAGCTGGTTGATCTCACGGCGGTGCAACAGCAACTTGCGAGGGCGCAGCGGTTCATGGTTGTGAACATTCCCATGCTCGTAGGGTGCAATATGCATATTTTCCAGCCACAGCTCGCCATTCCTGCCAATGGCATAGGCCCCGCGCAGATTCACTCTGCCAGCGCGAATCGACTTAATCTCGGTTCCTGCCAGGGCGAGGCCTGCTTCTAGCGTGCGCTCCACATCGTAGTCATGGTAAGCCTGACGATTGACGCTAATCACCTGAATCGGCTTCTCGTTCCCCTGCGTCGGCTTTTTTGTGGTTGCCTGCTTTGCCAACTGCTTTGTCATGGGACCTCCTCCGGATGCCAGCTCCTCTTGACACGCAGACAAAAGCTGTCTACTAGTATAACAGCAACAGTCTTCGAAAACCTTCGCAGCGACTTCCGCGTGGAGAGAAACGCGGAATATGGGGACAAGCGGCTTGTCGGCTCGGTAGCTCCGGCTGAGCCGCCGGAGCTGGCAGCGCAGCCAGTCTGCCAGGCGTAGCCCCCAGGTGAGGAAGAGTATACATGCAGAAACCGAGAAGGTCAATTTTTTATGCGCTGGGCTGGGTGACCGTTCGGGCGCGCTGGCTCATGCTCCTGTGCTGGCTGCTGTTGGTTCTGATCGCCTTGCCCTTTGCGCCACGGGCCAGCCAGGTCTTGCAATCGGGGGGATTGCTTAGCCCGGATGCTGAGTCACAGCGAGCAATTGATCTCCTCACCACCAAGCTCCATCTCAATCCGACGGTTGTCCAGGTAATTTTCATCAGCCAGCGCTATCGTGTGGACAGTCCCCAATTTGTCCAACAGATGCAGCAAGCGCTTGCCGAAGTGCGCACTTGGTCTGAAGTAGCCAGCGTCGTCACCTATCTGGACAACCCGCGTCAGATCTCACTTGACCGTCACGGGGCTTATGCCAACGTCATGCTCAAAAGCGACCCGGATGCTGCGCCGCACCTCTTGCCGGAGCTAGAACGGCGGCTGAAGGCGCAGCCGGACCTGGAGATTCACGTCGGCGGTAGCCCTGTCTTCTATGAGGATATTCAGTTCGTCAGTGAGCGCGATCTGCGCCGAGCCGAGGTGTTGGCGTTTCCCTTCGCCCTCGTGGCCCTCCTGCTTGTCTTCCGCTCAGTGGTTGCGGCCCTCTTACCTACTATGATCGGCGGAGCTGCGGTCGTTGTCGCTCTCGCCATTATCTTTGGCCTGGGGCATCTCACACCACTCTCGATCTTTGTCTTAAACATCACCACCCTTTTTGGCCTTGGGCTGGGCGTGGACTACTCCCTCTTCATGGTCAGTCGCTTTCGCGAGGAGCTGGCGCGTGGTCGGCTGCCAAACGAGGCGGTGGCCATTACCGTGGCCACCGCTGGGCGAGCGGTCACTTTCTCTGGTTTCACTGTCTCGATCGGCCTCTTCGGCCTAACCTTCTTCCGTATCAACATGCTCCGCTCCGTTGGTCTGGGGGGCATGCTCGTCGTCGCCCTCTGTGTCATTGCCGCTCTGACTCTCTTGCCGGCCATGCTCGCCATCCTGGGAACACGCATTAATGCCTTACCTGTGCGTCTTTCCTGGCTCTGGCGCTGGTGGCCTCGTCGCTCCCATGCTCAGCCCCATGAGAAAGCAGGGGAGGAAGAAGTTGCGGTTGCTGGGGCACGTAGTGCCCTTATTCAGCCGCATGAGGGCTTTTGGTATCGGCTGTCTCACCTGGTCATGCGCTATCCTCTGCGCTTCTTCTTCCCTGTACTCTTCCTGCTTGTAGCCTTGGGACTGCCCTTCCTGGCGGTGCGCTTCTCCGCCCCTGGGGCTTCGATTCTACCTCAGGATGTCCCTTCGCGGGCCTCCTATGACCTCTTGACTTCGCGCTTCAACGCCCGTGAGACCACCCCCATCCTGCTAGCGGTAGAGATGCCGGGAGACGTCCTGACCCCCAATAACATCGCGCTGCTCTATCGCTACGTGCAGCGACTAGAAGCCGATCCGCGCGTGGCCCGTGTGGACAGCATCGTCAGTGCTGATCCACGCCTGACCTTGCAGCAATATGAGCTGCTCTACACTCATCCGCAGCTAATCGCTGATCCCTACCTGGGGGGCCTGCTGAGGTCCTCGGTGGCAGGCAACCTGGCATTAGTCACCGTGATCAGCAAATATGACATGCTCTCCGAGCAAGCGGAAGAGCTAGTCCTGACGATTCGCAATACGCCGCCAGGGCCGGGCATGCATGTATTGGTCGCCGGCGGCAGCGCCAGCAATATCGACTACGTTGAGGCGCTCTACAGCGATTTTCCCAAAGCTGTCCTCATTGTTGCCTTGATTACCTATGTGGTGCTTTTGCTCCTCTTCCGCTCTGTTGTGCTGCCGCTCAAAGCCATTCTCATGAATACGCTCTCCATCCTGGCCAGCTACGGGGCACTGGTTGTCATCTTTCAGGAAGGTTTCCTACATCAGCTTCTCGGCTTCACTCCCTTGGGCTTTGTCGAGGCCTCTAGTCCGATCTTGCTCTTCTGCTCCCTCTTTGGTCTCTCAATGGACTACGAGGTCTTTCTCCTCTCGCGTGTCCAAGAAGCCTACTGGGAAAGCGGCGACAACACCCAGGCGGTAGCGCTGGGCCTCCAACGCAGTGGCGGTATCATCACCAGTGCTGCCGTCATCGTGGTCGTAGTGAGCGCATGTTTTGCCACCGCTGACATGATCCTTGTCAAAGCGCTGGGTCTGGGCATGGCGCTGGCGGTCATCAGCGATGCCACACTCGTACGCGGACTACTGGTGCCGGCGACCATGCGGCTGCTAGGCAATCTCAATTGGTGGCTACCCTTTGCGGGAGTCCAGCGGCGACCTACCCTGCTGACTGAAAGCGGTCAGGGCCTGAGCGAGGGCGCGGGGACCCAGAGTGCTGACAGCCTGGCCAGCGGAGGAACCTATCAAGGCAGCGGCGATCAACCTGCTAAGCCGCGGCAAGGAGGAACGCGATGAGCACCTTGAAGGAGCATTACCAGAGGCTCAAAAGATCTCCCGCACTCTGGCTGGCGCTGCTGGTGGCACTAGGTAGCTTGAGCGCCTGTGCTTTCCCTGGCATACCAGCCACTTCAGCCCAACTGCCCATTGTTCCCGCTGCTCCTCAGGCCACTTCCTTGCCTCCCCTTCGTCTGCCGCAGGACGAAGCACCGCACAAGGACCTGACCGAGTGGTGGTATTATACGGGCCACCTTCAGGCCCGTAGCTCCAATGGGCGCCTTCTGCGCTACGGCTTCGAACTCGTCTTTTTCCAGGTCCTACGTAGTGACTTGCCGCCTGTCTACGCAGCGCACTTCGCCATCAGCGACCTCAACCGTGGCCAGTTTCATTTTGCCCAGCAACGTCTCCTGCAGTTAGAGGCCTCATCTGGCCCTGCCAACGCTCAGGGAGGCTTTCATCTTCAAGTCGGGCCCTGGCGCATGCAGGGCTATAATGGTCATGACCAGCTTGCGGCTGTGATGCCAGACTATGGCTTGCAGCTCCAGCTAGAGGCGCTGAAACCTGCAGTGCTCCACAATGGGAATGGCCTTATCACCTATGGCCTGGCGGGCTTCTCTTACTACTACTCGCGCACTCGCCTGGCTGTCAGCGGCCTACTTACTGATCATGGACAGATGCTGGCCGTTAGCGGTCTAGCCTGGATGGATCACCAATGGGGCAACTTCCTCACCTTAGCTGGCGGTGGCTGGGACTGGTTTAGTTTACAGCTCAGTGATAATAGTGAGCTGATGCTCTACCTGATCCGCGATGCTAGCGGGCGGGTCATCTCTACATATGTTGGCCTCATCGATCCCACAGGTCGGGACCATCTCTTGCCAGCTAGCAGCCTGCATGTCCAGGCCCTTGGTAGCTGGCTGAGTCCAGTCACCCATGCTCGTTACCCATCAGGCTGGCAGGTTACCATCCATGACGCACGTATCTCTCTCCGACTGACGCTGCAGCCTGAGCTGAAAGATCAAGAGCTGGTCACTTACCAGTCAACCGGCAACGCCTACTGGGAGGGCGCCGTGAGCATCCAGGGCCAAAGCATGGGTGACAGCGTAAGCGGTCAAGGCTATGTTGAACTGACCGGCTATGCTGCTGCGTAATCCCTCAAAGAGGAGATAGCAGGATGGTGATGGCCAAGTCACGGGAACGAACGCCTGTACTCTTGCCGCCGGGTGGCGGATGGAGTAGACTTCTGCGGGGGAGCGCAACAAGGCCAGACAGACCGATCCTGGCAGACCCCTCGCTTGGCTTGTGGGCGGCTCTGGTAGTACCTTCGGGCCAGAGCAAGCCATATCTCAAGCTTACCAAAAGCAGAGCAAGGCGATCAATGCTGACCAATTTGCCGACTACTGGGAGTGTCCTTTTGTGTTATACTGCTGATGATTGTGTAGAAAAAAAACTCCAGGCTGACTGTTTGAGAGGTGGTAGCCCGGTTCATTGTTGGGGGGAACAATGAGAGCAGGGACGCGCGTCTCCACGCTAGATGAATCTGCTATCGTCGAGCGTGTGTTTCGCCTTATTTCGAGTGTACGCGGCTCGAAACCCGACTATACCAGGCTTGCAGCAGAGCTGGCGCCAACCATCCCATTTGACATTTTTGGTGTAGTCCTCCTGCGGCATGATCGACAGGCTGTACGAGTCACGGTCTGCTGGCGAGAGGAGGGCAATGCCTGGCAAGCCCACTACCATCAGCATCCGCTCTCAGAATCGCGCGCGGAGCAGGTGCTGAGACACCCTGTTATGCTCATTGAGAACTATCCGCAGGGGGCAGATGGCCCACCGGCGAAGGTAGGTGATGCTCTCAGTGGCCATCCGCAACTGCGCTCGGCGGCCATTGTTCCCCTGGCCGTCGAAGATCGTGTACTGGGCACCCTGGAGCTGGGCAGTTGCAAGCTGGGCACCTATGATGATCCCTCATTGCGTCGCCTGTTAGAAGCAGTAGGGCGCGTCCTAGCGGCGGCTATCGAAGGGGTCCAGGTGGGGGGCAGCGCCCAAATTCAGGACCGCCAACGGGAGGCGCTCAAAGCTGTCTCCAACGCTCTGGCCTCCACGATGGACCTGCCCACAATCTTTCAGCGGATCGTCAGCGGCATCGCTGAAGCACTACGCGTCTGGTCTGCGATTGTGACCATTGATCGCCCGCGGGAATGCCTTCGTCTGGAGGCTCAAGCTGGTCTAGAGGCCGACACCCTCGCGCGTATCATTGAGAATGGGCAGCCCCTGAGCGAGCGCTGTATCATTGGCTTTAGTCTGCTTCACCGCCAGCCACAATTTTCCAATGATATTGGCAGCGACTCGCGTTTTCCTGCTAGCCAGCCCCTCTATAGCCAGCTCAAGATTCGCTCTATCTTTGTCCACCCGCTGGTCACCGACTCCACTGTCTACGGCGCCTTACTGCTCTGCTCTGAGGAGCCGGGCGGTTTTACACCGCTCAAAGTAGACATCCTCTCGCTTTTTGCCAGCCAGGCCACCATTGCTATTCACAATGGTATGCTGCTCGAAGCCGTTCGGCGGCAGCAGCGCTTTCGGGAAACGATAGCGCGCCTTGAAGCGATTCAGAGGCGGCGGACTGACGAAGAAGAGGAGCGCTTGCTTGCGCAGGTGCGCAGCGAATTCGAGCGCACCTTTGGCATCAGCTTTATCAGCCTGCTACGCTTCATTGCTGACTACCTGTTGACCTATCCTGAGCAGGAACTGCAGGCTTTGATGCACACGCTATGTCAGCGGAGCCAGGCAGGAGTGAGCGTTTCCCAGGAGCTGCTTCATGAACAGCTAACAGAGGTAGTGCCCTCGCGGAATCCCAATGCAGTCCTGCTTACGCGCAGCGCAGAAGAAGCGCTTGAACGTGCTAGCATTCTGAGTGAGTTGAGCCGCCTCGTGCAGCTTCACGAGCGCCTGCCGGGCCATCTCACCGATGCCTGGTTCGCTGTTGATCTCAGCGGGCGCTGTATCTATATGAATCCCGCAGCCGAGAGCCTCTGTGGTGTTCGTCTGCAAGCAGGAGACAGTCGGAGGCTCGAAGAGGTCTTCTCGACTCTGCTCGCGCTTGCGCGCAATCGTGAGCAGCTAGAGCAGTACCTGAGCCAATTGACCCAGGAGCAGGCACGAGCCTGGGAGCTACGCTGTGCCTTTGCCAGCGAGCCACCTTGCGAGGAAGGAGCGAATAGAGCGGCAGAGAGCGCTAAGGGCGAGCACCATGAGCGCCGAGGTGGGGCCGCTGCCAATCCAGACAATACGAACCTTGATCGCTACTATCTCTTCACGCGCCATCCGGTCATGGATCAGCAAGGCCAACTTAAGGCTTACGCGCTCCAGGCACATGACATCACCGAACAGGTGCGTGATGAAAAGAACAAACAGGCACTGCTCTCCTCGGTCTCGCACGACTTGCGTACGCCTCTCACCTCCATCAAAGCCGCCATTACCGGACTGTTAGAACCAGACATTGTCTGGGATGAAGAGACCCTCCGTGAGATACTGCGTGAGGTTGATGCCGAGACCGATCACCTCACCGTGCTGATCAATGCCCTTATTGAGATGTCGCGTATTGAAATGGGGGCCCTTACCCTGGAAAAAGAATGGTGCGACATGGGCGAACTGCTCAACAGTGCCCTTCTACGCTTAGAGCGCAGCGTCGGAAGAAAGCACAACATTCGCCTCTGCCTGCAGCCACCTTTGCCGTTGCTTGCCCACGTTGACTACGCGCAGATGGAACGTGTCTTTTACAATCTGCTGGAGAACGCTCTGCGTCATAACGGACCGAACGAGGAGATTATTGTCGAACTGGAAATTGTTGACGGGATACTGCGCGGTCGCATTCTTGATCGTGGCTATCGATTGCCAGAGGGCGAGCGAGAGCGAATCTTTAAAGCCTTTTATAGCGTTGATCCCCAGGGCAATGGTCTCAGTCTGGCCATTTGCCGAGGCATCATCGAGGCCCATAGAGGACGGATCTGGATAGAATCGGCTCCCGAAGGCGGAGCGAACTTTGCCTTCACCCTACCCGTCTGCTCCTGTGGCCCTGGTCCCGGCTCGGTCCAAAGCCTGCCTTCGCCAGCTGCACGGTGGTCGGAGGAATAGTCATGAGATCCCGAGGCAAGCGCATTTTAGTTGTCGATGACGAACTCTCGATTCAGCGTACTTTGCGCAGAAATCTGCTCATGAGCGGCTATGAAGTGCTGGTAGCTGACAACGGAGAGGAAGCGCTCAGGGCGGTGAACCAGCACGAGCCTGACCTTATCTTGCTCGACCTCTGCCTGCCTGGAAGCATCGACGGGCTAGAGGTCTGTGAGCAAGTCCGCCGTCAGAGTCAGGTGCCCATCATCGTCCTCTCAGCGAGGACCGAAGAGAAACAGAAAGTCCGAGCCCTCGACCTGGGAGCGGATGATTATCTGACCAAACCCTTTAGCAGCGCCGAACTCTTAGCGCGTGTGCGGGCCTGCTTACGACGCGCCGCCAATGGTGGAAGTGGCAAACCTCAAGAGGAGCAAGCCCAGGTACTGCGTAGCAGTGATGGCTATCTCATCATGGATGTCGAGCGCCGTTATGTACGGGCGGGCGATCGCGAGGTACGGCTCACCCCCACCGAATTTGAACTACTGCGACAACTCATGCTGCACGCTGGCAAAGTCTTGACGCATCGGACCTTGCTGCGGGCAGTTTGGGGACCTGAATACGGCGAGGAAGCAGACTATCTGCGCGTTTATGTGCGGCAGCTACGCCGCAAAGTCGAGCAAGAGCCGTCCCGCCCGCGCTATATCCTCACTGAGCCTGGCGTCGGCTATGTTTTCCAGGCCGAGGGTCGGCGCGATCAATAGCCGACTGCTTCCGTGCTGGCGAGCAAGGTGACCCTGATGAAGGAGTATTTTAATGAGATTTTAATGCTAGCAAGACCGTTCTTTATGGCGAATTGAGCCGGCTTGCTGTACACTGTTATACGGAAGATTGGGAGTTCTTTACTATATTACCGGTATTTCTT
>NZ_JADGHT010000407.1 GCF_019683755.1 Thermogemmatispora sp. | reverse complement strand
TGCGCGGCCAGGATGACGGCTTTGCGCTGGAGTTCAGCCAGCTCGCTGCCAAGCTGGACTACGGCCAGTGGCGCACCTGGCCGCATGCCGAGCAGGAGGCCGTCGAGACGGCCTTGTTGCTCTGCTGGCGCCTGCTGCTGGCGCAGCCTCCCGCGACCCTGGTCTGGGAGACGGCGGCGGACTTCCTGCGCGCGATGGCGCAGTGTTGGGAGTCGCCCGCCCCTTTTTTGCGCCTCTGGGAGGAGGCCGTGGGCTTTCCTCCGCTCTATCACCTGGCGCTCTTCTTTGTTGGGGAAAGTCCGGGCCTGGCGGAGCCTGTGGAGGAGGTGTGGCCCGAAGCATGGCGACGGGGCCAGTGGCCGCTGCTGCGTGCCTGGCTCTTCTCGCCGTCCACTTATGACCGGCTGATGGCGCTCTCGCGGCAGCGGCGTCAGGAGCTGCCGGCGGAGCTGGCCGAGGCCCTGAGCTTCTTCCTCAACCAGCGGCGCCCCCTCTTCTGAGCAGTAAAGACGGCTCGCCACGCCAGCTCTTGACAAAGAGCCAGCGATATGATACATGATTCATATGTCATGTCAGCCCTGGAGAGCAGCGCTCACTCAGGGTCAGTCTGCCGCCCGGCAAGCTGGCCCGATCAGGCGGCCAGAACAAGGGTGAGGGCCAGCGCAGCGAGGCGCTATCTCAGCAAGGAGGACGCCGGCAATGACCAGCCGCCCGTCACCGTCAGGATGGTGTGAAGCTGGAGCCAGAAATTGCCCATCTCTGGCTGGTCCTTTCTCTGCACTGATCAGCCAGGCCAGAGCTGTAGAGGTGGTGCACCTCCTTTTTCTTCCCCTGCCTCACCTACACGGGAGCGCTTTTTACGGGGCTGATCCTTCTTCTTTCTCACCCGTTCTCTCTTCCTACGCCCGTTTTTCCAGGGCAAGGATGCCAGCCAGCCTGCCCCTGGCATCACCTCACCGTCAAGGGGGTTCAGCATGCGGAACATCGTTCGCCTGGCGCTCGTTTGCACCTTGCTGCTCGTCAGTGGGGCGCTCTTTCTCCATCAGGCTCGCGCCAGCAGTGGCACCTTCACCCAGTACACCTATAACGGGCCAGCCGGCAGCCGTCCCTACTATGTCTATACGCCGGCCAATTACCAGGTTGGCACGGCGGTCCCCCTGATCGTCATGCTCCACGGTTGCACCCAGACGCCGCAGGACTTCGCTAACGGCACTCAGATGAACGCGCTGGCCGATCAGGATCAGTTCATCGTGGTCTATCCGCAGCAGACGAGTAGCTATAATTCGCTTTCCTGCTGGAATTGGTTCCTGCCCGCCGATCAGTCGCGCGGCAGCGGCGAGCCGGCCATCATTGCTGGTATCGTCCAGACTGTCGAGCAAAATACCTCGCAGTGGACGATCGACCGCAATCGCGTCTACGTTGCTGGTTTCTCGGCAGGGGCGGCGATGGCGGTGATTATGGGAGCGACCTACCCGGATATCTTTGCGGCCATCGCTTCGGCTTCGGGCCTGGAATATCAGGCGGCGACCTCGCAGACGGCGGCCACGACGGCGATGATGCAGGGTGGGCCGAATCCGCAGCAGCAGGGGCAGGCTGCCTACCAGGCGATGGGCAGCGCTGCCCGCGTGGTGCCGACGATCGTCTTCCAGGGCCAGAGCGACTATACGGTCTACCCGGTCAACGGCGATCAGGTGGTCCAACAGTGGATGACGACCGATCATCTGGCCTCGAACGGCAGCTACAACGCGAGCTTCGGCAGCCCGAGCAGTAGTGTGAGCGGCCAGGTCTCGGGTGGGCACAGCTATACGGTGCAGTCCTGGAACGATAACCAGGGGAACGAGATCCAGGAGTACTGGAAGATCAACGGCATGGGTCATGACTGGTCCGGCGGCAGCAGCAGCGGCTCCTATACCGACCCGCAGGGTCCCAGCGCTACCAACGCCATCTACAGCTTTTTCATGAAGCACCCAATGAATGGCGGCAGTGGCTCGGGCGGGACAGCCACGCCCACGAGTACGCCCTCACCCACGCCATCCCCCAGCCCGACGATCACGCCGTCGCCCAGCCCGACGCCAGTGGCCTCCACCTGTCAGATCCACTACGGCATCGTCAGCCAATGGAGCGGCGGCTTCCAGGCCAGCCTGACGATCACCAATACTGGCAGCAGCGCGATCAATGGCTGGACGCTGCGCTTCTCTTTCACCAATGGCCAGATGATCACGGTGAGCTGGAACGGGAATTTCTCGCAGGCGGGCAGCGCCGTGACGGTGACGAATGTGGCCGTCAATGCGGTGATTCCGGCCAATAGTAGCTTGAGTGTGCCGCCGGGCTTCCAGGCCACCTGGAGTGGAAGCAATCCGCCACCCACGGCTTTCACGCTCAATGGGATGAACTGCGCCGTGGTGTAGCGGGGTCGTGCGCGAGAGGTGGGCGAGCAGCCCAGCCGGCTGAGCGCCGCTTGCTCGCCAGTGCTAGTGCGGACTGCTGTGGCAGGAGCCAGTGACAGCAGTCCGCTTGTGCGTTGGTGAGAAGCTTTCTCATCAGGAAATTTGCCAGATCTGGACGTGGGCGCCCTTGTCTCCGGTGGCGAGCAGGGTATAGGATGGCCACCAGATGAGTGCCTGGAAAGCTGCGCTTTTGCCAGTTCCCAAAAGCTGCCCGCTCCTGCTGCCCCAGACCTGGACGGTGCCGTCGTAGGAGCACGAGGCAATCTCGTCGAGCGAGGGCGACCAGCCCAGGCCGGTGACGGTATCGCTGTGGCCCCTATAGGTCAGCAGCCGTTCGCCGGTGCTGGAGTTCCAGATCTGGACGGTGGTATCAGCCGAGCCGGAGGCGAGCAGACTGCCGTCAGGCGACCAGGCCAGGCTCCAGATCGGGCCGCTATGGCCCCGGTAGAAGCGCAGGATGGACCACCAGAGCGTTTCTCGGATCTCGACCAGGCCAGCGTCTCCGGCTGAGGCCAGCTGCCGGCCATCAGGCGACCAGGCCAGGGCGCGGATGCTCGTGCCGTCGCTGAGCTGACTCCAGAGAAGCTGCCCGCTGAGGCCATCCCAGATGGAGACGCTGCCATCGTCTCCCGCCGAGGCTAGCTGTGAATTATCCGACTGTGGAGACCAGGCCAGGGCGTTGATGGCACCGTTGTGTCCCCGGTAGCTTCGCTGTAGCTGCCCTGTGTCAGCATCCCAGATGTGGATAAAGCCATCAGCGGAACCAGAGGCTATGTAGACGCCTCCGGGCGACCAGGAGAGCGCCCGAACTTCGCTCTGATGGCCAGTGTAGACCCGCAGGCTTGCCCCGGTCTTGACATCCCAGAGGCGGACCGTCTTATCGCTAGAGGCGGAGGCGAGCACGGTGTGATCCGGCGACCAGGCTAGCGCGGTCACCGGGCCTTGATGTCCCTGGCAGGTTAACAGGAGACTCTCTTTCCCCGATCCCTGCGCTTCCTGAGTGGCCAGGTTGGTAGTGATAGTGCGAGACTGCGATACGATGAAAAAGGCGCCGCCACAGGTCAGGGCCAGGACCCCACCCCCGAGGCCCAGGGCGAGCAGGGATCGCCGCGGCATCCGAGGCTTTTTAGCTCGCGCCGTCGGCGGGGAGATCAGCACAGGCTGCTGCAACTGGCGCTGCCCCCCAGCTTGAGCCTGGCCCGGCGAGGAGAGAAAGGGAC
>NZ_JADGHT010000047.1 GCF_019683755.1 Thermogemmatispora sp. | reverse complement strand
CGTGATCGCTGTACTCAGTTACGGCTGAGTGGGCTGCCGTCAACCAGCCCTGAAGCCCGGGCCGACAAGGCTGCGGGCAAGCCACCGGCTTGATCCCGGGGCCGTTGATGCATTTGACGGCCAGTGTCATCATCCAGGACGAGGAGTCGGGCCTCTGGCGCGACATCATGGAGTGGGCCGAGCAGGTCGCTCCCGAACGGCCTGATTATCACCACCATCGCACCGGTGAGGATAACGGCGACGCCCATCTCAAGAATCTCTTGATGCATCTGCAGGTTGTCATCCCTATCACGCGCGGGCGCTTCGACGCCGGTCCCTGGCAGCGCCTCTTTTACGTGGAGTTCGATGGTCAGCGCGATAAGCGCGTCATTGTCAAGGTGATCGGCGAATAGCCAGGCTTCTTCTTCACATCCCACAGGGGAATTTGTCTGGGCTGGGGCCAGATCACAAGCGCCCTCGCGCTTTCGGCGCGGCGCTTCCCCGGCCCCTTGTTTTCTGGACACTTGGCTGGTATACTTGTTAGCAACACGGTTGGTGTACTTGATACACCTTTTTCTTTTTTGAGGCCAGTTAGTGTAAAACTTACACTTAATGGCTGCGGACCGAAACAAGAAGGGACCATCATGGCGAGCTGCCAGAGATACGATGTTGCCATTGTCGGCGCTGGCATCGCCGGCCTGACTGTCGCTCTCAGCCTGCCGCCGGACTGGCGCGTAGCCCTTCTGACCAAGGGGCGATTGGGGGAGAGCAACACGCGTTATGCGCAAGGAGGTCTGGCGGCGGCACTGGGGCCGGACGATGATCCCGCCCTCCATTACGCGGACACCCTGGCGGCGGGAGCAGGCCTCTGTGATGCCGAGGCGGTGCGTCTCCTCGTCGAAGAGGCGCCGGCAGCCGTGCGCTGGCTGATTGAATTGGGCGTCCGTTTCGATCGCGCGACACCTGGAACGAGCGCCGCGGCTGCCACTGCTGACGGTCTGCTCCTGGGTCAGGAAGCGGCGCATTGCCGACGGCGCATTCTCCACGCAGGTGGCGACGCCACGGGAGCCGAAATAGAGCGGGCTTTGCTAGCGGCTCTTACAGCGCGCCCGCACATCGCCATCTACAGCGAGACAGCGGTCTGTGCTCTGCTTGTTGACGAGGCGGCGGGCTGTTGCGGCTTGCAAGCTCTTGATCAGCAGGGACAGCCCTTTGTGATTGAAGCGCGCTCCGTTGTCCTGGCCTGTGGCGGGGCTGGCAGCCTTTGGGCTTATAGCTCCAACCCGGCAGGAGCCACCGCCGATGGCCTGGCCCTGGCTTGGCGCGCCGGGGCCGCCTTAGCCGACCTGGAGTTTATCCAGTTTCATCCGACTGTGCTCAAGGTTAACGGCGCTGCACACCTCATCTCGGAGGCTGTACGTGGCGAGGGGGCCTATCTACGCAACCACGCCGGTGAGCGCTTTATGCTCCGCTACCATCCCCTGGCCGAGCTGGCTCCGCGTGACGTGGTGGCGCGCGCTATCCTGAGCGAGATGTTGGCCGAGGGCACAGATTGCCAATACCTTGACCTGACCCATCTTCCCGATGAGCAGATGTACGCTCGCTTCCCCAGCATTGCCGCCCTCTGTCGTCGCTACGGCCTGGACCTGGCCCATGACCTCTTACCCGTTGCGCCGGCGGCCCATTATTGCATGGGCGGCATTCTGGTTGATCAGCAGGGGTGCAGTACGCTGCCGCATCTGTATGCCGTCGGCGAAGTGGCCTGCACCGGTGTGCATGGAGCCAATCGCCTTGCCAGTAACTCTTTGCTCGAAGGACTGGTCTTTGGGCGCCGCCTGGCTGCCGTGCTTCGCGGCGAGGCCCCGGCTCATGCTCCTCGAGCTGCCGGGCGACAATACCGTGAGCTGAGGCTCTCGTTGACCACCACTCAAGCCACCGCTTGGCCGTTGCCACCGGATTGGGTTGGGCCGGAGGAGCTGGCGCGCGCGCTCCAGCGCGAGCTGCGAGACCTGATGTGGCGCTCGGTCTCACTCTATCGTGATGAGGATGGCTTGCGTGAGGCCTGGCATCAGCTTGAGCAGCTGCGGGCCCGCTTTGCTGGGGCGGCCCGACCGCGCGCCCCGCGTCAACCGGTTGGGCGCTGTTGGTTGGAGACGCTGAACATGCTTGATAGCGCCGCCCTTATCGTACAAGCTGCCCTGGAGCGACGCGAAAGCCGAGGCAGCCACTGGCGCCGCGACTATCCCCAACCTGATCCCTCGCTGGCTGGCGTCAGTCTCGTCTTGCGACCCGCTTTGCAGTCCACGACCGAAGGCGCTAGAAAGGTTGCCTTGCAGCCCAAAGGAAGACCGTATGTCTGAACTCCCGCTTGACCTGATCAGACAGGCCCTGATCGAAGATGGAGCCTATCGTGATCTCACCACCCTCTGTACAGTGCCCGCCGAGGCCCAGGCCGAGGCCATCCTACTGGCGCGGCGCGAGGGCGTCATCGCTGGCCTCGCGCTCTCGCTGGTCGCTTTCCGCTTGCTTGACGAGCGAGTCCAGTGCGAAGCGCGCGTTCAAGATGGGGAAGCCGTTGTCGCCAATCAAGTGCTGGCTACTCTCAGTGGGCCGGCGCGGGCCTTGCTGAGTGCCGAGCGCGTTGCCCTGAACTTTCTCGGCCACCTCTCCGGCATTGCCACCCTGACAGCACGCTGTGTTCGCGCCGTGGCCGGAACCGGTGTGCGTATCCTTGACACGCGCAAAACCACCCCCGGCTTGCGGGCCCTCGAAAAGGAGGCGGTGCGTCTGGGAGGCGGCCACAATCATCGCTTTGGCCTCAGCGATGGCATCCTGATCAAGGACAACCATATCAAAGCCGCAGGCGGCCTGGCGGCTGCCATTGCGGCTGTGCGCCGCCAGGTGCCGCACCTGCTCAAGATCGAAGTTGAATGCGAGACACTTGAGGAAGTGCGTGCCGCTGTAGAGGCCGGGGCCGACGTGATCCTGCTTGACAACATGGATCTGGAGCAACTGCGTCAGGCTGTGGCCCTTGTTCGCGCCACGGCGCCCCGTGTCCTGCTGGAAGCTTCGGGGGGCATTGGCCCTGATCCAGAGCGGCTGGCCGCCGTGGCCGCCACCGGAGTCGACTTCATCTCTCTCGGGGCGCTGACTCACTCTGCTCCCAGTCTTGATGTCGCTCTGGAATTTCTCTAGCCGCTGCCTCTCCCTGCAGTGCTGCAGGAGAGGGTCAAAGGAAGCCAAAGGAAGGAGGAGCTGATCCTATGGCTCTGCGAGTAGCTTGTGAAACCAGCCAGGAGAGCCGCATTCTGCCCTTGCTGCATCCGGCAGCGCGCGATCAGTATGCGCATGGGGGACGTGCCGATCAGATTCCGCGCCGCTATGCTGAGATGGACGGGGCCGAGCTGGATCGGCGCATCAGCCAGGCCAAGGCTGCTCTCGGTCGGCGCCTGCTGATCCTGGGTCACCACTATCAGCGCGATGAGATCATTAAGTATGCCGACCTGCGCGGCGACTCCTTCAAGCTCGCCCAGCAGGCGGCAGCGCGGCCCGAGGCTGACTACATCGTCTTCTGCGGCGTCCACTTTATGGCTGAGAGTGCCGATATCCTCAGTGCTCCTCATCAGATCGTCATTCTGCCCAATCCGACCGCGGGCTGCTCTATGGCCGACATGGCCAGTATCGCCGAGGTCGAAGAATGCTGGGAGACCCTTAATGAGGTACTGGGAGCTGATGCTGGCCTCGTGCCAGTCACCTATATTAATTCGGCGGCCAGTCTCAAGGCCTTCTGCGGCGAGCGTGGCGGGATCGTCTGTACCTCCAGTAACGCCCGCAAGGTTATGGAGTGGGCCTTTAGTCGCGGGCGGCGCCTGCTTTTCTTCCCCGATGAACACCTTGGGCGCAATACTGGCCTCGCCTTTGGCATTCCCGAGGAGGAGATGATTGTCTGGAATCCTAAGAACCCCCAGGAGACGCTTGACGATGAGGAGCGACTGCGACGCGCGCGCTTGATTCTCTGGAAGGGCTACTGTTCGACTCACATGCGTTTCACGGTGGAGCAGATTGCCAAAGCGCGCGCTGCCTATCCCGACATCACGGTCATTGTGCATCCTGAATGCCGGCGCGAGGTTGTCGCAGCCGCCGACCTCTACGGCTCAACCGAGTATATCATTCAGCAGATCGAGCAGGCCCCAGCGGGCAGCAAGTGGGCTGTGGGAACCGAAATTAACCTGGTCCATCGCCTGGCTCAGGAACATCCTGATAAACTCATCTTCTGCCTTGATCCGATCGTCTGTCCCTGCTCGACGATGTATCGTATCCATCCAGCCTACCTGGCTTGGGTCCTGGAGGCGCTTGTCGAAGGCCAGATTGTCAACCAGGTGAAGGTAGCGCCCGAGGTGGCTCACTGGGCGCGTGTGGCCCTCGATCGTATGCTAGCCCTCAAGTAGGGGGCAGCTACGCTACGGCTATCCCCCTCGTCTGCTGAGCGGTCGCACTGCTGAAAGCGTGCAGATGTTGACCTGCACGCTTTCAGCAGTGCGCGTGCTGCCCGCCTGGGAGACTGCTCTCCGTCGCTTCTTCATTTGTCCGCTTATCTGCTTGCCGCTTTGCTCTCCTGACTCAGGGATGCTCTTCTCTTGCCAAAGGGTTCTGCCTGCTGTTATGCTAGAGAAGCAACAAGACCAGCATTGGCTTTCTTGAGATGCCTACGCTGCTCAATATCCTACCCTGGCGACTGGGAACAGAGGCGCCCTTGCCGGCGCAGTGAAGGTCACGGCGAATGAGTGTCGCAAACGCAGGAGCGTTCTCTCATGAAGGTGAGCAATATTATGAGCAGGAGACATCACGAGCCTGGCGATCGCCTGGCCAGCAAAGAGCGTCTAAGCGGATTAAGCGATGGAGTCCTGGCGGTCTCCATGACCCTACTCGTGCTTGATATCCGCCTGCCAGACGGTTTGAATGCGGCAACCTTTACCACAGCCTTTTTCAACCTGCTGCCGCGCTTCTTAATTTATATTGTAACGTTTGCCTTGTGCTCCTCCTACTGGTACGGTCAACATCGCTTAATGGATCGCATGCGAGTAGTCGATGGTGGCTTTTCTGCCCTGTGTTTGCTTTTTCTTTTTTTTATTACCCTGTTGCCGATGGTAATGAGCACCTTCGGGCGTTATCCAACTGTTCCGCTCGCCGTCATGCTCTATGCGTTTGATCTGGCTTGTTGTGGCCTGTCGCTGGTCTTGTTGACGTGGTACGCTGTCTTTCACCGGGGGCTGCTGGAACGAGAGATTGGTTATCAGGTATGGGAACATGCACTCTATTATGGCCTGCCCACCTCGCTGCTACTGTTGTGCTCCCTGCTAGCGCTGCTTTTCTCAGACCAAGTGCTTCCGGTGATAGGTGGCTGGTCGCTGATCCCAGGAGTGATCGGCCTGGGGCGGCTCATCAGGCGCTGGCGGCTTCTGCGCCTCGGCAAGAGGCCGGGCTTATCTGACCAGCCGGAGTGAGACGTGAGGAAGGATGCGACTCGGCCTTGTATGGCCAGGAAAGCCACCTCTGGAAGGTCAGCGCTATGATCAAAAGAGAGAGTTCAGGTAGGAATCTGCCGGTCTCTCTAGTAGCGATAATGCTTGATATGTCAAAATGAGTTTTATGAGAATTATTGCTATTGAAGAGCATTTTCAGATCGCCGAAATCAATCGCGCTGTAGCGAAGTGGCTTCCTGCGCGGGGTGGCTTTCGTCCTGTGGGCTATCGTCAGCCTGAGAGCGAGCTAGAGGACCTTGGAGCGGGGCGGCTACGCGCTATGGATAGTATGGGCGTCGATATGCAGGTCCTTTCTTATACCACGGTAGCCCTCCCTGCGCTTCCAGCGGCAGAAGCCGTCTCCATCATCCAGGAGATCAACGATCGATTGGCTGCCGCGATCCAGGCCCATCCCGAGCGTTTGGCCGGCTTCGCTACCCTGCCCCTGACCGCTCCCGAGGCGGCGGCGCGCGAACTAGAACGGACGGTCTCCAGACTGGGTTTCAAAGGGGCCATGATCAACGGGCGGGTCGAAGGCCTTTTCCTAGATGACCCTCGCTTCCGCCCTGTGCTAGAGGCGGCCGAGGCCCTTGATGTGCCCATCTATCTGCACCCGGCCCCGCCTCCTGACTCCGTGATCGATGCCTGCTACGCCGGTCTGCCGCCCAACGTCACCACTGTCTTCGCTACTGCTGGCTGGGGTTGGCATCTGGAAACCGGCATTCACGCCTTGCATCTGATCCTGGCCGGCCTCTTCGATCGTCATCCGCGCCTGAAAATGATCCTTGGCCACTGGGGCGAGATGATCCCCTTCTATCTGGGGCGTGTTAACCAGACGCTGACGCCGGTGGCCACTCACCTGCAGCGTCCCGTCGCTGACTATTTCTTGGAACATTTCTACGTTACTCCCAGCGGCATGTTTACCCTGCCGCCCTTGCTGCTGACGCTGCAGATCATGGGGGCCGATCATATTCTCTACGCCGTCGACTATCCCTATATCCAAGACAGACAGGCGCGGGCCTTTCTTGAGCAGGCTCCGCTCAGCCCTGCAGATCGTGAGAAGATTGCTCACGGCAATGCTGAGCGCCTGCTCAAGCTGAAAAGCGCTGCCCAGGCCTAGACAGGCAGAGCGCTTCTAGCCAGCCCGCAGAGCAAACAGGGTAAGGAACCTTGTCATCGCCACATGGCGGTGATACTGTGTAAGCAGCGCTATAGGCGCCGACCCTGCGCTACACTGCCTACTAGCAAGTGCGCAGGGCAGCATCTTCTTGCCAAGGAAAGGATCAGCGATGAGCGAAACGATAGAACGTGTGATTCTGGAAGAGGGCCAGCCCGCTCCCGATTTCACCTTGCCCGTCGTGGGGGGCGATGAGACGACGGGCGATCAGTTACATCTGGCCGACCTGCGCGGGCGTGTGGTTGTGCTCTACTTTTATCCACGGGACAATACCCCTGGGTGCACGACGGAGGCCTGTAACTTCCGCGATATGCACCCCGAGTTTCGCCGGCGCGGCATCGCCGTGTTGGGTGTCAGTGCCGATGAAGTCGACTCGCACCGCGACTTTGCCGAGAAATATCACTTGCCTTTCCCCTTGCTGGCTGATGTAGGGGCCACAGTGGCGCGTCAGTACGGCGCCTACGGTGAAAAGACTCTCTACGGGCGCAAGTATCTTGGCGTCCAGCGTATGACCTTCCTCATCGACCGCGACGGGGTCATACGTAAGGTGTGGCGCAGCGTCAAACCTGATGGGCATGCTCAGGAAGTGCTGCAGGCTATCGAACAGCTACAGCTCGCCTAACGCGCCCGAGGGAGGAGCAACTGTCTGCCGGGCCTGAGTAGAACCCTGCAAGCTGCATAGGTTGTGCTTGCCCGGCTAGGCGTGCTCCTCCTGCCCCCGATGGAAGTCGGCGGGGACTACGAGCTCTGTTCCGAAGCGCTGCGCAACTGAAGCTGGCGCTCAATGCGCTGCAGTGTGCGCATGTCACGCAGGCCTTCGACCACGAAGATCAGCCGCTCACAGAGCACGCTGCCGTGGAGACTGATGTCCCGTAGCGAGGAAACAAAGCCCCAGAGGAGCAGGAACCAGCGCTGACTGACGCTGTCAGCGGCCCGCTCCGGCGTAGCCATGCTCGGCTGGCAGGAGCCTGCTGCGGCTGCCAGGCCTGTCAGGAGGTCGCGCTGCAGACGCGCAAGATGACAGCGAAAGTAGCGCTGCCGGCGCCACAGACGCCGGGCCTCCTGGGTGTCCCAGCCAGCCAGGACCTCCGTGGTCGCCTTCGTCAAGGCGCTGGCTTGCTGACCAAGCAGCGTAATACGCTCAAAAAGAGCGGCGACGGGCAGCGGAGCCAGTGCGCTGCGCTGGGGCTGGAGGCTCAGCGTTGGCCCAGCACTGGCCTGGAGCCAGAGCAACAAACGCGCTAGCTCACGCGCCTCGTCGGCAAGCTGCAAGAGAGTCGCCACAAGGAGTGGCAAAGAGCAGGCCAGGCGTTGTCGGCTCTCACTGGGGACGAAATTCCCATCTGGTGCGATCAGCAAGCGATAGGCCTTGTCTTCAATGCTGTACCCCAGAGCGCTCAGTCGCGGATCGCTCTGCAAAAGAGCGCTCGCCAGGGCAAGATCAATGGTGGCAAGCGCTGTCAGCGCCAGCCTGAGCCGCTCGCTGGCGAGCCTGCCCAACTGAACGAGGCTTATCCATAGCGCTTCAACCGTTGACAGCGAATAGGAGTGATCTATTTCAGTCATCGTCATGTCATGAACCGCCTGTGAATGTCTTTGGCAAAGAGCCACGCCGGCGGGGTCAGGTCACCCTGGCTGACCGTCTGCTGGCGCTGGGCGGAACATGGCCAGCCGCGATCAGCTACGACCGGCGGTCGATGCCACTGACAGAGACAATAGTCTGCGATCTTCTCAGCAACGGCACAGAAAGCCTTTCCTTTCTCTCGCTTGCAGCACAAGACAACGGCTATGCCGGCCCGGCCCGATCGGGGGTAGCTGGCGAACACAACGCCAGAGAAGGAGGCTCAGCATCAGATGGACACCCGTTACAATCCTCTTCTGCAGGGAGAAGAAGACAAAACGCAGCGCAGCAGACAAGTCTCTAGCTGATTGAGGGTGAGCGAACAGGTAGCAGGTGGGCGTGAGGATACTCGCTCCCCAGCCGCGAGCAGGAAGGCCCACAAGAGGGGAGAGCAGCCCCAAAAAATCAAAGAGAAGGGCGTTATCATCGGCGTAGAGCGGGAAGGCGGCGCCAATTGTGGCGGATGGCGAGCAAAGACACCAGGCAAAGCCACAATTGGACCATGCGCCTGGCCTGAGCTGATAAAGACTGCTATAATAGGCGGCGCATCCAATCAGACCGCTTCCAGACTGTCTCCACGCCGATCATCAGCGGCCAACGAACTCAAAGGGAGGGCTGCCCAGCGATGAAACAGGCTGTGAAACTCCTGTTCATAGGAGTAAGTCTTTCGCTCGCGCTGGCGAGTATCTTGAGCGCCTGCAATCTCTTTGGAGGGACCGCAGGCACCCCAACGCCTACACCGACAACCAAACCGTCCGCGGTGGCTAGAACGAATCCGAGCGGCAACCTGGTCAGTTATCGCGGTGAAGGCTACCTGATCGGCTATCCTCAAGGCTGGAAAGTTGACACCAGCAAACCGGGTTTTGTCACCTTCTCTGATCCCGAAGGGATAGCCTATCTCTCGGTACATGTCCAGGCTAATCCCAATGGTCTTATCTCGGCTCAGGATCAAGTCACGGTTGGTCTGCAACTCTTCCGCTCGCAGGTCACTCACTATCAGCCAGTGAGCGTGGCCCCGACTACCACTGTGGCTGGCGAGCGCTGGAGCCAGGGGGCGGCCACCGGTGACCTGCGTGTCCAGGGTCAACCCAACCCGGTGCCAGCCAAAATCGTGGTCCTGGCCGACAATCATCCAGCGAACTCACCCCAAACACGTGGCTTTACCATTGCCTACGCTACTGCCCAGCAGGTCTTTGATCTCGCTGATGAGGGAGAATTTCAGCCAATGCTTCAATCCTTCACCTTCACGAGTTGAACTGAAGGTGAGGCAAGGCGAGGAATACAGACAGCGCGGACAGACTCCCACCTCTGAGCAGTGGCCTTGGAAGACTATCAGCGGTTAACATTATCAAGAGAAGACGGAGCGAAAGGAGCATATGGAGCTGTTCGATAAGGCTAAAGAACGAGCAAGCTCAGCGCCAGAGATCGACAGGAGCCAGGGGCACACCATTGCCTACTCACGAACCACCAGCAGCCGCCTCATGGGAGTCCTCGACGCCAACGCTAACGGCAATGTCCACGGCGGCGTCATTATGCGCATGGTTGATGAGGCGGCGGCGGTGGTTGCCATTAAGCATTCGCATCGCAACGTCGTGACTGCGCGTGTGGAACGCTTTGACTTTCTTGCACCTGCCTATCTAGGAGATGTTGTTTCGGTACACTGTGAACTGCAGTATGTGGGGCGCACCAGTATGGAGGTGGGTGTGCGCGTCACGGCAGAGGACCCCCTGACCGGCGAGGTACGGCACGTAGCCAGCAGCCGCGTCATTTATGTGGCACTGGACGAGCACGGTAAACCCACGCCGGTCCCCCCGCTTGTTCCTGGCGATGAGGAGGAGCGTGCCATTATCGAGCGTGCTCGCCTGCGCCGTCAACGCATGCAGAAACTCGAAGAGGAGCTAGCAAAGCTAGAGGCAGGCAGCCCTGAATAAGGGGGAGGAAGGGCAAGAGAGAAGAAAAGAGAAGAGAAAGGATTTTACGGGTCAGGGGCCTTGGCCTGACTTGCCTGATCTGTGGACGACGCCAGCGGCGATGTCGCTGATTCCGTTGGCTCGTCCAGAAAATGGACATTGTGCATGAGCAGGCGCACGACCATGCTCCCTAGCAGGACGAGGCTGCCGATGCCGCACAAGAAGGTATCCACAGGGCCAAATGTCAGGCCGAGCACTGTGCCGTGGAAATCGTGCAGCACAGTGCTCACCAAGGCCCCGGCCAGGGCCGCGCTCAGCACCGAGGCCAGGCTACCAGCCGGTGTGAGTACCGCTGTCACCCGTCCCACAAACTCACGGGCTGTCAGCCGCAACACCAACGGCTCGACGGCCACATTGACGGCGATCCAGGTTGCACCCACCAGCCAGATCAAGACGAAGGCGGGGCCGCTGCTCGTCATGCGGGCCAGCAGCAAAGTAGTCAACCCCAACGCCAAGGTCGCTCCCCAGAGTAGACGCCTTAGCCCAAGGCGGTTAGCGATCAAGCCGGCGAGCAAGGCCCCAGCGATAGCCCCCAGGCCGAGCACTGTACCCAGAGGGCCGTAAAGATTGGGCTGGGCATGCAGGTTATCGGTGACAAAAAAGATAGCCAGGGCATTCAAGGCACCAAAGGCACTCATGCTTAAAAGGCTGGCCAGCAGCACTGCCAGTAGTCCGCGATTACCGATCAGGACCTGCAAGCCAGCACGGAAGTCCTGGCCAAAGCTGATATGACCCCTCTCTTGGGGCTTCTCCACAGGAACGCGAATCAGGGCAATCGTCAGAAACGAGACGGCAAAAGAGAGGGCGTCGGCGATCACTGCCCACTGGATGCCGAAGTTAAACACCAGCAGAGAACCGATGGCAGGCCCTACAATGACGGAGAGGCCCATCGTGGCCTGACTCAGGCTGGTAGCCCGCGCCAGATCCTCCGGGCCAACAATATCGCCGATCAGTGCCAAGCGCGCAGGGTTGAAGAACTGACCGCAGCTTTGGTCTAGGAGCACTACGATATAGACCGCGCCGAGCCGCCAGCCAAGCGGTGGCTCCAGGCTCCCGAAGAAAGGCAGGGTCGGAGAAAGAAGCCAGGCCAGACAACCGGTTAAAGCCATGCGCAGGCCATCGGTGCGCAGCATGGTCAGTTGCCGCGACCAGCGATCGACGAAGACACCGGCTAGAGGGCCAATGAGTGCTACTGGCACATATTCAGCGATAAAGACGCCACTGACGGCCACTGGAGCCCAGGAGCGCCCTCGTCCCAGATCATTAGCCATCCAGAGTACCAGCGCTGCCCCCAAGATCACATCGCCCAGGTTGGAAATAGCCTGGCCGAGCCAGAGCAGCGCGAAGTTACGGTTAATCAGGACTTTCATCTATGATCATGGTAGTCACGCTGACCGTGCTGCCAGGGAACGATGCTCTTGAAATGCCCCCGCACGCCAGCGCTACTATTAAGAGTGGGATCACTTCCGCCGGCGCCAGACGCGGCGAGAGCTGTTTGCTCCCTACGCCGACAGCGGCGCGACAGCGCGGGCGCCCTCGCTGCTGCTCCTCCTCTGCCTGCCGATCCCCTCTACAGCGTGTCACAGCGAGAGTGGCGCTGTCAAGGTGAGCTGCGCTCTCAGGCCGGCGGAGCAAGTGGTAGGAGACAGCGAGGTGGGCCAATAGCGCTTTGCTTTTGTGGAAAGCGAACACGGACAGGAGGATTTCTGTTGGCATATCACTATCGTGGCAAGACAGCTTTAATTACAGGGGCGTCATCCGGTATTGGCCTTGCATTTGCGCAAGCTCTGGCGGCGCGCGGCATGCACCTCATCCTTGTAGCGCGTTCTGAGGAACGTCTGCGGCAGCTAGCCAAGGAATTAAGGGAGCGACATGCTGTCCGGGCCGAAGTCATAGCGACTGATCTCAGCCGTGAGGGGGCAGCAACCCAGATAGCCAGCGTCGTGCAAGAGCGAGGTCTCAGCGTAGATCTCCTCATCAACAACGCCGGCTTCGGCACCTACGGTCCCTTTGTCGAGCAGTCAGCCGCGCGCGAGCATCAAGAGATCATGCTCAACGTCACCGCGCTCGTCGATCTCACGCATGCCCTGCTCCCCTCGATGCTGGCCCGAGGGGAAGGAGCGATCATCAATCTAGCCTCGCTGGCAGCTTTTCTGCCCATTCCTCATATGGCCGTCTATGCCGCTACCAAAGCCTTTGTTCTCTCTTTCAGTCAGGCCCTGTGGGCCGAATATCGACGCCAAGGGCTACGTGTGCTGGCTGTCTGCCCTGGCCCTGTTGCGACTAACTTTTTTGCCGTCATGGGTACCTCACAGGAGGGGATGCCTGGCCTGATCCTTTCCCCGGAGCAGGTTGTCACAGCCAGCTTGCGTGCCCTGGAGCGAGGGCGTAGCCAGGTTGTCCCTGGTCTGCTTAACAAGCTGATGGCCTTCAGCACGCGTCTGGTCCCGCGGACGCTAGGGGCGCGTGTTGCTGCAAGCTTCCTGCCCCGTCGCTCACGGCCTGGTCAGCCCGCAGCGAGTGGTAGCCCTCTCCCCTCAGCTCCGGAGCCGGGGCCACGCTAAGTCAGGGCCAGTCGTATGCCGGCCTGGCGTGGCTAAAGCGCCGGGGATGGCCTGGGCTGCTAGCCCCCATCCCTGGCGCACCTGTACAATGCCTTACTCACTTCCCACCGGTGAAGGCGCCTGCTCCGACGGAGCGGCCTGTGGTGTGGCGCTGACTACAGCGACCTGGGGTCCAGATGAGGGGCGCCGAGGCAGATGAGGCAAGCGTCCCCGTCGATAGAGCTGCCATCCAATCAGCCAGAGGAGCAGCGCCAGCAGGCCAAAACCCGAGAGGGCCGCGCCGCGCAGCACGGAGGCAGGCCGGTAGAGATAGCTGAGCGTATGCGTGCCTGGCCCGATGCGGATCGCTGGCATCAAGCCCCCAAAGCTCTGCACAGGGACACGTTGCCCGTCAAGGATGGCGATCCAGCCCGGGTAAGCTGTCGTGGCCACCACCAGGTAACCACCTGTCGCCCCGGTGACGCGGAAGCTCTGCTCATCATCCTGCAAGCGGAGCAACTGGATCGTTGCCGGCAGGCGCTGATAGTGGGTCAGGCTGGGCGGCTGACCATCAGGTCCAGGGCGGAGCAAATAAGCTGGCCCAGCGTCAAGACTGTTGCGGTAGAGAAAGGTTCCGTCGATCTCACGGAGGAGCAGCAGATGGCTATCGTGTAGCGGGCGCTTCGAAACCAGCACCGTCACATGGAGCAGACCAAGCAGGCGCGGGTCAGGCCGCACCTTGGGGCCATCGTAAGGAATCCGCTGCTGATAGCCGGTACCATAATAGCCGCCGGCGCGATCCATATACTGAACGTAGGCGCCAATGAGCAATGGATCAGCGCCATCGGCTAGACGTAGCCCTAGCTGGGCAGCGGTCAACTGGGGAATATTTTCCTGGAGACCATAGACGCGCCCTGTGCCAGCCAATTGCTGAGCGGCCAGAGCGACCCGTGAGGGCGTCGTGATCTGGCCCACCGAGCCGACCTGCGAGTAGTCTTGATCGAGCAGCACCAGATGAGTTGCGACCAGGGCTAGCAGACTCACCCCCACGGCCAGGCTAGCGAGCCGGCTGAGCCGCTGGAGCGGCTGCGTCAGGCCACTAGCTCCCAGACCAGCTAGCAGGGCGATGCCCAGCAGACCCAAAAACCAGATCCGCGCCAGACCGCGGAAGCGGTCGAAGTCGGGCAAAAAGTGCTGCACCACATGGTAGACCTTCGATGCCTGCCCCATCGCCAGACTGGCTACTACGACCACGCCCAGGGCCAGCAGCCAGGCTTTGCGCACGCGGCTGGCGATGCCAAAGATGGCGAGGCAGAGCACGCTCAGTCCTGGGCTGATCATGCCTTCCCACGTCAACCAGCCGGGCGGCGGCTCATTGACCAGGGCATGGAGAAACTGCGTCAGGCTAATCTGATCCTTGGGGTGCAAAGCATAGGCGCGCGTCGAGTAGCGCATCAGTTCCAGCAGCGGCAGAAGATGAATGGCAGCCAGAGCCACGCCGAGGCCACAGGCCACGAGCAGACAACCGGCAGAGAGGAGAGCCGAGCGCCAGCCGCTCCGCCAGGCATGCTGCCATAGGAACCAAAGCGAAACGGTGACCAGCATCAGCAGGCCATAGTAGGCCATCTGCGGATGACCAGCCAGCAGCGTCATTGCCACACACATACCTAGAGCCGGACCCCAGCGCAGCGGCTGGCGAACGGTCGCCCAGCCGGCCAGTGCTAGCCAGGGATACCAGCAGACCGTTTGCATAATCGTCACATGCCCGGCCCCCAGGTGACTGATCAGACGCGGCGTCGCCATATAGCTCACTGCCGCCACCAGCGCTGGCCAGCGTGGTAAGCCAAGCACACGACGCGCCAAGAGCAAGGTTCCTAGCCCTGCCCACAAGAAATGCAGCGTCATCAAGATGAAAAAGTAGTTTCTCAGCGAGAAGAAATGCACTAATTGAGTCGGTGGATAGAACAGGGCCGCCAGAGGATCAGCTCCCAGGGGCAGACCACCGCCGAAATAAGGATTCCACAGAGGCAGACGGTGAGCCTGTGCAACGATCCGCTGTAGCTCCAGAGCCATCGGCCAATGACTTACCACAAGATCGCTGCCAGGCCAGGCGGCCACCAGTTGATCGCTGTCCACTGGAGCAGGCCATTGCATTCCCAAGGCCACCAGCACCAATAGAAGCACCTGACCGAGGCCGAGCAGCCAGCCTTGTTGCCGTGGCCCCAATCTCTTTATGCCCCCAGGCGCTCGCCGCAGATGCTGCAAGGATAGTTGAAGAGAGTACATAACTTTCGAGGCCTTTCTTCTCTCAGTCATTGCTTTTCTTAGAGAAGACGATAAGAAAGGGGTAAATGTTCCTCCGCAGGATTCAAAACGACCTGGAAAGGGAGTGACATCAGAAAATAACAAAACTGGCTAGGGGAGGAGAGCAGAAGGTGTGGGCCAGGCCTGCTCTCGTACGGCGCCCACGGTTGAGGGACAGCTCTGCGCGCATAAAACAGTGCAGGGCAAAGCGATAAAGAACAGAGGTGTATGGGAGTCGAACCCACCAGGGACCGCGCGCAGCGACCCCCCAACCGTTTTGAAGACGGCGAGGCCCACCGGGACCCCTACACCTCCATAGCCGAAGACTGGCAGGGATGGCGGGAGAGATCAGGCGACTTTCTCCCCTATCCCGCCTGAGAGTATAGCCCATCCCTGTATCCTCTGCAAGTCTACCTTGCCCCGGCTAAAGAACGGCAAGAGTCAGCAGACTGACAAGGAGGGCAGCCAGCCGACGGGGTGATCCAAAGAGGAAGCTCCTCAAGAGGTGGGAAGCAGGCTCCGCAGGCGTTCAACATTCACCTCTGTCAAGGAGCGTACCACCAGATCGGCTTCGTGCAGAGCCTCTGGCTCCCGTGTTGTAGCGACTGCCAGGCAGCGCATGCCAGCGGCATGGGCTGCCTCGATTCCGGCTACGGCATCCTCGATCACCAGACAGGCCGTGGGTGGTACCTGTAGCGCGGCGGCGGCCTTCAGAAAGATATCTGGGGCTGGCTTACCACGCTCCACCATTTCCCCTGAAATCAGCGCCTGGAGGTAGCGCTGCAGTCCCAATAGCTCACTAATGAGAGCGATATTCTCCGGTGGTGTTGACGAGGCCAGGGCCTGAGCGATCCCAGCCTCATGCAGAGCTGCCAGCAACTCCAACGCTCCTGGCAGTGCCAGACCCTCTGGATTTTGGCGTAGGATCTCACGAAAATAGGCTTCTTTGCGCTCCGAGAGGACCCGCACGCGCTCAGGGGGCATCTCGCCCCAAAGCAAGGGGATAATGCGATCGTTGCGCATTCCAAAAGTCGCGCGGAAATCCTCCTCACTCAGTGTCCACCCTTCCTCATGAGCTAGGCGCTGCCAGGCCTGGAAGTGAGCCTGTGCACTGTCGATAATTACTCCGTCCAGGTCCCAGATCACAGCCTGAAGGCCCTCTTCAGCCATAGAACGAATCCAGCTCCTTCCTCACATAGAAGCGATAGAATAAGGGGGAAAACAGCAGTGCCTGCGCGCAAGGCGCGCAGCTTTCCCCCTTGGTCTTCCGCCAGACATGATACCATATCACCTGGCCCGCCCGTCCAGGTGGGCCAAGGCTCTCGCTCACATAGACGCCCGCAGAGAGCAATGATAGAATAGTGGCGGAGGTGCTGCCCATGAGCGATCGGAAATATTTCAATGAAGAGATCGAAACCCTGCCCCGCGAGCGCTTGCGCGCGCTCCAGTTAGAGCGCCTAAAAGCTGTTGTCGCTCGTGCCTATAGAGAAAATGCTTTCTATCATCATCTTTATGATGAAGCTGGAGTCAAGCCTGAAGATATTAAAAGTCTAGAAGATATTCAAAAGCTGCCCTTTCTTGAAAAGAAGACCGTACGTGCTGCCTACCCCTACGGTCTGGCAATGGTCTCGCCCGGGGGAGAACGTGGGGCCTTAGAGGTCCACGCTACCAGCGGCACTACGGGCAAGAGTGTACCGGTTTTTGCGACCCGGCGCGATCTACAGAACTGGGCTGAGCTAAACGCCCGTGAGCTATGGATGGTTGGGCTGCGGCCTGGTGACATCCTCTTGAACTGTTACGGCTATGGGCTGCCGACTGGTGGCTTTGGCTTTCACTATGGGGCCCTGGAGATGGGTGTGATGGTCATCCCGATGGGTTCGGACGCGCGCCAGTACGAACGAATTTTTGAATTCATCACGGATTTCGGCGTTACGGCCATGTGTATGACCCCCTCTGTTGGTCTGTATCTGGGGCGCAAGGCGCGCGAACTGGGGATCGACTTCTCCCGCACCAAGCTGCGGATTGGCCTCTTTGGAGCCGAGCCCTGGCCTTGGGAAACACGTTTGAAGCTAGAGGAGTATTTTCACATCACGGCCTACGACGAATTCGGTATGACCGAGTTTCTCGGGCCGGGCATGACCTGCGAATGCGAGCAGCGCAACGGCATGCACGCCTGGGCCGATGCCTTCCTGGTCGAATGTATCGATCCTGAGACTGGCGAATGGGTAGAGGAGGGCCAGGAAGGAGAACTCGTCTGGACCTGGCTCACGGGCGAGGGCACGGCCATGATCCGCTACCGCAGCCGTGATCTCTCGCGCCTCTGGTGGGAAGAGCGCTGCGCCTGCGGGCGCACCCATCCGAAAATCGGAGCCATCAAGGGGAGAACGGACGACGCGGTCTCCATTCGCGGTCTCCTGGTCTTTCCCAGCCAGGTGGAGGCGGCTCTCCTGCGCTTCCCCGAGACTGGTACGAACTTCCGCATCATTGTCGATCGCCGCGATGGGCTGGACACCTTCTTACTCAAGGTTGAGGTCAAGGAGCGGCAACTGCTGGAGCAGAGCGAGCGCTGCCAAGAACTGGCGCGAGCGATGGCGGAGGCGGTCAAATCGGTCACTGGCAATACACCCAAGGTCGAGTTAGTCCCCCCTGACAGCCTGCCACGTGCTACCGGTGGCGAGTCAAAGACCGCCAGCGCCCGAGTAGAAGACCGCCGCAAGCTGCATCCTGCCTGATGCCTGACAGGGCGAGGCGCCAGCCAGGCGCGAAGGCGGCCTCGGCCTCCAGCGCCTGATTTCCCGAGCTGTCCTGTGGCCTGGCCTGGGCCAGTGGGAGTGGAGGGCTAAGGCCCAGGCCAAGGGGTGGTATTGCTCTCTTCAGAGCTGATGAGCAGGGGGCGGCCTCGCTCTTGATCCCAGCTCCCTGCCTGGGGGGTAGCTGTTGCCATGCACGGGTTAATGCAGCCGGCCCAGCATATAGAGCAGGATGACCATGGCACTGATCCCATTATTGAGCATGTGTAGAAGCAAGCCGGGATAGATGGAACCGCTCCACCAGCGCAAGATGGCCAGGAGTAAGCCGATCACGATCAAGACAGGCAGGGAACCAAGATCGGCGTGAGCCAGTCCAAAGACCAGGGCGCTTACCACGATGGCCCAGCCGGTAGCCAGGCCACGGCGTAAACCGGGCAGAACAAAGCCGCGAAAGAAAATCTCCTCACAGAGGGGAGCCACAAGGACCGCCAGCACTAGGAGAGCCACAGTGGTCAGAGGAGCCAGACGACTGCTTTCCAAGATCACTTGATCGTTGGTCTGCAATGGCAGATGGAGGCCCTCAAGCAGCGCCGAGTAGAGACTGTTGACTACATAGAGCAGGGCCAGAAAAGCGATCACGAGCCAAACAAAGAGCGGATGAAAGCGGCGCAAGCCCAAGGCATGCAGTACCGCGCCGACAGGGATATGTTTCCTTCTGGCCACCGATGGCGCAAGGCGAGAAGTGGCCTCGCCGCTCCTTTCGGTCACAAGAGGCTCTGCAGGCTGTGACTCAGCCTGGCGACGCAAGGCTCGGCGAGCGAAGAAAAGAGCGACCAGTAAAAAGGCGCCCTCCACAATCATAGTCGAGAGAAGGGCTGTCAAGGCCCCCTCCAGATCCTGTTGCAGCGAAAGCGGCGTCTTGGGTGCCGGCAAGCGGCTTCCCTGGAGCTGGCTGCCGAGCGCAAGCAGCAGCCAGGGTACCAGAGGAATGAGCAGCGCAAGCCAGGTCTCGCGAAATGACCAGGGAGCGGGCGCCTCCTCTGCCTTCAGGGGGGGACGGCCTGGCAAGGGCCTCCCTTCAGAATGCGATGGTGAACTCACCAGATCCTCCCAGCTAGGTCGGAGTTGCATAGCGATCAAAAAGTCGAAGGCCAGGAGCGCCAGCCGGCACTTACCCAGGCTGCCATCCTGCTGGGCCTGGCCAGGCTGTGCTCATGCCATTGGTGACAGGCATGCTGGCCTCCGGGCCAGTATAGCGGATGCCTGCCCCCTTCTGCAAGCAGCGCTGTCAGTATGTTAGCCATGCAAAAGGGATAATGATATATATTTTAGAATTATACAAGTATAAAAAGATTGATGTCCTCTTTGCCTAATCTTTTGCGCATCATCAACTTGACAAGGCAGCCCTTTGCGCAGTAGGATGAGACCACTAGACCGGAGAGGAAAAAGCTGGCCAGAGGGAGCAGCCACCTCAGCTGTGGCAGGTTTTGGAAAAGCTTCCTCCTCATGAAGCGTCCGAGTGGAGGTGAGGCTCACCCCTCGTCGGCAAGGTGGTAGAATGTCTGTCGCGTGCTTTCCCGAGGTCAAGCTCATTCGTCGGCAGAAACGTCTTCATTGAGAGGAAGGAAGGGATTCTTGGCAGGTACACTTGACTGCAATCCAGCCAACAGTCCAAACTGGCGCAAGCACCGTAACGGTTGTCCATTCTACCGCGAACGCTGGTTCCCTGACAGCGATATAGAAGCGGGCGAGCCCCTCTATCAGGTCTTCTGCCTGAAAGGCACCCCTCCGCTCACGCTGGAAGAGCAGAATCGCTGCTTACGCAGCAAAACATGCTGCTGGCGCCTAGCGGAGAGGGCGGAAAAGAAAGAAGCCGTCAAAGGGAAGGG
>NZ_JADGHT010000406.1 GCF_019683755.1 Thermogemmatispora sp. | reverse complement strand
CGCGCTCTATCACCTGATAGCAGTCGGCCTCGGTGAGTGGCTTGCCATACTCAGGATGCTTACTATCAGTACGCGCAACCTCTAGATTATGAATTGCTCCTAGCGCCATGCGCAGCGTATCGATTTTAAGCTGATCTCTGGCTCGCTGAGCATCCTGAATGTCTTTCCGTATTTGCTTTTCAATAGGGAACTCTTCGCGTGTTTGTGCCATGTCACATATCCCTCCGCTCCTCGCAGCGCTTCTCACGGCGCCCTCCAGTATAGCCTTTTATGCCAGCGCTGTCGAGCCAGCCCAGATGAGGGCCAGGAGAGGCTAGAGGCAGGCGCGGCGGGCATTTTCGCTAGCCAGCTCTTCAGATCGCTTGACGCCCATCCTCTCATCAGAAAAGGCGTTGTCCGCTGAGTAGCAGACCCCGGCCTAGCAGGCACTCGCGGCCAACAGAGCTGGCCTTTATAATAGTCTCTCCCATCTGCCGCAATGGCACCTCTCCTGAAGGTAGCCGCAGGCGTAGGAGAAAAGCCGCTCCCGTCTCGCCAGGCCACGGATCACGCTGCCAGAACGAGGCATGACGCAGAAAAGGCTGCTCGGCAAGCTGCTCGAGCAAAGCCATTACCTCCCGTCTCAAAGTACTATACGAAAGATCCTCGGCGGAGAAGAAGAGCGAGAGCGTCTGTGTGCCCAACTCCGGAGCTGCAGCGCTAAGCAGGTCATCGCCAACTTGATAGACAAGATGGTAGGCAAGTGCTCCGCTGGTCACAGCGGGTAGTCCAGCCCGTGCTGGGGGTACATCCTCCACGACTGGCCCCTGATCACCGCGCAAGGCGGCGGGCCATTCTGCAATGAATTGATTGAGAATATCGAAGGCGCAGGAGCCCCGCAGGAGAAACCACAGCTCATAGAGCTGATGCTCAGGGAGCCGACGGCGCCAGTGTTCCCAGCTTGCTCTACCAGTCTGGACGGCTCTCTCCAGATCAGGGGCTAGCGGCCTCGGTCCTAACTCGGGGACCGTGCAGCTCACGAGGGCTGGCCCCTCAAGAGTGAAGAGGCCGGCTGTCCCCAGGCGCACCGCCAAGCGACGCAGATCGCGTTCCAGAGCTGCAGAGGCTTGCATTGGCTGAACCGCGGCGGCGAGAAGGTTCTGCCGTAGAAGACGCTGTCCCGCCTCTTCTGCATAGAGCCTACACTGCTCTTCAGTCCACTGCTGCAAACGCTTCGCCACCGTAGCGCAACGTTCACGGAGGGCTGCGAGCCGCGGCAAGAGTTCGGTCTCAACATCGCGCGCTAGCAGGCGAACACAGAGATGGAGGATCGGCACATCCAAGCCCAGGGCGCGATAAATGTCCATGCGCTTTCCTCACTTTCCCTCAGCATAAACAACAAGCATGACCACAGCAGCCCATGCCAGCATAGTCATTATCATACCAGCCGAGCAGTCTTGCGGCTCACAGACAGCGTTCACCCATCCTGCAGCCACAGTCCGGTAGAGGGCAGACGGGCGGTGAACGCTAGCGACTAGGCTGGCTAGAGAGTGCTCACGAGGCTATAATAGAAATATCCGCCTCTTTGCTGGCAGTCACTTGCATCTGGAAAGGTCCTTCCCACTCATGTCTAGCACGACATCCTTTTCTCCGCGCCCAGAGCAGCAAGGTATACGTGTTGGAGCGCTGGTAGCCCTTTTCTTAGGACCGGCCTTTGTCTTCGCCAACATGTACACCACCCAGGCGATCCTGCCTGTTCTCAGCCGGGCCTTTCGGGTCGATGCGCCCACAGCGGGCCTGACCATTTCGTTGATTGTTCTAGCGGTAGCCGTTGGCTCGCTTTTCTATGGGCCGCTCTCCGACCGCATTGGACGCAAAATCGTCATGGTAGGCAGCAGTTTGCTCATCACCGTTCCCACGTTGCTATGTGCCTTTGCCCCTAATTTTCCTACGCTGCTTGCCTTGCGCGCCCTGCAGGGGTTGCTCATGCCAGGATTGACCAGCGTGGCAATCTCCTACGTCAACGAAGAATTTCGCGGCTATGAGCGCGGCCTGGCAATGGGTGTCTATGTCAGTGGGCAAACCCTGGGTGGCCTTTTTGCTCGCCTGGGGAGCGCCGCCCTGACCGCTGCCACAAACTGGCAGATTGCTCTGTTCTCCTTTAGCCTACCGACGTTGATCGCCGCCTTGGCTATGTGGCGCTTTCTGCCCGATACCCAGGAGCAGAGGCTGCAGCGCCCTCACCTCTTGCAGGAGCGACGCTTTCTCAGCAGAGCTTCAAAACCCACGAGCGACGCCTCGGGCAGCAATGTTCTGCGTCAGTCGCTCAGCGATATCTGGCTGCACCTGCACAACCGTCACCTTGTCGGGGCCTTCATTATCGGCTTTACCCTGTTCTTCGGCTTTGTTGGCACCTTTACGTATTTACCCTACTATCTCAGCGGGCCTCATTTCGGCCTCTCAACCGTTCAGCTTGGCCTGGTGTATCTGCTCTGGCTCACTGGCCTCTGTTCGCCAATTGCGGGCAGCCTGGCTGAGCGCGTCGGCTCACGACGTGCTATTGCCGTCAGCATGAGTGTTGCCAGTTGTGGTCTTGTGATCACGCTCATTCCACAGCTACCCCTGGTCATCGCTGGCCTTGGCCTGCTGGCTCTCGGCATGTTCTGCACCATCCCAGCCGTCAATCTCTACCTTGGCGAACAAGCCCATAAAGCCAAAGGGACAGCGGCCTCCCTCTACCTCTCCTGTTACTACTTCGGTGGCAGCCTGGGAGCGGTCCTGCCCGGCGTGGCACTCTTGCACGGCGGCTGGCCTGGTGTTGCCCTCCTCTGCCTTGGCACTATGCTCGTAGCCATCGTCAGCGACCTGGTGCTCTGCTGAGCAAGCAGACAAACGTTCACACCTCTGCTGGCGAGCCGCCAGTAGGGCCGACCCTTTCTCTACCAGGCGAGCCACCTCGTGGGATACAATAAAGGGGAAAGTACCCGTTGAGAACACGAAGGAGTGTGAACGATCATGACTATCACCGCAGAGCACGTCTTAGAGCGTGCGCGGACCCCCTTTAGAAACGAGCCGCTCACAGACTTCTCGCGTCCCGAGAACCGACGCGCCCAAGAAGAAGCCTTGGCCCAGGTGCGCAGCGAGCTAGGCCGCACCTATCCGCTGATCATCGCTGGTCAGCACCTGCAGAACAGTGAGACTTTCGCCTCGGTCAATCCGGCCCAACCTGACCAGGTGATCGGCTATTTCTCGCGGGCGACGCTGGAACAGGTTGACCAAGCTGTACATGCCGCTGCCGAGGCTTTCGAGCAGTGGAAGCGCGTTCCTGCACATGAGCGCGCTAACTACCTCTTTGCTGCCGCTGATCGCCTGCGTGAACGCCGCTTTCTCTTTAATGCCTGGATGATCTACGAGGTGGCCAAGAGCTGGACTGAGGCCGATGCCGACACTGCTGAGGCCATTGATTTCTTGGAGTTCTACGCGCGAGAAATGTTGCGCCTGGCCGAAGCGCAGCCGCTTGTTCGTATTCCAGACGAAGACAACGAGCTGGTCTACATTCCGCTCGGCGTCGGTGCGGTCATTCCACCCTGGAACTTCCCCGGCGCCATCATGGTCGGCATGACCAGCGCCTCCTTTGTGGCTGGCAATACCGTAGTACTTAAGCCATCAAGCGCCTCGCCCACTATTGCCGCTCAGTTCGTACGCATCCTTGAAGAA
>NZ_JADGHT010000046.1 GCF_019683755.1 Thermogemmatispora sp. | reverse complement strand
GGAAGGGGGAGGGCTGTGGCTGCACGTCTACAGGAGGGAGGAAGCGATGGCCTATCTGGGGTTAGAGCTGCCGGTGTGGTAAAGGCAGAGAGAGACAGGCGTAGGCTGGAAGCAGGAGCAAAACATTGGTCTCCCTCCCCTGTGCCCTCAACCCTGTTGGCGCTCGAGCCATTGCTGCAGGGCCATCTCAACCAGAGCGCTGACCAGAAGCATCACCAGCAGGGACGCCAGCACACTCCACAACAGCCCGTTCGTCAGACCAGGGATCAACGTTGCCAGCGTCACCAGCAAAGCCAGCGTGACCTCGGCCATGCCTGTCTTTCCCAACAGATTGCCCAGCAGCGGCCCCAGCACCAGCAGCAAAGCGCCTGGCAGCAAAGCTAAGAGCGCCCGCCCCAGACCGCGCAGCGTACGGCGCTCATAGATCCAACCAGTCAGCAGCGCCGCTATAGGAGGCATGAGCAGAAATGGAGAAAATGACAGCCAATGCCCTGTCAGACTGATCGTCGCCAGAAAGAGCGCATAGACTCCATTGACCACTGCTCCGCGCCAGCTTCCCCACAGTGCCCCAGCCAGCAATGTGCCGCTGCCCACCAGCGAGCCACCGATTGCTGTATAGAGCCAGAGAGGCAAGCCCAGCGTCTGTAAAGGTGGGCGCAGTAACAACAATGGCAGGAACGGCACAATCAGCACAACAGCGTAGATAGCCAGATAGAGAAGCTGCTTCGGCCTGACTGGGCCACGCAGGAGCGGCAAATAATTCAGGGCCATTGGCGGTGGAGGCAGGCGCGGCGGAGGCGCCCCCGTCTCAGCATAATATGAAAAAGCAACAGGAGCCTGCTCTGTTGGCAGGGCCGCGGCGGCTCCAGCCGAGAGGAGGCCTCCCCCAGACGCCGACAAAGGCAGCGACGCGCCGGCGCCAGCCATGAGCACCGCCACCCCGCTGACCTGCTCCAGCGCCTCCGCAAAAGCGCGCACCGAAGGGAAGCGGGCGCGCCAATCCTTGGCCAAAGCCCGCAGAATGACCTCCTCTACCGCCGGCGGTAGCTCAGGCACCTGGGCGCGTAGAGGAGGTGGCATCACCGTGCAATGGCGCACTGCCACCTCGGCAAAGTTGCCCGTAAAAGGCGGCGCTCCACAGAGCCACTCATAGAGCACCACCGCCAGCGCATACTGATCGCTCTCCGGGCGTGGGTGGGCCTGAATCTGCTCTGGGGCCATATAGAGCACCGTCCCCGCCAGATTCTGACTACCAGCCGTGCCCTCCACAGCCTGGCCCAGCGACCCCGTTGTCTCCAGGATAGTCGCAATGCCGAAATCCGCCAGCCGCAGCAGGCCATCCTCTCCCAGCAGCATATTCTCCGGCTTCACATCCCGATGCACGATGCGTCGCTCGTGGGCATACTGCAGTGCCTCCGCCGCCTGGCGCACATAGCTCAAAGCCAGCGCCAGCGGCAAACGACTCCCACGCGGATAGCGCTGGCGCAGCGAGCCGCCTGGCAGATAGTCCATCACCAGATAGGGCAGATGCCCCTCATGGAGACCGAAATCCAGCACTCGCACGATATGCGGATGCACCAGAGCGGCAATGGTACGCGCCTCACGGCGGAACTGCTCGACCGCCTCGGGGCCGAGTGCCGCGTGCAGCACCTTGACAGCGACCTGCGTCTGCAAGTGCACATGGGTCGCCAGATAGACCTGGGCAAAACTTCCCGCCCCTAGCAAACGCTCTAAGCGATAATGGCCAAACTGCTGACCACAATAATCGGTCATAGCTCCTAACCCTGGTATAGCGGAATGAGTCACAACCTCGCGGGCTTGGTCACCTAGCCGTCCAACCAGCTCCCCCGGCGGGAAAAGGCAGCCTGCTCTCATTCCTCCCCTCTAGCCCATCAGCCAGCAGTCGACCGATCAGCGAATCGACCAACAAGCAGACTGCCAGGAAAGAGGTAGAGGGCCAGGCCAGGCCTGGCCGGACCTGACCCGGCCTGGGCGCGCTTAACCTGCCTGCAATCAACCCTTTCTGGCGACATATTCCCCGCGCATGTAGCCCAGCAAATAATCGCCGGCCGGATGACGCACGCGCCGGATCGCCTCCATCACGGCCTCTCGATCATAAGGAACGCGCCGTAACTGAAGCTGGTAACCGCTATTATTGGCCTTCACAATCGCATAGCTGGCCACCAGCTCCGGGGTCACCGGATTACTCACACTGCCCAAATTCACCACCCGCACACCAGCCACAGTACGATCGAGCGGAATATGCGTATGGCCGACGCAGATCAGATCGGCATTACAGTCCTTTACCAGAGCCTCTAACTCCGCTTCACTCAAGCGGGGATGAATACCAGGGCCATCGTCGGTACCTGGGGCCGCATGCACGCCCAACAAGCGCGTACCATCGGGCAAGGTCAGCCGCTGCTCCAAAGGCAAACGGCTCAACCAATCCAGCCAGCCGGTTGCAGTCACATACCCTTTCGTCCAGGCGAAACTTTTCACCGTGCTCAGCAGTTTCGGAAGCATCTCAAGGCGGCCCTGGGCTCGGATCTGCTCAATCGAAATGGGAAGCTCATCGCTGACAACATAACGATCCGTATTGCCGCGCGTAAAACGCACCCGCGGCAACTTCGTCACCCGCTCCAGCACAGTCACAGGATCATAACCAATGGCGACCAGATCGCCCAGAATCCAATACTCGTCAATTGGCCCCTGCGTCTGAATATCGGCTAGAACGGCCTCCAACGCAATCGGATTCCCATGAATGTCCGACAAAACCGCAATGCGCATGCCAGCAGTCCTCTCTTCGCTGTAGCTCAGTTGCACTCACTCAAGACCCTCGACTCATGACCGCTTCTCGGCGGCCTGCATTCATGACAGGCAGGACCTCCGTTGCCGTCATCGCATCAAAAGCCAGCTCTCCTGAGAGGTAGCCATACTGATGAGAGAAAAACGCCCTGGGTCGATCCTTGCCTCTTTGCAAGTAGAAAGCGCAGCCGGCGCGCCGCCAAAAGTTGGGAAGAATGGCCCTGCTCTTTACTCTTGGGTCATCGTGGTACACCCCTGTAAAGGATAGCACAATGATAGCTGTCTGATAGCTATTCCTGACCATCGGGCTATGGCTGAGATTTCGGCTCGAGCGAAGGCATACCCCTGCTACGGATCAAGCCTGACAAGGAGACGGGCGGGACGAACAATGAGATGGAGAAAGAGCGTATTTCAGCGATCCTGCAGCATATAGCGAATTTTGAGGGCAATCTGTAAAGAGAGGCGCAGCTCCGAATCTTCAAGCGACTGTCCAAGTAGCTCCTCGATGCGCTCAAGACGATAGAGCAGAGAATTGCGGTGCATATGCATAGCGCGGGCCGCCTCACTAAGGTTCCCATTACAGCGGAAAAAGCACTCCAGCGTCTCGATCAGCTCCCCGCCGCGGCTATCGTGCTCCAGCAAGGGGCCGAGCGTCTCGCGGTAGAAAGCCGTCAGCTCCTCATGGCCATAGAGATGGAAGAGCAGGCGATAGATCCCCAGGCGAGCGAACGAATGCAGGCGGCCCTCACCGAAGAGGCGGCGCCCGATCTCCAGGGCCTGCTGGGCCTCGCGCATCGACTGTCCGATGCCCTGGATCTGCTGCGCGATGCGTCCGATGCCGACGGAATAGAGAGGATCACTCTCCCCGCGTGCTACTGAGCGGGTACCGCCGGAGGCGGCGGCAGTCTCCCCTTTAAGGAAATTGGTGCTTTGCAGAATACGGTTGTGGACTCGTTCCAGGCGCGAAAAGAGCGCCTGCTCCAACTCATGGTCAGAGCGCGCATCGCCGCTACCCGTACGCAGATCGCCGAGAGGCAGCAAGGCTGTCACGCGCTGCTGCTCCGTGACCACCCAGGCCATAGGCCAGGAGCGCAGCAACTCCTCCCGCACGCGCCGGCTCCAGCCGGCGATAATTGTCCCGGTAGGGGGTGTAGCATGCTGAGGTGACAGCTCAAAGACCACCACCACCTGAGGAGGGGTCAGATCGTGGCCCAACAAGCGAGCGCGCGCCTGCATCTCCTCCGGCTGCTGGTAGTTGCCCTGAACTACATCCAGAAAAGCCTCCAACTGATAGCGGCTCTCTACCTCACTGCGCTCGCGCTCGCGCACAAACTCCAGCGCCAGAATAGGCGAGACCTGGCCCAGCAAGAGGCGCTCTTGATAATCGAAAGTCTGCTCTCTGCCGATCAAAGAGAGGTAGCCGACAATCTCGTGGCGGATTAAAATCGGAACCACGACGCGCGCCAGGCCCTCCTGACGCAGCAGGTCATCATCCAGCAAAGAAGGCAGGTGGGAGGGCAGCATACCCTCTGGCAGAGCGCTGGGAGGAGCCACCTGCCAGCGCGGCGCATAGTCAGCATCCTGCACTACCACCCACTTCCCGGTCACACGCGCCAGATGCTCGCACAGGCCCTGGATACCGACGCCCTGGACGCTGAGCTGCATCAACTGGTGAGCCACCTCGGTAGCGCGGCGCTCAATCTCGCTGCGGAAGCTGGCCACAAAGGTAATCACCTCGCGCACAATCTCCTCCAGCGGAGCCGAGGCTGGCAGGTAGATGAGCGGAAGGTGCAGGCGATTGGCCACGGCCTCCGCCTCCGAGCCGAGGGCCTCAATCGAAGGGGCGGCCACAGCTACCGCAGCGATCCCCTCCCGATGCAGCGTCTGCAGCAAATGGGGCAGCGTCTCATCCAGGCGGCGCAACTGCGTCAAACTCAGCAGAGCCAACTCACCACCACGGATACTCTCAAAAGCCGGCAGGCGGGCGCGCATTCGCAAGGCCCAGGTCACGCGACGCTCTAACCCCTCAGCGCCGGCCACGAGCTGGGCGTCGCGGGACGCGAGCAAGGTGAGCACATTGCGCACCGTCGCCGCTGAAGCGGGGGACGGGCTAGTCATCGCAGCGCCTCCATACAAGAGGGAAGCGCGGCGTTACCGCCGCGCCGTATTCGAAGCCGTACTCGCGCTAGCTCGCTGAGCCTTGCGCTTCTCCCTGCGCTTTTTCTCCTTAATGCGATGCTTGCGAAGAGCGACGCGTTTCCGCTTATTCATAGTAGAGCGCAACCTCTTTCCAGATCAGAGTAGTCTGCGTGTCCTGTGATGAGCACCGAAGAGGACCAACACAGCAGCATCCAGCGACCGGCAAACACCCCAGAGAGGAGGCAGTGCCCACAAGAGCGGACACCGCGCCGGCCCGAGGGAGCGAGAAACGACCTTCTCTACTCCTCGACGTCAGTGCCGGTCTCGAAATCGAGGTCGCCGAACTCATCGCTCTCCTCGGTGCCCTCGTAGTACTCATCCTCGCTGAGCAGCTCATCCTCCTCGTCGCGGTCGTAGCGCAGCATGCTATCCTTCGTGTACGGCCTGACGAGTTCACCACCAGCCTGGGCCGGGAAGCTCACCGTACCCACCATGCTTGGATGCTGATACGACTCACTGATCACCACGCGGACATGACTGTTATCCAGCGTTGAGATCGCGGCCTCGTAGCGATTGCCATGCTCCATCAAGGTGATCAAGCGGTTAGCCAGCCGCGGCTCAATCTGGCCGATCCGCTCGCCCGTGGCGGAGCGCACATAGATCGCATGGCCATCGCGCTCAAGCTGGACCTTCTCGCCGGTGCTGACCCGGGCCAGAACCTGGGGTTCGGCCAGGTTGATCAGGTCGGTGGTTGTCCGCTTGCCAGGTTCCTCATTGAAGATGACCGGATCGATAGCAACAGTTGCGGCATTGACGCGCGCCTGATCCTCCTGGATAAGGGCGAGCTGCTCCAGATTCTTGCGAGCGATCGTATTATTGGGATTGAGCTTCAGCGTCTGGGAGTAGGCCTCGCGGGCCTCAGCGTACATGCCCAGCTCGCGATAGGCCTTGCCCAGGCGATTGTAGGCCTCGGCCTCGTTTGGGAAAAGACTTAAGATATTGCGATTGGTAACGACCGCCTCCTGCCACTGGCTTGCCAGAGCCTGCTGAATGGCCAGCTCCGTCCACTGCTTCTTTAGCCGGGCCTTCTCCTCCGCCGAGAGCGCTTGCGTCATCAGATGCCACCTCCATCTACGAACAGACTGCAAAATACCACGGGCCAGAACCTGGCCCGCCTATTATACCGCAACTGCGCAACCCTGCAAGGACCAGGCGGTAGCGCGTTCGATACGCACCTGCACCAGGTCGCCGGGGCGCAGGGCGTCAAGGTCGATGCCTGCCTCGCGCCCATCATGGAAGGACTGATGACCTTCGTCATCAGCGGGAGGGAAGTAGACCAGCTTATTGCCGCGGTTGCGGCCCTTCCACTGACGGCGGCCATGCAGTGTATTGCTCTCCTCGATCAGGACCTCCTCCACCCGTCCCACATACTGCTGATTCAGCTCCAGCGCAATGCGGGCTTGCAGTTCCTCAACGGCGTGCAGCCGCCGTTTCTTCTCAGCCAGCGGCACATCATCGGGCCAGCGGGCCGCTACTGTACCCGGGCGCGGGGAGTAGGCGGCCACATGGACCACATCGAAGCGGATCTCCTCCAGCAGATCGAGCGTATGCTGAAACTCCTCCTCGGTCTCGCCGCAGAAACCGACAATGACGTCGGTCGAGAGCGTGACCCCAGGCCACCAGGCCCGCAGTTTGGCGATCAGCTCGCGATACTCGGCGATCGTATAGCCACGCTTCATGCGACGCAGGACGGCATCGTCGCCCGACTGCACAGGAATATTGACGTGCTCGCAGACCTTGGGCAGAGCCGCCATGCGCTGAATCATGCGATCCGTCATATGGCGCGGGTAGGAGGTCATAAAGCGAATGCGCTTGAGACCCTCGATCTCGCTCAGCTTCTCCATCAGGTCGGCCAGGTCTGGCTGGCCCGGTAGGTCGAGACCATAGGCCTCGACTGTCTGCCCCAGCAGCGTCAGCTCACGCGCTCCCTTGGCTACCAACGACTGGGCCTCGGCGTAAACCTCATCCAGCGGGCGACTGCGCTCACGACCCCGGCGATAAGGTACGATGCAGTACGTGCAGACCTTATTGCAGCCCAAAATCACCGGTAGCCAGGCGGTAGGCGCCACGTAGCGCGCCTCAATCTTGGTCGGATAGTGGGCGACGCGCTCACCAGGCCGTGGCGTGATCGCCATCGGTAGCACGGTGCGCTGACCGCTGCGGCTGAGCGAAGTCGCGATAGTCGGCGCCGGCTGGCTCTGGCGGGGGCGCTCCTCCCTTTCCTCTGTTGGAGTGGGCGGCTGCAACTGATGCAGTTGGCCGCTCTCATCCTGATACTCGATGTCCAGGCAGCCCGCCCCGGAGATAGGCGTCCAGCGCTCTTCGAGGAAGCGCGGCAGGATATCCGCCTGCTCTACCTTGAAGAGCAAATCAATATGGGGATAGCGGCGTGTCAGCTCGTCGATGGTCTTCTGGTTGCCGATCATGCAGCCCATCAGAGCAATCAGCAAGTCGCCGCGCCGCTCCTTCATCTGCTTGAGACGCACAAGCAGATTATGGGCCTTCTCCTCGGGCGCCTGGCGCACGCTGCAGGTATTAAGCACTACCAGATTGGCCTGTTCCAGGCTCGTTTCCTCCCAGCCCAGTTCATCCAGCATGCTCTGAATGCGCTGCGAGTCGGCCTGATTCATCTGACAGCCGACCGTCCAGATGTGATACTTCCCCTTAGGAATGGTGGCAGTTGTGGTCATAATGGATCGTCCCTCTCCGAGCCTCTAGGCTTTGCGTGCATGCTTCTTTCTCTGCAAGTGCTCTGCTTCTCTCTCCTCTATGCCTGCCTACCCTGCGCTGGCTAGCCGTCTGGCTGGCAGCTAGCCATGCCGCGTGGATCAGTCGCTTTTCCCTGGCTGGGTATTATACACCATCTGCACGGGATTTAGAAAGTCCAGACTTTGAGATGGCGATAGGTTACCTCTGTGGCCTGGCCGCTCTCGACAAATGGCACTGCCAGCAATGCCAACTGACCTGCGCGGTAGCGTCCGTCGGTGACCTTGATCACTGGCTCATGATTGAGATACAGTGTCAGGCTGGAGCCGCGGACAACCAGAGCCAGCAGGTTAGATGCGCTGTGACCGCGCTGAAAACCAATGGCGATACTCCGCGACAATTCCTCTGCCTGATCGCCGTCTCCACCGGTATAGGCAAACAGGGAGCAAAAGCCGCTGGTATCAGTCTGAAACAGATAATAGCGATCGTTATCGATATCGCCACGGAAAAGCAGCCCGCCTTGATCTCCCTTGACAATGGTCATTTCGACCTCTAGGACGAAGTCGCTATAGCCAATGCCATTGCTGCAGGCCTCAAAGAAGCGCGGGTCCTGGGCCATCACATGGTAGGCGCCGGCCTGAAAGGCGCAATGCCTGCCGGTTTCCCAGCCGATGCTATTGCGCGGATCGCTCAGCGGCGTGTAGAGGATCAGTCTGCCGCCTCCTGGCGGGTAGGGGTTAGGGTAGGCGGCGATAGTCGAGGCGGTGGCCTGGGCTGCCGTTGTCGCCTGAGTGACAGTGCTGGTGCGCCATGCCGCCTGCCTGGTGGCAGCAGCAGCGGTCAAAGCCCCGCTGGTCGCGGTGGCGTTAGCCAGCAGCCAGCACGGCTGCTGGTGCTGCTCCACAAGAAAGCCCAGGCTGCTGGCCAGCAGCAGCCCAATGGCCAGGGCAGTGATCAGAAGCGTATGCGGTCGCGACCAGCGCCTCTGACTGCCAGGAGAGGGCGCTGACGGCTGAGAAGCAAGGCCGGGGGCTGGCCCCTGTGGAGTTGAGACCGGGGGTGAGCCTGGTGGCAATTTGGGGATGATGGGGCTGGCCGGCGCTGCTCGCTGTCCTGGCTGGCTGCTCAGCAGAGTGGGAACCTCCTCCTCGAGCAAGTCGGGTGCCGATGGCGTCGCTGGTGGTCCAGGCAGGACCGTAATTGTCAGATGCAGCGAGCCATAGGAGCCGTCCCCACGGCGTCGCCCCTGGCCAGCAAAGCTGATCCGCTGGCCTGATTGTATGCCCGCTGGCAGCGTAATCGGGAGCCGGCGCCCGTCAGGCAAAGTCAGGACGCGGCTGGTACCAGTGTGGGCCTCCTCGGCGCTGATCGCGAGCGTGGCATGCAGATCGTCGAGGCGCTGGGACTCGGACTGCGCAGACATCGTAGCCTCTTACCTCCTGATGAAAAATAAGAACCCACCGGCTGGGGGCGAGTGGAATGAGCCACATGGCCGGCCTGGCTCTGGCTGTTCCTGGCCGTCTTGTGCTTCTCCTACCCTGGCCTTACAACAAAGAGAACGCATGAGCAGGCCAGGCGTGGTGCCCTGACCTGCCGGTCCCACTCAGGAGCGGGAGAGAAGACGCTGCGCTTGCAGCAGGCGTAAGCCACCAAGGAGCAGACAAAGATCGGCCACCTGGAGAAAGAACAGATTGTTAAAGCTGTTGGTGATGCCGGGGATAGAGAGGATCAGGATGATGATCGGGAACAGTCCGAAAAGGAAGGTTGGGCCAGGGTGGAGACGCCAGCAGACAGGACGCAGCCACCAGACCAGCAGCCCTAACCAGAGCGCAACAGCAGCAATCGCGTCAGCGACCGTCACCAGGGAACGCTGGTCCGGGGCTGTCAGCAGATAATCAAGCAGAACAGCGCCGCTACCTCCCACCAGGGCCAGAGCGAAGAACCAGCTATCCCAGCGAGGAGAGCGGGCCTGCTCCGTAGCGAAACAGAGGTACATGCCCAGCAAAGAGAGATTCCCCGAGACGTTCAAATAGGCCACTGTCGCCGGCTGCGTGCTGGCGCGCAGATTGAAAAGCAGGTTGATTCCTACGAAGCAGGCCCACAGGCAGCCGAAAATGGCTCCCAGGCGGACCCAGGCCGTACGCCCCCGGACCAGGAGCGCGAGCCAGAGCGAGAGCAAGGCCGCCAGATGAGCAAGCTGGGGCCAGTTGCCACCGTAGAGATGGGCCTGCCAACCGTTGGTCAGGAGGCACTCGACGCTGAGGCCCAGACCAAGAGTCAAGGCGAAGACCACAATAAAGCCAGGCGTCCAAAGCACGGTCTCTGTAGACTCGCCCGTGAAGGTCACCCCTTCCGTTGCAGGCCCCTCTGCCGGCCTTGGCTGGCAGGCGACCAACGCCGGGTCTGTACAGGCTGCCTGCTCTTGTTGAGTGGGGGGCTTGTCCTGAGTCTCAGCCAGCTCGGGCGGCTCAGTGGCGCGCTCAGCCATGCTCTCTTCCCCTTTCCTTAGAAAGTCCTTCCTTGATCGAGCGCTTCATGGCATCCTCGCACGAATCGGCTTCTCAGCATTATACCCCACGCGGGAGAGAAGGCGGCAGCGCTTGCCATCAGGTCCCAGAAGCCCGAGCGGCACAACTCCGTCAGCCAGATCCCCTGTCCAGAGCCGGCGCACCAACGTTAAGCGGGCAGAGCAGAGCGAGCGCGTGCCCTTAAAGATGGCTGCCGTCCGCCTTGCCTGCCCATACTCCTCGGCTACTCAGGTAGCTCTACCCCAACAATGCGCGCCGCCTGGCGGCGTAACACCTGCAAGCCCTCGCTGAAGCGCACCGGGTAAGGCTCCTGAACCGTCAAAGCCCGGTACTTCTCGGGCAGCGCGGCCAGATTCTGCTGAGCCAGCTCGCGGATCTCCGAGAGAGGCGGCAGGCTGCCAGGAACCATCTCACCATTGCGCATGACCGGCTTTAGCAGGCGGTGATAGCCCGCAGGGGCCGGCTCATGTGCCAGTTGGACTACATCCTCTTCCCACTGGGGGTGACGATAGATCTCCTTCTTGCCCGGCCAGGTTGATTTCTCACTGGCCAGCTTCACTTTCGGGTACTCGGTGCCGTTCTCGTCGACATACCAGACTTCCTTGTAGACCGCTCCGAGTGAGCCGCCAGCGATGCCGCGCTCCACCGAGCCAGCCCCGCTGCCCAGGGCTGTGCCAACCCCGAAGGCATCGATAGCCGCACCGGCCTGGAGCAGCTCCAGAATCTTCCACTCGTCCAGGTCGCCGCTCGCCAAGATGCGCACATGTTGCAGACCTGCCTTATCAAGCTGCTCACGGATATAGAGACTGTCGGCCACCAGGTCACCGCTGTCGATGCGAACCGCGGCTAGCGTGTGGCCCAGGGTTTCCTGTGCCCGGAGCGCCACCTCGATCGCTGTGTGGATCGCGCGGCGCGGATCATAGGTGTCCAGCAGCAAGGTATAGCGGTTATAGGCCTGAGCAATGGCCTCGAAAGCTTCCTCCTCGCTGTCGAAGAGTTCGATCAGCGCGTGGGGGACGGTCCCGGTCGCGGGGAGACGGAACTCATAGGCGGCGTTGAGTAGCGAGGTACTGGCGCAGCCGCCAATATAGGCCGCGCGCGCCACTGTCATTGGCTCCTGAGCCCGGCGAAAAGCGAATTCGGCCACCCGGCGCGGCTGACCCTGCTGGGCGGCGTAGACGATGCGTGAGGCCTTGGTGGCGATCAGCGTCGCCAGGTTCATGGCCTGCATAATGCCAGCTTCTAGCAGCAGGGCCTCGCGGAAGGGGGCCGTTACCCGCAGGATCGGCTCATTGGGAAAAGCGATTGAGCCTTCCGGCATAGCGAGGATCTCGCCAGTAAAGCGCAGATTCGCTAGCTCATCCAAAAAGGCTGCGTCGTAGTCGCGGATGCGCGCCAGAAACGTTAACTCTTCTTCGGTATAACGGAACGACTGCACAAATTCAAGCGCAGCCTCTAGACCGGCCACAAGGAGATAGGCACCCCCAAAGGGGGCGGTGCGCGTGTAGAGGTCAAAGGTCGCCAGGCCGTTGCGACCGGTGCGCCAGCTCACATAGGCAGCATCTGGATGATACATGTCGGTCATCAATCCCGGGTGCACACTGGGGGCGCGGCGATGCATCGGTTGCCCTCCTCACTTAGTGTACTTTGTACGCTATTGGAAAATCAGGGATATTGTACCACAAGCGAGCGGGGGAGGGGCAAGGAATCGGCCTGACGGGCCTGGCGCCGATTGACACTCAGCCCATTCGTATGCTACTCTCTATCTGTTAGCTGAAACGAGTTCTTGCCGGTCTGGCGCGCTTGTTTGCAGCGAGCTGTCTCCGCGCAAAAGCAGCCGTGGTTATCTTGCGCTGCCGCGAGCTTGAGGCCTGGCGCGAGCCTCAGCGGGCCTGAGCGCGGGGGAGAGCCGGCGGGCGACTCGAGCGTGCAAGGTGCTCAAAAGGTCGTTCTCTCTGGGCGTGTGTAAGGAGCGAGAAAGGAAGGAGAAAACCGCGCATGCAAGAGGCAGGGAGGTAGCGATCTGGCGAGCCTCCCTGGTGATCCTTTCCCCGTACTTGCGAAGCATCCAGAGCCAGCAGCGCCGAAGCAGGGGCATCTGAGCGCCTGTGGCCTTGTAACAGATCGATGACGATGGCCGGTGCGCCCAGGTCATCCCATCCATTCCACGACGACTGCTGCAGTCCGACGTCCAAAGGCGAAGCTGTTCCCACTAGGCCCTCCTGTTCCTGGGTCCCTGTATACTGAACTGAGGGCAGAAACTCACGGGCCTGATCAAACCGACCACATGTGGAGGTATCACCAATGACGACGAAGCGCGAAATCACGGTGACTGTGAATGGTCAACAATACCGTTCAGAGGTCGAACCGCGCATGTTGCTGGTGCACTATTTACGCGATGTGCTGGACCTGACGGGCACGCACATTGGCTGCGACACGTCGCAGTGTGGAGCCTGTACTGTGCTGCTCAACGGCGAAGCAGTCAAGTCCTGCACTGTGCTGGCCGTGCAAGCGGACGGCTGTGAGGTTACGACCATTGAGGGCCTGGCTCCAGAGGGACAGCTCCATCCGCTGCAGGAAGGCTTTTGGGAAAAGCATGGGCTGCAGTGCGGCTTTTGTACGCCAGGCATGATCATGGCGGCCTACCAGTTGCTCAAGACCAACCCCAACCCAAGTGAGGCCGAGATCCGCAAAGGGCTAGAGGGCAATATCTGCCGCTGCACGGGCTACCAGAATATTGTGCGGGCCGTCCAATATGCGGCGGAGAAGATGCGGGCTGGAGCCTCGCAGCCTGTGGGCGCCAGCGAGTAAGATCGACGCGGCGACTGGCTGGCGGCTATTTCTCCCACTCGCTTGCTCACTGGCCAGCCAGGTTCAAGCGATGACCCCACTCATCTCGCGAGTACCATCAGCGGTTCGTCTGGGCCGGCGCGTGAGTGCGTCTCTAGTGGCGCGCCCGGCGCGGTAACACGGCCTGTGACGGCCAGGCTCACTCGTTTACTGGCGATTGTGCACGTAGTCATCCAGCGGAAAGATTGCTTACCTGGCTCAGACAGTGCTGTCTGCAGGCCGTTCGCCCTGCCGTTCGGGGCCGAGCGGGCGGTGTTGGCTGTGTTGAACTGACCAGGTCTCCTCTATCCATTCGTCTCTGTTGCCTGTTACGAGGAGAAAGGAACGGTTGCTTATGGGTATTGCTGCACTGGTTGGTACGCCGATTAAGCGGCGCGAGGATCCCCGTCTCATCACCGGTCAAGCGACCTACGTTGATGATATTAAGCTCCCCGGCATGCTCTATATGGCGGTTCTCCGCAGCCCCTATGGCCATGCCCGCATTCGCAGCATCAATACCGAGGCTGCTAAGCAGGCGCCGGGGGTGGTTGCAGTCTACACGGCCCAGGATCTCAAGGGGGTCGTTGGCAACATCCCGGTGGCGGCCCCGCTACCGCCGCACATCACCAATGGTATGGGCCGGCGTGGCCCACTGGCGGAGGGCAAGGTGCGTTTCTATGGCGACCCGGTGGCGGTAGTGATTGCCGAAAGCCGCTATGGGGCACGTGATGCGCTCGATCTGATCGAGGTCGACTACGAGCCGCTGCCGGCGGTCGTTGATCCTGAGAAGGCAGCCCAACCCGATGCGCCCTTGCTCTATGAAGAGTTCGGTACCAATGTCGCGGCTTCGGTACGCCCCCCAACCGATGAGATCGATCGCGTCTTTGCTGAGACCCAGGCCAATGGCGGTATTGTTGTCAAGCAGCGCATGGTCAATCAGCGTCTGGCCCCTTCGCCGATGGAGACGCGCGGCGTGGTGGCCGAGTTCCGCAAGGCGGATCGGACGCTGACCATCTGGAGCTCCTCGCAGATCCCCCATCTGTTGCGTAACTACCTGGCTGAGCAGCTTGGTCTGCCACAGCATCAGGTGCGCGTGATTGTCCCCGAGGTCGGTGGTGGCTTCGGCTGCAAGCTCAATATTTATCCGGAAGAGGCGCTCGTGGCCTTCGCGGCCATGAAGACGGGCCGCCCTGTCAAGTGGATTGAGGACCGCAGCGAGAATCTGGCGGTGACCATCCACGGACGCGACCAGATCGATTATGTGGAGGTAGCGGCAACGCGCGAGGGCAAGATTACCGGTCTAAAGGTCCATGTGGTCTCTGATCTGGGCGCCTACCTGCAGTTCTTTACGGATGTGATCGCCATTGCCTTCACGCTGCCGATGATCTGCGGCTGCTACGATATCCCGGTAGCTTATGGCAGTTGCGATATCGTCTTCACCAATAAGGCCCCGACCGATGCCTATCGCGGCGCAGGGCGACCCGAAGCGGCCTATCTGGTGGAGCGCGCCGTAGATCTGGTGGCCCATGCTTTGGGCAAGGACCCGGCTGAGGTGCGCATGATCAATTTTGTGAAGCCGGAGCAGTTCCCGCATAAGATGGCCACGGGGACGGTCTACGATAGCGGCAACTATCAGGCAGCCCTGGAGAAGGCCATGCAGTTGATCGGCTATCAGCAGTTGCGCGCCGAGCAGGCTCAGAAGCGGGCCCAGGGGAAGCTGATGGGCATTGGCCTCTCTTCCTATGTGGAGATCTGCGGCATTGGTCCCAAGGGCTTGACGCCCTTTGGCCTCTATGAGAGCGCACGGGTGCGCGTCGATCAGAGTGGCGATGTGCTGATCTATACGGGCGCTTCGCCGCATGGACAGGGCGAGGAGACAACCTTTGCGCAGATCGCCGCCGATGAGTTTGGTATCCCCATCGAGCGCGTGCTGGTCATCCACGGCGATACCGATTCGACCCCCGAGGGACGCGGTACTTACGGCAGCCGCACGACGGCAGTGGGCGGTACGGCGGTCTATAATGCGGTGCAGAAGTTGAAGGAGAAGATGAAGCAGATCGCCGCCCATATGCTGGAGGCCAGTCCGGCAGATGTGACCTTGGAGGATGGCAAGTTCTCGGTGGCTGGCGCGCCGCAGAAGGCGGTGACCTTCGCTGAGGTGGCGGCGGCGGCCAATTTCTCGAATACCTTGCCGCCGGGGATTGAGCCAGGCCTGGAGACGACGGTTTTCTTTGAGCCGGAGGCTTGTACCTTCCCGTTCGGGACGCATATCTGCGTCGTGGAGATTGATAAGGATACGGGTGAGGTGCATCTGACGCGTTATGTGGCCGTTGATGACTGTGGGCGCCAGTTGAATCCGTTGTTGGTGGCTGGTCAGATCCACGGTGGCATTGTCCAGGGGGTCGGGCAGGCCCTCTTTGAGGGCGTGGTCTACGATGAGAATGGCCAGTTGCTTACTTCGACCTTCATGGACTATGCAATGCCGTTGGCTTCGGAGCTGCCGCCTTTTGAGTTGGATCATACAGTGACGCCGACGCCTTATAATCCGCTGGGGGTCAAGGGTGTGGGCGAGGCCGGGACGATCGCGGCCACGCCGGCGGTCGCTGGGGCCGTGGCCGATGCCCTCGGTCTGCCGCATGTCGATATGCCGTTTACACCTGAGCGCATTTGGCGCATTATCCAGCAGCAACAGGCACCGTCACAGCCGCAGGCCTGAGGTGGTCAGCTCTGGCTCCGAGCGGCGCGGTGCGCCTCTGTTGCTCTGGTGAACGTCAACGATGACGGCGAAGGCTGAGGTGGGGCGCGGGCCGGCGGGTCGCTCGGCCTTCTGGTTAAGGTGGCTGCTTGGAAGCCTGCTGGTCTGCGTACCCTTGATGTACGATGCGAGGAGGAGATGTCTGATGATTCCTGCCGCTTTTGAGTATCATCCTGCGACCTCGGTGGATGAGGCCATTGCCCTGCTCTCACAGTATGGCGATGATGCAAAGCTGCTGGCCGGTGGCCATAGTCTGATCCCTACGATGAAGCTGCGTCTAGCTCAACCGGCCCACTTGATCGATATTGGTCGTATTCCTGGCCTTTCTTATATTCGGGAAGAGCCTGGTGTGGTGGCGGTGGGGGCTTTGACGACCTATGCAACAATTGAGCGTTCAGAGGTCTTGCGTCGACATTTTGCCCTCTTGCCCGAGTGCGCTTCGGTGATTGGTGATCCGCAGGTGCGCAATCGGGGCACGATTGGCGGGAGTATTTCGCATGCTGATCCGTCGGCGGATATGCCAGGGGCGGTGCGCGCGCTGAAGGCGGAGATTCGTGTCCGGGGTCCCCAGGGGGAGCGTAGTATTGCTGCAGATGATTTCTTTCTGGGGACCTTCACGACGGCGCTGGAACCGGGCGAGATGGTGACGGAGATTCGCTTCCCGCTGCCGCCGGAGCGTACGGGCAGCGCCTACATGAAGCTGGCTAATAAGGCGTCGCATTATGCGGTCGCGGGCTGCGCGGCAGTGGTGACGCTGGGGGCCGATGGCACCTGCACGGCGGCGAGTGTGGTGATTACGGGGGCGGGTACGCTGCCGACGCGGGCGGCGGCGGTGGAGGCGGCGCTCTTGGGTAAGAAGCTGGATGAGGCGACGGTGGCTGAGGCGGCCAGCCACGCGGCTGAGGGCCTGGAGCTGATGGAGGATATCCACGGTTCGAAGCAGTATCGGGCGCAGATGGCCTGTGTGATGGCGCGGCGCGCTATTCTGAAGGCTGCTGAGCGAGCGCAGGGCTGATTGGAAGACCCGCGAAGCGGCATCAGTCAATCGGTCAGCCAGCTAATCAGTCAGGGAGCGCAGCACGCTTCAAACCTGGCTGTGGCGCAACTCCAGTGCCTGGGCTGAACGAGATGAAGGGAGGACTCTGGGCGAGCCAAATGGAAAAGGCTCTGCTCAGGGTCCTCTGTTGTGGAGAGAAGGTGAAGGTGATGGGCGGTCGCTCTGGCTTTTGGCGAGAGGCTAGCAGATCAGGGGGAGCCGCTGGCGTTGCTCTGCCTGGAAAATGTGCCTGATTAGCTCGGCGTGGTCGAGAAAGAGGGGAGGCAGAGCTGTCACTTGGAAGATCTCAAGCTGAAGAACGCTGCTTCCCAGCCTGGCGCTCTGCTGGAGACGTCCCAGGTCGCAGTCGACCAGGTAGGTCAATGAGAGAACCTGCGCGCGTGTGGCAAGCGGGGCCTGCAGGAAACGCGGATCTCGCTGTGGTCGCAGTAGGCCGAAGAGACCGGCAAGCTGCCAGCGTAGGATGCCGCTGGCCTGCAGCTTTTTGTCGGGAAGGCCATTGATGCGAGCAGGCTGGATCTCTGTCAGGCCTAGTTCTTCGCGCAAGGCCCGCAGGAAGGCCTGGTCTGCGCGCTCTCCCCAGTGCATTTTTTCCCCGACCAGAGCATAGCACTGCTCATCTTCTCGCAGGATCAGGGCGATATGTTGACGGGCCGGATCGGTGAGGATGAGGTCGAGTGCGATGGCAAAGCGGGCGTCTTCTTCACGTAAGGGCATGGGTATCAACTCCTCTTCTGTTGTTCTCGGGCTGTTGGGCGCCGCCTGAGTGATGCGCGAGAGAGCGACGCCTGAGCGGTCGCGGATCGCGACCGCTCAGGACGCCCCCGGAAGCTGGCTTCCTTGCCTAGGGCAGCAGCACGGTCAAGTAATTGGGCGCGTAGGGTCTGCCGGCTCCTGTCGTTCATCTGGCCTGGGCAAGGCTTCAGGTGGACACTGCTCCCAGGGGGCTTTCTTGATTGCTTCGCGCCAGGAGTGAACGCCGAGTGTCTCGTAGATGCGCTGGAAATAGAGATTGACGCTTCCAACTTTGATGCCGAGCTGAGCGGCAATTTGTCGCCGGGCTAGTCCCTGGCGGGCAAGGGCCAGTACGCGCCATTCTCGCGGGCTGAGGCCTCCGGGCGTGGCAACCCGTGGCCTGTGAAAGGCTCGTCGTGTCACTGCGGCTCTCTCCTTTCTTTGCTTGGCGCGATTGGTCTGGGACACGGTGCTGATATGCTGAAGTGGCTTGCGTAAGTCAATGGCGCTGTTGGGACGCACTGGGCTTAGCGCTGGCCCGCGGCTAGATAGCAGGCGTACTGTGTCCGGTGTTGATCACATTCCTGCTCAAGGGCGGCGATGGTCTGGCGAAAGTGCTCAGGGCTGAGGCCGCAGATGCTGGTAACCGGCGCTTCCAGGCCGCTAAAGCCTGCGACAAGGTCGCGTATGAAGAGGAGACCCAGGCGTCCAGCCCAGGCACCGACGGGCAGCCAGAGCGTATGGCTGAGGATCTGGCGACAGCCGGCTTGTTGGAGCCATTGGCTCAGCCGGTTCATCTGGGTGCCATCGATCCCTCGCATGGCGGCGGCTTGACGTCCCCAGGCGATGAGCTGCTGCAGGCCAGGGCCAGCGTTGCGCGTCTCGGCGCCAAGTTCGATCAATTCGATCCAGCCACCTGGGGCGGTGACGCGGTACAGCTCCTGGACTACCCACGGCCAGCGTTCCAGGGGCAGAGCGGCCACCAGGAAACGCTGATGGGTGTAGAGAAAGGTGCTGTCGGCAAAGGGGAGGCCCTCTAGAATGTTTCCCTGAACAAAGCGGTAGTTGGGGGGTGAGGTCGTGGCTTTGACCTGTTCGAGGTCAAGGCCGGTCACCTGGGTCAGGGGATAGAGGCGCGCGATCTCGATGGCCCAGCGACCGCTGCCGCAGCCAACGTCGAGCACCTGCCCCCCATGCCGAAGCTGTTCTTCGATAGGGGCAAAGGTGAGCCGTCCCAGTGCGAGGCGCAGGACGTAATGCTGAAAGTCCAGGCGGTTGATTTCGTCCAGATCTTTGGGTAGCAGGTAGGGGACGCCTGTGAGGCGCCGGCGCCGGTCGCTCTGGCGCTCGGGGCTGAGGGCCGGCGCCGGCTCTGCCTGCTCCTGCTCGGCCTGGACGGGATGTAGCCACTTCCAGAGACGTGTGAACACGCTCAGACTCCTTCCTTGCGAGTGCTTAGGGATAAGTAGCAGTCAGGTCTGCGAGGGCGCTTTCTTCACCACGCAGGTGCGCCGCTAGCTCCTCGCTGCTGATGGGCTGAGGCCGGAGGACGGCGGGGGCGGCGATGATCTGCCAGGCACGCGCCGCCCCAAAGCGGGCAATCAGGAGATCTATGGTTTCCCACATGTCAAGTAGCCAATCAATAAGATGCTCGCTCTCTTCGCTCGGTCCCAGCTCCTCGCGTAGGGCGGCAATCAGGTCCTGCCGGCTCCTGGATAGGCTACGACTGCCGACGGGTGGAGTCGGCTCGTCCTCACTACACTGGGGACAATGAGAAGCAGTCAAGACGCTCTTGCCGCTAAAAGGCATGGTTGCCATTGTGATGGCCTCTCTCTCTTCAGAGTTATTCTGATGTCAATACGTCTGGTCAATAGAATTACTGGGCATTATTGGGCCTCTACCCCCGGCTTCGCAGCCAGGCACCACCTGCCCTTTTTGCTGATATAAATAGTAATAGTGTATTTTTTATGTTACGACGCGATCTGTTGCTGAATCTACTATAGCCGGCTTCCCTATCACAGTAAATGGTAGTTTGTGATAACTTTGTCTCAACTTCATTTCCGTTAGAAAAGGAAACCTTGAACAGGGTATGACCTACTGTTATACTGACTAGAGGAATAGGAAATTCCGTCTCCTTGGTGTCTCGACAAGGAAGAGCGTCCGGAGAGGAGGAGAGAGATGAGTGTGCTACGGAGGCTGAGAGAAGAGGAGCCGGAGAGCCTGAGAAGGCAGGCGAAGAAGATCGGGATAGCGGTGGGGACGTTGCAGGCGGCGGA
>NZ_JADGHT010000405.1 GCF_019683755.1 Thermogemmatispora sp. | reverse complement strand
GTATATAATTATAAGGGTGGTCCTGCCTGCAGCGCACACCGCAGAGATGATTGCGGGCCAGAAGCATCCTATTTTCTACCTACTTCTGATGAAGGAGTCGGAGCTATGGCAGTCATACGTACCTCGCTGGTAGACCTCAAAGTTAATGGCAACGGCGCCTATGCCTTCCTAGCTCAGCCAGATGACGACTTGAAGCACCCCGGTATCGTGATGATCCAAGAATGGTGGGGCATTGAGCCGCACATTCAGGATCTGGCGCAAAAGCTGGCAACCGAGGGTTTCATTGTGGCCGTGCCCGATCTCTATCATGGCAAAATCGCCACTGAGCCAAATGATGCCCTCAAGATGATGATGACGATGATCCGCGAAAAGATGGATCGCGCCGTCAAAGAGATCATCGGAGCGCTGGAAACCTTGAAGGCGATGCCCAATGTGGAGCCGAAAAAGCTTGGCCTCATTGGTTTCTGCGTTGGCGGCCTCCTGACCTATACAGTGGCTGAGCGCTATACCGATCTGGCTGCAGCTGTGCCTTTCTACGCAGGCGGCTATGATCCTCAGCCGGAGAATGTGGCCCGGGTAACGGCTCCTATCCTGGCAATCTATGGTCGCTACGACGATAGCATCCCTATGGAACAGGTCGAGAAGGTTGAGCGGGTCTACAAAGAGGCCGGCAAGGATATCACGGTCAAGGTCTACGATGCGGGCCACGCGTTCCTGAACCCCATGCACGGCATGGGAAATGAGAAGGCCGCCGCTGAGGCCTGGCCTCTGGCTGTACGTTTCCTCAAAGAGAAGCTTGGTCAGTAACTAGCCCGGCTGCCCTCCTTCAGCTCGCTAGATGCTCCCAAGTCAGTCAGAGCTGAATGGCAGGCGTACCAAACAAGTGTTACCGAGCCGCTAATGTTAACCGCTCTCTTCCTGGGCATCTCTTACGGCTTCACCGCCGGTATCAGTCCAGGTCCAATGCTCGGCCTGGTGATCACGCAGACGCTGCAACATGGCTGGCGGGCTGGCAATCTGGTCGCGCTGGCACCGCTGTTGACCGATCTACCGATTATTCTGCTGGCAGTGCTGTTGATCAGCCAGTTGCCGATCAGTGCCCTGGGCTGGCTGGCGGTGGCCGGTGGTCTCTTTGTGCTCTACCTAGGCTGCGAGACGGCTCTGACTGCCTATCGCTATGGTCACACGTCTTTCTCTTCTCAGACACTTCCATCCTCAGCCTCTACTGGCCACGCGAGGGGCCCTGTGCTTTGGCGCGCTGTTGTGACGAACGCTCTGAACCCCCATCCTTATCTTTTCTGGGGCACAGTGGGAGCTCAGTTGCTGATCCGCAACTATGAGGAGCAGGGGGCTGCCGGGCCTGCTTTGCTTCTGCTCAGCTTCTACGCTTGTCTGGTCGGCACGAAGCTGGGTATCGCTGGCATTGTGAACCGCAGCCGCCACTGGCTCCAGGGTCCTGTTTATCGCTGGGTGCTGTTTCTGAGCGCTTTGCTGCTGATGGCTTTGGGCCTGTGGCTCCTTACCGAGGGGCTGAGCAGCCTGCTATAGGATGAGCGCAGCGGAAGGCAAGGCCGACGCGTCACGGCTGATGACTTACCTTTCAATCAATCTATTTATTTGGCTAGATGAGCCAACCCCTGGTCAGGGGGAAGTGAGTTGATGGCTTGCTCTCTTCTTTACTTGACACGCTGATAACAGATCGCTATAGTAGAAAGAGATTATTTAACAAGTAGCTATGTGAGGCACTATGGATCTCGCTGAGAAGCTCAGGCATTTACGGAAGGTGGAAGGAGAGTTACGCGGCCTCAACCGGCCTATGACACAGACAGAAGTCGTCACGGCTATGGAGAAGGAGCTCGGTGAGACCATTAGCCAGGCCTATCTGTCGCAACTAGAGAGCGGGAAGCGGGTCCATCTGACGGCTTCTACACGTGACTTACTGGCGCGCTTCTTCAAGGTGCATCCGGGTTATCTGGTCAGTGATCCCCCGGACTTCAGTACTGATCTGCTGACAGATGTGGCTGAAGAGAGCGATCGCCTTGCTACCTGGCTGGAAGCCAGCGCAGAAGAGTGGCGGGCGGAGCCGGAGATTGCTGGCTTTTTCGCTGCCCTGGCGCGTACAACGGACCCACGTCGCTATCTGGCACTGCTCAGTGAGCTACTGGCGCTGCCTCTTTCCGAGCTAGAGCAGATTGTGCAGAGGTTGACAGCACCTGGCTCGAGCGCGGCAGAGCGAGAACTAGCACCTTAGTCGAGCCGATCAGCTTGGGTGAGCACGCCGCCACCGCCGTGAGGCCAAGTCTACCCCTCGCCGCTGGGCGGTAGCGCAACAGGAAAAGGGTCATGGCGTTGTAAGCCTGCAGAGGTGAAGCGTCTATACACAGTGGATCTGTCAGGTAGAGTGCGCAACGGGGCTCTCGTGCGAGCCGGGGCGTGTGCGCACCAGCAGCAGCAAAGGAGCCGGGTTTATGCTCATTGCCACTGATCCGCTTTCGCTGGTCTTTATCGGTTGCTTCTTGTTCGGGACCTTTTTCTTGGTCATTTCGTCGCTGCTGGGGAGCTTGGGACATGGCCTAGCTCACCATGCCAGCGGCACTGGCCCCCATGTAGCTGATGGCCTGCATGGCCTTGCTCAACATTTGCATCTGCCCCATGCCCATCTTGGCCCGTCGGCCTCCAGTGTCTCTGTGGACACCGGCACTGGCCATGTCGGTCACGTTGCTCCTGTCTCTCATGGGCTTGGAGCTGGGACACATGGGGCCTCCCCTCATGGGCAGAGCCAGCTCTCTCAAGGCCCTTCCTCTGCATGGTTATCCCATCTCCTGGCTTTGGTCAATCCCTGGACTGTGATTTTCTTCCTCCTGGGATTCGGCTTCTTCGGCTACATCTTCCATAACGCTACTCACCTGGATGTCCTTTTCTCTCTATTGCTTGCCCTCTTCGCAGGCTTGCTGCTGGCGGGACTGGTCTTGGCCCTGCTGTTCCGCATTTTCGGCGATAGTGAGGCGGAGACTATTCAAGATGTCTCGGATCGCACAGGTCTGATCGGTAAGGTCAGTTTGCCAATCCGGCAGAATAGCGTCGGCGAGGTCATCTATGTCTCACCTGGCGGTTTGCATAAGAGTGTGCCAGCTCGTAGCGTCGATGGTCGCCCGATCGAACGCGGACAGGAGGTGATTATTCTTAACTACGAGCGCGGGATCGCTGAGGTGGAGACCTGGGAACGGTTCTTCGAAGGCGAGCCAGGACAGCAGTCGCGGCATACGCCAACTGACGCAGAATTGGAGCAGTTGCGCATGCTCCTTCAGGATCAGGATGGAAACGGTCGTTCCGAGTTGCTTACCGGCAAAGACCTGCTTTGACTTGCAGAAAATGCTAACGTTGTGAGTAAGGAGTGACTGTCATGTTCAATGGCGTTCTCGGGCTGGTTGTCGGCGGCGTCTTGCTGCTTGTAGTGCTGGTCATTATCGCTATCGCTTTGTGGGCCAGCATGCTACGCAAGGTGGGACCTAACCGGGCCTTGATTATCTACGGCGCCGGAGGTACTGATGTCATCACCGGCGGCGCAAAGTTCGTCTTTCCTCTGATTAGTCGCGCTCAGGAGTTTCCTCTTGAATTGATGTCATTCGATGTAGCCCCGGCTCAGGATCTCTATACGTCGCAAGGGGTGGCTGTCAATGTGGAGGCAGTTACCCAGATCAAGGTGCGCTCCGATAAGGAGAGCATCAAGACGGCGGC
>NZ_JADGHT010000404.1 GCF_019683755.1 Thermogemmatispora sp. | reverse complement strand
ATTGCAGAACATGCAGCCCTCCCTCCCACTCCCTACCCTACTATTCTGCCCACCGCGATCCGCTGTGCACCCCTTCGAGGACGACCAGCCCCAAGCACTGACATCACTCTAGCGGCCTGAGAGCATTGACGGCATGCCACGCCTCATCTCCACGCCTCCTATCCCACGTCACCGACTGCATGACCCCAGCCTGGGTCTGCCTGGCCTGGAAGCAGAGAAGAGAAGGCCCGGAGATGAAACGTTGCCTTGTGCCACTAGCGCGCCGAGCTGCACAGCCAGGTCAGAGAAGAAAGGTAGGCTAGCCTACCACCCGGACCGACGACAGGCTTGCGAGTGAGCGAGCGGGTACCGAGGGACAAAGGTAGACCAGCAGACAGGCGAGCAGACGAGCAAAGGAACTGCAGGCAAGAGAGCGAGCGGCCTACTAGCGGTATTTCCCTCCCCGCGAAGAAGCGGAGCGCCTGCCACTGTCGTGGCGCCCACGCTCTCGGCGGGCACTGGCCGACGAGAAGGCTTCCTCTGCTGGTTCCTCATAGACCTCGCCCTCAGCAGGTTTGACTACATCGACACGCCAGCCGGTGAGCTTGGCCGCCAGGCGGGCATTCTGCCCATCTTTACCGATGGCAAGCGATAGCTGCTTCTCAGCAACCACCACCTGGGCGGTACGATCAGCCTCGCGCAGCTCGACTCGCAGCGGCTTCACAGGGCTGAGAGCATTGGCGACGAACGTGGCCGGGTCAGGGCTCCACAGGATAATATCAATTTTCTCATCGTTCAGCTCGCGCACAATATTATTGATGCGCGAACCCCGCACCCCGACGCAGGAGCCGATGGGGTCTAGCCCCTCTTGATGGGCCACCACCGCCACCTTGGTCCGGCTGCCCGGCTCGCGGGCAATAGCCTTGATCTCGACTGTACCTTCGTAGATCTCCGGCACCTCAGCCTCAAAGAGCCGTCGCACTAGGTCGCGATGGGAACGCGAGGCCACAATCTGTAAGAGCCGCCCCTGAACACGACGTACATCAACAATATAGACGCGCAGTCGCTGGCCGACTCGATAATGCTCGCTGGGAACTTCCTCGCTGAAAGGCATCAGCCCCTCGACCTTATCAACGCGGTCAAGATCAAAGTCGAGCAGCCAGCCCCGCGCCGGATCACGGCGCGTGATCGTCCCTAAGCGAATCTCCCCGATCCATTCCTTCAGCTGCTCGTAAAGATGCTCATGTTCGGCCTCGCGAATGCGCTGCAGGATCACCTGCTTGGCCGTCTGAGTTGGGATACGCTCGAAGATATGCGATGAATCCACTTCAATCGTCTGTCCCAGGGCAGCTTTCGGTATGAGACGCTGGGCCTCCGCCAGCGAGATTTCCTCGTTGGGATCTTTGACCTGGGCAACCACTCGCTTGGTGGTCCAGACGTGGACCTCGCCGTTCTTGTCCACCTCGATGCGCACGTTGTCCCCGCCCCCGAAGCTCTTGCGGTAGGCTGATAAGAGGGCATTGGCCACGGTCTCCATCACCACTTCGCGGGGCAATCCTTTTTCGGCAATCAACTGCGCTATAGCAGCCTGAAATTCACTTCTCATGATGCCTTCTCCCTCCCGCTCGCTGGTCGCCCAGTAGACACTTACTGCAAGTTGTTCGAGTGCAAAGAAAAGGTCCCTGGCAAGCAGAAAAGTGGGGAGTCCCCACTTTTCTCAAGGTTCCTCTATGTTCTGTCAACTACCCCACGACAACAGTCGAGGGGCTTGCCCGCAGCCTTATCCGCCCGGGCCTCGGGGCTGATTGACAACAACCCTCTGCCCCACAGGACAGTATAAGCAAGAGATAGCACATTGCTGGCTTGCCCCGCTCCCCCGGCACCAGGTGAGACAAAGCCATCGCTGACTTGCGATCAGTGCCTTTGGCCTCACACGTATGAGGAAAGCTTGAGAGGGACCGAGGCTCAACCTCACGCAGACGACAAGTAGGGAGATGCATCCCTCCCTCCCTACCTGAAGGCTGAGGTTCCCAGCGACCCATCCTTGTAGTATTATATCATGTTATCTTTTTCAACGCAAGGCAAGGCGATGAGCTTGCGATTCGTTTCCTCTCCCCTTGATTTTTCTCCCAAGACAGACTATACTCTAAATGACTATTTAGTGTACATTTGACACTTTCTATGACCTAGCGAGAGGCCGGCAGGCCGAAGGGAAGGACGTGCCACACCCCTCATGATCTGGGCTGGGCTGGCCTCGCGCTCGCTGCGTTAGCGTTCTCTAGGCGGGCAGGCCGGCAGGCAGAGCGAGCCGACACCTTTCTGTTCCATGCTTGTGACGTTCTGCTCTTCTTTTTTACTGCGCTTTGCCCGACGACAATGGCCTGTCTGGATGAGGGAGTATACTGATGAGTGAACGATCTCTGGCTCCAGCTCTTTTCGATCCGCAGGATGCCTTTAGGGGTCCTTACGCCGCCCGTATCGCGGAGTTTAGTGAGGCCGGGAGGCGGGCGGGCCTCGCCCCCGCTAGCACGGACCGCGAGCGCATCGCGCTGGTCTTGGTCGACTATCAGCATGACTTTGTTGACCCTGGCGGCACGCTCTCTGTCCCAGGCTCTCAGGAGGATGTCGCTCGCCTGCTGACCTGGTTCTATGCCAACGCCGATCGCATTACGACGATTTACGCCTCACTCGATACGCATTTACCGTTCCAGATCTTCTATCCAACCTGGTGGCAGAACCCGCAGACGGGCGAGCATCCTGCCCCGTTTACAACGATCAGTGTCGAGGATGTCCAGGAAGGCCGCTGGGCCCCCTTGCGCGAGCCAGAGTGGTCGCGCCAGTATGTGCAGGCTCTGCGTCAGCATGCCCGTAAGGAGCTGATGATCTGGCCTTATCATACGATGCAGGGCACACTGGGCCATATGTTGGTGGCCCCGCTCAGCGAGGCCCTGGCCTGGCATAGTGCTGCCCGTCAGACACAGCCCCACTATATTGTGAAGGGCTTGACCCCACGCACGGAGTTCTACGGCATCTTCGGCGCCGAGGTGCCCGATCCTTCCGATCCCGCTAGCCAGCTTAACACTTCTCTGCTCGAGACCATCATGCAGCATGATCGCGTTTTCCTGGCTGGGGAGGCGAAGTCTCACTGTGTGCTGGAGAGCGGTCGCCAGCTTGTGCAGCACTTTAGTGAAAGGCCCGAGGTGCTCCAACGCCTCTACGTGCTGCGCGATTGCACTAGCTCTGTCCAGCATCCTACCATCGATTTCGATGCCCTGGCTGAGGAGGAGCTATCTCGCTGGGCGCGCCTGGGTGTCCACCTGGTCCGCAGCACCGACGGGCTGCTGGCTTGAGCACACAGGGGTGAGCAGGCGCGTGAGTAAGCAGGCGAGAGGGGCTGACTGACTCTCGCCTGTCTACGAACTTGCCAACTCATCGGCTGGTTGGCTGGCTGGCTGATCGATCAGGCTTTCTCTGGCGTCGAGTCCTTCTCTCCCTGCTCCGCTCGCTTGCTCTAGCGCTCCTCGGCATGGCTAGGCATGACCAGGCGTGGGTTAGGCTACTTGCTGGGCTAGAGGCCGTCAGTCGCGCCCGCTACCGCGTTCCTGCGAACCAGGCTCTTTCTTCTCTTTCTCCCGATGCATGCGCAGGATTTTGATCATGTATTGCTCGGAGTTCAAATAGTAGGGATTGCGCCGGATGAATTTGCCTACGACGGAGATAGGATGAAGCTTGAGCATCTCCACTACGAGGCTGGGCAGCAATTTCCCGTAATCGTAATGCATCAGGGCAATAATGGGCCGGTTC
>NZ_JADGHT010000403.1 GCF_019683755.1 Thermogemmatispora sp. | reverse complement strand
CCCTCAAAGAGCATCCTGCCGTCGCTGAGTCGGCCGTGGTTGGCAGCCCCGATGAGGTGCGGGGTCAGATCGTCAAAGCCTTCGTCGTACTGGCCCCGGGCTACAACCCCTCGCCCGAGCTTGCCAAAGAGCTACAGGAGCATGTGCGCCGTGTCACCGCGCCCTACAAATACCCGCGCGAGATCGAATTTGTTGAAACCCTCCCCAAGACCATCTCCGGCAAGATCCGTCGCGTCGAACTACGCGAACTGGAGCGCCATCGCAAACTTGGCCAAAGCGGTCAATCAGGTCAATCAGGCGCCTGACCGCTACGCCCGGCCAGCCCTTCACCGGCGAGAGCCGGCCTTCTCTGACCGGCAGAGGGGTGGCACAACCAAAAACGCCGTAAAAAAAGGGGCCGGGCAGGTCCATCCATAGCCTGCGCCGACCCCGCGTGTTTAGCTGGCTTTACTTTGCCAGCACCATGAGACAGGGGAGGAGCTAGAGCGTACCAGACTTGAAATGGCGATTGACCAGCCTGGTAATCACCGCCAGATGCTTCTGCAGGTACTGCTTGATCGCGCTAGCCTGCTGCTGCGTGATGGCACCGGCCTGGGCCGCGCGATCAACCTCATGCTCGATGGCGTTCAGAACAATCGTATGCAACTGGCTGGCCGAAACGTGCTGGGCCTCGGCAATCTGCTTGAGCGTCTTACCGGCCTGCAACTGTGACTTGAGCTGATCGACACTCAAATGCAGACCCTGAGCGATTTGGCTCTCTAAATCGGGCAGGTAGGGCTTCAACTGCTGACGAATGGCCAGGCGTGTCGCCCCCTTGAGCACAGCACTGCAGCCTGGATGAGCCGTCAGGCGCTGCTTGATCGCGGTGGCCTCGCTCTGCGTCAGCTTGCCATCCTTGACCATCTGATCGAGCACATCACTGAGAGCAGCGCTGCTATCCTGACGCAGCGTCGCGACCGAGACATGCAAGCGGTTCGCGAGATCCTGAAGCCATTGCTGGCAATAGGCCCCGGTCCTGGCTCCCGTGCCCGGCGTCACGGTCGCCTGGGGGCTACCGCTCTGACCCGTAGCGCTGGCCAGCAACGGTCGGGCAAAAAAGGCCCCAAAGACCATACACACCAGCAACAGAACAGCGCCACCAGCGATGAAGAAGACCTTTTTCATATGCTTCATAGCGTCATCGCTCCTTTTTCTTCGCGCTCTATCAATCAAGAGTAGAACCTTTACATAGCCTGTTTTCCCAGACAGAGAGACAACCTATGGGAGGGGAGCGAACGCCCAACCGTTTGACTTGCTCTAGCGTTCGCTCTTCCTGGCCGTGAGTATCATAGCGCCCAGATATAAAGAAGTCCTCAACGAGAAGCTCAAGATTTGCTCAAGATTGGAGCGCGAGATAGCAACAGCCAGGGTCGGGGCCGGCCAGAAAGAGCGACGTGTGGTAGTATTATCTAACGGACAGGAGGTCGCGCCTTCCGGCAGCTCGTCGACCTGAGTATTTCCGCCAGCCTTGGGCGCGGGAATAAGACAGCGGTGCTGCTGAGGGCGTGCAACAACGAGCAATGGCCCAGAAAATCCTCATCATTGAAGACGAAGAGGGAATCATCCATCTACTCAACCTGTACCTCAAAGACGCCGGGTACAACGTGATCGCGGCCCACGATGCCGCAGATGGGCTGGCCCTCCATGCACGCGAGCGGCCCGATCTGGTGATACTCGACATCATGCTGCCGGGGCTAGACGGCTTCGAAGTCTGCCGTCGGATTCGGTCCTGGTCCTCCACGCCCATTCTCATCCTGACGGCGCGAGGCGATGAAGATGATCGCATTCGTGGTCTGGACCTCGGGGCCGATGATTACCTGGTCAAGCCATTCAGCCCGCGCGAGCTAGTCAGTCGTGTGCGTGCCATCCTGCGCCGTGTCAGCGGCGGCAGCGGCGAAGGCAACGGAAACCAGGGAAAGCGCGAAAGCGAAGTCCTCCGTTTCCCCGGTCTCACTATCGACTTACCGGCGCGGCGCGTCGAAGTTGAGGGGCGCGAAGTGGCCCTCACCCCTACGGAGTTCGATCTGCTGGCCCTCCTGGCGCGCTCGCCCGATCGCGTCTTTACGCGCGAGATGCTCATGAATAAAGTCTGGGGCTACGACTACCTGGGGGATGGCCACATCATCGACGTCCATATCAGCGCCCTGCGCAAAAAGATCGAAACCAACCCCGAGCGGCGCTACATCAAGACCGTCTGGCGCGTTGGCTACAAATTCGATGCCACCGGCCTTCTTAAAGGGACCAATTGAAGGCCGCGCCCTCTACAGAGAAGATAGAACAGTTAATAGTAGATGGTGGCATAGATATAAAGGCTACAGAGATATAAAAAAAGGATGCGAGAACGATGCGTACGCACTGGTGGCACAGCATTCGCTGGAGGCTGGCGCTCGGCTCCATGCTGGTAGCCCTGCTGGCGACAGCCCTGCTAGCACTCATCATCGTGCTCTCTGTGGCCTACTTCTATGGCCAGGATCAACGTCAGCAACTGAGCGAGCTAGCCAGCAGTAGTGCCCGCCGCATCGGCGGCGACATGCTGCAGCATCAGCGCACGCTGGCGCAAGCCGCCAGCGATGTCCTTGCTCCGATCGTGCGCGGCGCCCAAGGACAAGACTCCCTGGTCATCGTCTACGCTTACCTACCGCGGGCCGCCACCCATCTACAGCCGGTCTACCCGGCTCTCGTCCGTGGCCGGCCTACCCTGGCCACCGTGCTGGTAGCCTCGACCGACCCCGACCTCAAGATCAACTATACCCGTGTACGGGCGGCGCTCACCCAGGGCACACGTGGTCAGCAGACCGTCGCCGACATTGGCGATAGCGGACCGCCCGGCTCGGCGCGTCCCTTTGTCGTTACGCCCATCTTCTACGGAGGTGACGCCCAAAGCGGTCCGGTCGTGGGCGTTCTCTTTGTCACCTCACGCGATGCGCTCGAGGGCACCATGCCCCCGCTCGTCGCGACCCTGAGCCGCTCTGTCCTGATCGCCTCCATCGTGGTAGCCGTCATTGCCGCCCTGGCGGCAATCTTCTTTTCACGCACCATTACCCGCCCTTTAGCCAAGCTGACAGGTGCCACGCGCCAGCTCGCTGCTGGCCACTATGACGTACGCGTCGAGACCAGCGCCAAAGGAGAATTGGGCGAACTGGCCCACAACTTCAATGAAATGGCTGCCCAACTGCAGCGCGATGTTGAGGAGCTGCGCAAACAAGAGCTATGGCGGCGCGAACTGATCATGAACATCACGCATGACCTGGCCACCCCTCTGACCGCCATCGCTGGCCTCGGCGAGTCACTCATCGATGGCGTCAACCGCAGTCGCGAAGACTATGAGGCCACAGGACGCATCATTGTGCGCGAGACCCTGCGCCTGCGCCGTCTCGTCAGGGACCTGCACATGATGGCCAAAATGGAGGCCGGTGCCCTCCAACTCCAGCGCCGGCCAGTGCGCCTGGCCGTCCTGGTCGATGAAGTGCTGGCCGTCCTCGCCCCCGAATTTGAGCGTGCCAACGTCGAACCGTGCAATACCATCGACTACAACCTGCCGCCCGTCCAGGCCGACCCCGATATGCTCACACGTGTCTTCTCGAACCTCTGCGACAACGCCCTACGCCACACGCCGGCAGGTGGCATGGTCGTTATTGACGCTGTCCAGCAGGAACAGTCGATCGTTGTAGCGGTTACCGATACCGGCAGCGGCATCCCCACCCAGGCCCTGCCCCGCAACCATTACCGCTAGAATAACTATCTCGAATACACCACTA
>NZ_JADGHT010000402.1 GCF_019683755.1 Thermogemmatispora sp. | reverse complement strand
GTCTAATTGACAGTGCTTCGGTCCCTATCCCCGGCTAGCTCTCTCGATCTTTCTCATTTCTCCTTTCCTTGTCTAAAATGTCTTCATTAAATATTAAATATGTAATTGTATCCCAGGCATTATGGATACCGATCAGGAGCATGAGCACCGCTGCGGCTCCAATGACGAAGAGCGCAGGCCTGGCATAGTTCGGTAGCGCCAGGCCCGCCCCCAGGAACGAGATATAGGCAAGAGTTGGAAAGATGACATGCCAGACCCAGTCTTCCAGCACAGGCTGATAATGCCTTTGGCGCTGCGCTCGCCGAATCACGATCAGCATGTAGATGACGCCGGCCAGGCCGCCGCAGTTCAACAGCAAGGCGGCCTGCCAGAGCGCTGGCCAGGGTGCGGTAAGTATCAGAGCGACCAGGAGCCCGGCACACAAATGAACCACCGTAGGTGTACCGAAAGCTCCTATCGCCTCTTCACTCTTCTGCCGCATCCTTCTTGATGCCAGGAGTGTCATGACCACGAACATCAAGCCGATCAGAGTAGCGGAGGCCGAACCGATAATCACGTAAAAGTTTTGCCAGGCGCTCTGGAGGGATTCCTGCATGATCTGTTTTCCTCTCTCGCTCGCTCACTCAAAGCAACAGCATTCAAGGCTTCACCGTCTCCCTTTAACCGCCCCCGGCAAAGCGTGGCCTCCCGCCATCCTTCTTGTCTTCACAACGCAGACCCGCCGAATCGCACTCCTTCCAGGAGGCCAGGGCGCCAAGCAGACGAGGCGACAAGGGTTCCGATCACTGGCCCGCCCGCATGAGCATGGTGAGCAATGCAGGCAGGCCAGTTGCTGTAGACGGATGCTTTTCCCTTCAACCGACCGCCTTGGCTGGTTTGTGTCCCCAGGCCGTGACCAGGTTCCAGAGGGCGCAAAAATCTTCCTGTTGCATCTCAGCTAAAGCCAACTGCGCCAGCCGTTCCAGCTCTTCCTTGGTAGCCACGCCCACCTTTACCAGAAAAGGCTGCAGCAGCTCTATGCCGAACAACGCGTCTTTGAAGACAGGATAGTAGGCCTCTGTGCCCATTGACCACTCGATCACACTGGCCCGCAAACGTACCTCCACAAAGCCGGCTTGACGCAAGAGTCGTGCCAGCACCGGCGTAATGCCAATGTGGCGCCCATCCGGTGAAAAGCTCCGGCCCGCCCGTTTCAAGGCCTCTGTGAACAAGGCATTAAAGCGCTCAGAAGCCGGACTGGTGCTCAGCGGCATCTCTCCCTCAGTCAGACGCAGCACGCCGCCCGGCTTGAGCAGTCGCCAGCACTCGCTCAGCAGCCGAGGCCAGGCATCTGGCAGCATGAATCCACTCAGCAGCCGGCCATTGATCAGATCGAAAGAGCTAGCAGGGAAACTGAGCGGCTCCATGACGTTGCCGACCTGAAAGTGGACATTCTCCAGTCCCCGTGACCAGGCCTGGGCGCGCGCGTAAGTGATCACCTGCTGGCTAATGTCAACGCCGATGACCTCGATGCGAGGAAAGGCAAAGGCCAGCTCCAAAGCCCAGCCTCCAGGACCACAAGCCAGATCCAACACCTTTCCCCCGTCGGGCAGCGGGCGCTCCTTGGAAAACTCAGGCAGCAGTCCCCCCATCGCCTCGGTGAGCAGACGGTCCTGCTGCATCAGACGCGCCAATTCGCCAGCATTTTCAGCATCAATCACATAGGTATTGTCGGCTTCCGCCATGTCTCGGCTCCTTTCCGCTCTGGACAGGGAAAACGTATCTCCGCGGGGCATTTGCAGACTACTGCCATCTGTTCCTGACGCTATCACTTCAAGTGTAACAGCAGCAGGCTTTGTAACAAAAGGGGGAACTGGCCACCATGACAGCCTGAGCCTCCTCAACATCACCGCCAGCTTGACTGCAGGTCCAGAGGAAGAGGAAGACGCGCCAGCCTTGAAATCAGCGTTAGTCGCAGGAAATGGTGATCACAATGAAAATTCAAACCACAATAGCAGCAGGTGGGGAGAGAGTCAGCGAGCCTGTTGCTGTTGGAAGCCATACCCTTCCATCGCTAGTGACTAAGCCAGGGTTTCTTTCTCAGCCTGGGTCTGCTATACTCTTACCAATAACCAATAACCCTCTGCCGAGCGGCAATGCTGCTTCAACGTTGCTGCTCAGCCAGGTGGCAACTAATAGGCAAGAGACAAGAGAAGCGACCTGCCTCTCTGGAAAGCAACATCGTATGGTGATCTGGGAACGTCATCTCTGTCCCGATTGCAGCCTGATATGGGAGCGCAATCTAGACGGCGCCTGGCGCTACACCGCGCTGATCGCTGTGCCCCTGCCTGCCGAGCGGCGCTGTCCGCTCTGCGCCAGCCACTTGCAGATCCGGTGGGTGCGTCCCCTGCCCGTGCTACCAGAAACGGATAACGACTAAGGTCAGCCCTGGCCTCTCTCGGCCTCGCCGGCTCTCTGCGCTGGTCTTGACCCCAGGTCGAGCAGAACAGAGGAGGGTGGACGAGAGCCTTGTTTTGGCTCTCACCACCCTCCTTACGCGGTTTTTTGCTGTCTTTGCTGCCCCGCTTAGGGCTTGAGCACAACCTTGGTATAGCCCTCGACACGCTTGTCAAATTTTTCATAGGCTGTCGGGGCATCGTCTAGGGGCACATGGTGCGAAACAATGAAACTGGGCTTGGCCCGTCCCGCAATGATCAAATCACGCAAATAGCGATTGTAGCGCTTGACATTGCATTGCCCTGTGGCCAGGCGTAGACCCTTCTCAAAGAGCTTGCCGAAGGAGATAAGCAGGCGTCCCTCTCTGGCGTGCGGATCAACTCCGCCGGGATCAGTCGGCACATAGAGGCCAGGGATGCCCAACATCCCGGTGGGATTCACGATCTGAATGAGCGCCTCCAGGACTGCCGAAGGGGCCTCTGTCTCCTGACCCGGCTGAATGGCCTGATAGCCAACGGCATCAATGCCCTTGTCAACGCCATCCCCTCCTCGCAGCTGACGGATCTGCTCAACCGGGTCCCCCTTGCCGAAGTCAATGGGGATGGCCCCAATCTCCTCGATCTTCTTCAGGCGCTCCGGCACGCGATCGACGACATAGACCTCGGAGGCGCCCCTCAGCAGGCAGCTATAGGCGGCCATCGCCCCCACCGGGCCAGCTCCGAAGACCACTACGCTCTCCCCGGGCGAGACCTGCGCTAGCTCGGCACCGTGATAGCCCGTGGGGAAGATATCCGCCAGCAAGACAAAGTCATCCTCGTGCTCGTCGCCAGGCGGCAGCTTGAGCGCATTGAAGTCCGCATAGGGTACCCGCAAATATTCTGCCTGCCCACCCGGATAGGGCCCCATCGCTACATAGCCATAGGCACCCCCGGCAAAGCCAGGATTGACGGTCAGGCAGAAGCCGGTAAAGCCGCGCTCGCAGTTCTTGCAGAAGCCACAAGCGACGTTGAAGGGCATCACTACGCGATCCCCTTTTTTGAGAGTGGTGACCGCCGAGCCGACTTCTTCAACAATGCCCAGGTTTTCGTGACCAAAGATGAGACCCGGCGGCGCCGCAGTACGCCCCTCGTACATGTGCAAGTCAGAGCCGCAGATGCAGGTCGAGGTGATGCGGACAATGACGTCGTTGGGATGCTGAATCTTGGGATCAGGGACTTGCTCGACCGCTACTTTAAAGGGTTCTTTGTAGACGACGGCTTTCATCTCTGGCGTCCTTTCTTTCGTCAACGCGACGTCAGCCTGGCCCTCGCCTTGGCCAGGCACGACACTACAACACCGTAGTACAGGCAAAACAACGCCATTTGTCAGACTAAGCAAGCT